>PLTC01000029.1 GCA_003165295.1 Rhodospirillales bacterium | reverse complement strand
ATGCTAAGTGCAACTGTAGTACTACGGTTGGCCGAGATAGCAGATAATACGACAGAGTCAATCGAGGCGTTTGTGAGGGCAAATGTCAAGCCAGGAGCGACGCTAATTACCGATGGTCACGCTTCGTTTCCCGGACTATCCAGCGACTACAGACATGATCCTCGCGTCGTAGGAAAGATGGCCGCCCACATCGTCTTACCTTGGACCCATCGTGCATTTGCATTGTTAAAACGCTGGGCACTCGGTACGTATCACGGCCTGCGCAGCAACCACATCAATACGTATCTAGATGAATTCGTTTTCCGTTACAACCGTCGATTTTATCGACACATCTCATTCGAATGGCTCATCCCTTACGCTCGCCGGTATGACTCGGCCCGACAGAGAATCGGCGCCCGAAATCCTCTCCCGATCGACTGTCCGGGCGGTGGGGGACGTGCGTCTCCGCTCGGGGGGGGGCAAGAGGTTACGGCCAGGCGACCCACACCGCGGTCAGGTCGTCGTGATAGGGATGACGGCGGGGAGCGGCGAAGCGATCCAGGAGGGTCTTAAGCGGAGCCTCGCTCCGTGCGGCGTCCCGTACCAGGGCTTCGAGACCCCGTTCCTCAAGCACGACACCGTTCCGATCAGGGGACTCGGTCAGGACGTCGCTGTACAGAAACAGGAATCCCTCAGCCCCAAGCGGCTGTTTCCGGTTGTCATAGGCTTCGCCGGGCCAGCAGCCAAGAAAGGGGCCGCTGCCATCCAGGGTCGCAATTGCCCCCGCAAGGTCGGTGATGAACGGGTTGGGTTGGGCGGCGCTGGCGTAACACAGCGTGCGTTCCCCGCGGTCGAGCACGCCATAAAAAGCAGTGCAATACTGGCCAAAGGGCAGCATCTCGCACAATTCATCGTTGAGCCCGGTCAGCATGGCTCCGGGGTCGGCGCGCTCGGTGGCGGTGCGCCGGGAGACCAGGGCGTCGAAGCGAAACGCATTGATGGCGGCGGTGATGCCATGGCCGGAAAAATCGGCGATCAGGATGCCGAGCCGGTCGTCGTCGATCTCGTGCAGCGACCAGAGGTCGCCGCCGATTTCGTTGCAGCTTTCAAAGTGGAAATCGATACGGAACTCCCGCGGTCGGGTCACCGCAGCCACCCGCTCCGGTTTGGGAATCAGCGCCAATTGCATCGCCCGGGCCATGGCGAGGTCCTGTTCGATCCGCTCGCGGAAGGTCTTGAGTTCGGAGATCATCGCCCGGCGCTCAAGATGATAGCCCACGCGCGCGATCAATTCACCGGGGTTGACCGGCTTCGAGATCACATCGCTGGCGCCGGCCTGAAAGCAGCGTGCCCGGGTCTGGTCGGAATGGGACGTGGTTTGCACCAGGATCGGCACATCCCGACCCGCCGGCGTGGCGCGGAGCAACCGGCAGGTCTCGATGCCGGTCAGTGACCCCAGGTTGGTATCGAGCAGGATCAGGTTGGCGCCAATCTCGTTCACCCGGTCAAGCACGTCCTTGCCGTCCTTGGCGAAGACCACATCGGTAACGCCGAACCAGCTCAGGAAACGGGTCAGGGTCTTGCGACTGAACGGGCTGGAGTCGGCGATCAGGATGCGGCGGTCATGCAAGGGGATGGTAAGGTCAATGCCATACAAGGAGGAGCCGGTCGGGAGGCCGCCCGACGACGGTTCGACGGAAGCCGATGGGGCCGGGCTGACGCCCTGAACCGCGTCCGGGATTTTAGAGGAGTCATCGCCCGGCATCGGCTGTGCCACCCCGGGTTACGGTCTGATGGTAAAAAAGCGGTTGAATTTCGCCATGTCCATCAATCGTCTGACCTCGGTCCTGGGGTTTTCGATGATGAACTCCAACTGCCGCTTCTTGGATTCGTCACGCGCGATGATCAACATACCGAGACCGGAGGAGTCGATAAGTTCAAGACCACCCATGTCAAAAACCACGCTCTCACCGGGCGGCAGGTCAAAGTTTCCAATGATATCGCGAAACACCGCGTGGTCGGAAAAGCACATCCGACCTTTGAGGGCGATCGTCGTGACTCCAGGTGACTTATGGACTTCATAATTCATGGGGCATTTCCCTCATGGTTCACTCTGTAACTTCCCCTGGGGCCTGCGATTGTCCAATCGATTTCAGACGGCCCTGCAACGCCAGCCGGTCGAGACCATCCAGGCGCAGACTCGCAAAAACCTTAACCCGGCTTTCCAGCTCGACATAGGCGCGACGGAACGCCTTCATCATCTTGTCTTCCGGCCCGACCGGGGCGACCGGGTCCTCGACACCCCAATGGGCGGTCATCGGCTGGCCAGGAAACACCGGACAGGCTTCGCGGGCGGTGGCATCACAGACCGTAAACACGAAGTCAAAAGACGGCGCCTCAGGCACGAGAAACTCATCCCAGCTCTTGCTGCGGAGATGATCGGTCCGGTAGTTGAGCCGCTGGAGAAGTTGCAAAGTCAGCGGATGAACTTCGCCCCGGGGATGGCTGCCGGCGCTGTAGGCGCGAAAACGACCAATTCCGTACCGGCTAAGCGCGCATTCCGCCATGATACTGCGCGCGGAATTACCGACGCACAGAAAGAGTACATTGTAANNACTGCGAGCCGAATTGCCAGCGCACAGGAACAGGACATTGTAAATCTTCTCGGACATGGAAACCTGCATGATCGGGAGCGAACTGGCGTCCGGTTGTGGAGGGTATCCAATATTCACACCAGTTTGTACAACAGTTTCATGACGGTCTTGTGAACCGGAGATCGGGTTCATCGATAATTAATATAATATCCCGACCCCTGGAAAGGCGGCAGGCGCAGCCTCAACACCCCTGTTCACAGGTATATTGTTCCGAATCACAGGACCACAGGGTTGCCAAGCGGGTATCGGGATCAATCGCGAAGCTATGATCATAATTGAACCTGATTTGATCAATCCGATTTGGCCATCTGACAATCCCCAAGGCGGTTATCCCATCACTGCCCGGTTCCGGAGGTTCATTCCCGCGCCACGTAAGTATAAAAACGGATAGTGCCGTCGGATTCAGTCTCCCGATACAATCCTTGTATCTCATTGTCAAAACCGGGAAACAGGTTCGCCCCCCGCTCGAACACTTTTAGGTAGTCGATCATCGGCTGTGCCCGCTGGTCGAGCCGTTCGCCCGGGACGATGGTGGCGATCCCCGGCGGGTAGACCACGAACAGGGTGGTGGCGATCCGACCCCCGATCTGGTCGATGGGCAGATAATCGACCTTGTTGCGCACCAGTTGGCGCGCGGCCTCGTGGGGGGCCATGACCATGGTCGGCAGATGGTTGGGACGGAACATCTTGCGCTGGAGTTCGCTGGTCCGGTTATCGCGGTAAAAGGCGTGCATCTCGGCGCACAGGTCGCGCAGGCGGTGGCCGGCGTAACGCCGGGGCCGACGTTTGACGAACTCGGGGATCACGTCTTCCAGCAACACATTGTCATCGTGCAGGCGCTTGAACGCCACCAGGGCGCTCAGCAAGGTTCCGGCCTTGCTCGACTCCACCCCCGGCGTCAGCAGGAACAGCATCGAGTTCAGGTCATTCTTTTCCGGCACGATCTGATTTTCGCGGAGATACTGGGAGATCACCGGTGCCGGGACGCCGTGGCTGTCGTAGGTGCCGGTGCGGCGGTCGAAGCCGGGGGTGAGCAGGGTCAGCTTGTTGGGGTCGGTGATGGCATACCCGCTCTCGACATGCCGGAAACCGTGCCAGTTGGCCTCGGGCGTCAGCTCCCAGAACCGGGCATCGGCGGCCAGGATGTCGGTCGGGATGTCCTCCCAGGCACAGGTTTCGGTGTCCTCGGGAGACAACAACACGGAGTCGGGAACGAACGGGTCCACGAACCAGCGTCGGGCCGGATCGGCCTCCTTCTCCTCGAATTCCCGGCGGATGGTGCGGATTTTCTTACGCAGTTCGATGCCCAGACGGATGGTGTCGTCCCACAGCACCACGCCCGAGCGACCCTTCATCATCTGCGCGCCCACATCAAGGGACGCGAACAGGGGATAGAACGGCGAGGTCGAGGCGTGCTGCAAGAACGCCTCGTTGAACCGGCGGTGCTCGACCCGGCGCTCCTGCCCCCGGATGTGGGCGTGCTTCACATGAATTTGTGACGCCTGGGAGAAGCTGGCGAGTTGTTTGTGGGTGGACTGGGTCGCGATGATCCCGGGGTCCTCGGGTCCCAGCCGGTCGAGCCCCATGGCGAACCGGCCCCTGAACAGCGGATGAAATTTCATGAAGCCGGCCCAGGCCTCATCGAACAAAATATAGTCGCAAAGCCGGCCGATCTTTTTCAGAATCACTTCGGCACTGTAGATGGTCCCGTCATAGCTGCATTGCTGGACGATGGCGCACCGGAACGGTCGCGGGCGCCGCCAGGCGTCGGGATCCTTGACCAGCGGATTGGTACGGATTTTTTCCCGAATGCGCGCCTCGTCCAGGGCCTCAATGTCGATCGGACCGATCAGGCCATGGGCGTTGCGGTCGGTTTCCAGAAAGATCGGGATGCCGCCGCCCAGCAACAGCCCGCCATGGTGGGCGGCCTTGTGATTGTTGCGGTCAAAGAGCACCAGATCCCCATCGGCGACCAGCGCCGACAGCACGATCTTGTTGGACGCCGACGTGCCGTTAAGCACGAAATAGGTGCGTTCGGCGCCGAAAATCTGAGCCGCTTCCTTTTGGGCCTGAAGCGCCGGGCCTTCATGGACCAGCAGATCGCCGAGGTCGAGGACCGAATTGTCGATGTCGTCGCGGAACACCGCCTCGCCCAGATGTTCGACGAAAATCCGTCCGATGGGACTCCGCCGGTAGAAAATGCCGCCGTTGTGGCCGGGACAGGTCCACAACTGATTGCCTTCCTCGGCATAATCCACCAGCGCGCCAAAGAACGGCGTTTTCAGGGTATCGGCATATTGCTTGAGCCGACTGACCAAATTCTTGGCAATGAACTCGGGCGTTTCCTCGGCCAGGAAGACGTACCCGTCCACATGATTGAGCACATCCACCGGAATGCTCTCAAATCGCTGCCGCCGGACCAGCAGCATGATCGGCGTTTCCAGGCCGCGGCGGCGGATCAGTTCGATCAGCGCCGCGGTCTTGCCGTCCAGCCCCTTCTTGCTCCAGTCGATGATCATGCACCCGATGGCGGCATCGGTGCGGATCGCAAGTTCGGCATCTTCGACCCGGCGCGCCTTGACCACCTGAAAGCCCGCGTGTTCGACCTGAGAAATGATCTGCTGGAGTCGCAGACCCTCGAGGTCGTTGACGTCAAAAACCGGCGCACACACCAGAAACGTGAAGTGCCTGAAGAAATCCATGCCACGATCCTTGCCTGACGGGTAGGGCCCGACGCGAAGTCACCCCCATGGCTCGCACACCGCCATGACGGTTTGATGAAGCTTTTATAAAGGTTTGATCGGTCAGAAGTTGGGAACGTTGGTGCCGTCGGCGTCGTCGTCGATGGCGTCGTCGCCGGCGGTGCCGGCACCGGGGGAATGGTCGGGTGGCGGCGGGCCGTCGATGGGGGCGAGCAACCGCTGCATCAGCACGCTGTCGGTCCAGTGGCCGAACTTGAAACCCACCGAGCGCAACAGGCCGGCGCGCTCAAAACCAAAGGTCTCGTGCAGGGCCAGGGAGGGCAGGTTGCTGCTGTCAACCACCGCAATCATCTGATGGAAACCGGCCTCGGTACAATGCTGGATCAGCGCCGGCAACAACTGTCGCCCGATCCCCAGCCGCAAATAGTCCTTATGGACATAGATGGAATGTTCGACAGTATAACGATAGGCCGGACGCTTGCGAAACGGCGCGGCAAAGGCATAACCGACCACTACTCCGTCGCAATCGGCGACCAGATGGGGCATGCGTCGCTTGAGCATCACCTTGCGGCGTCTCTTGATTTCGCCCATTGGCACGTCTTCGGTCTTGAAATCACCAAGCCCATGCCGGATATGATAACTGTAGATGTCAAGCATGGCGGGAACGTCGAGATCGGTCGAAGGCCGTAAGATAATATTCATAACCAGATCAGACATTGTTCCCGTCCCGCACGAAATGACCACACCAGCCGGTGCGATACGCCCGAGCCGGCTTCGTAAAACCGGAAAGATACCCGGGGGATCGGCGCAATGCAGGTTAAATTTTTGGGGCAGGCGATGATCCCGAGGGAGGCGGTGGGCTGCGGAGTCCGGCGGCGGCCCGGGGTTGCGGTTGACAGTCATGGTGATGGGCTGCCATCACCGGCTCGTCGGAATAAGATTTGGGGGCAATCATGAAAATTTTGCGTCTGACCGTTACCGCGTTGGCTGCGGTGCTGTTGACCGGCCCGGTGCTGGCCGATGGCTTCAGGCTTGGGGCCATCGAGATCGAGCAGCCGTGGGCGCGGGCGACGGCGCCGGCGTCGCCGGCCGGCGTCGTCTACCTCAGGCTCGACAACCGGGGCGGGGTGGCGGATCGCCTGATTTCGGCTGCTACTCCGGTGGCGGGCACGGTGGCGCTGCACGAGCACGCCATGGACGGCGGGGTGATGATGATGCGCGAAGTCAAGGCAATCGACCTCGCGCCCGAGGCGTCGGTCACGCTGGCGCCCAATGGTCTCCACATCATGCTGATCGGCCTCAAGGAGCCGCTGGTGAAGGGCAGGACCTTTCCGCTGACCCTGACCTTCGAAAAGGCCGGGACCCTCACCGTGGAGGTGGCCATCCAGGGGGCGGGAGACATGGCGCCCGAGCCCAATGCGTCGGAGCACCAGGGAATGGGCGAGCACGACAACATGAGCCGTTAGGCTGCGCACAAAGACGTGGGACAGCGAGAACGCGACCGTCCCAATGTTCCCGGGAGAGGCCGAAGGGATGGTCGCGTTTTTCGGTGCGCTTGCTTTCCGCCGGTTTACGAGACGCCGTGCGCCTGGAGGAACTTGGTGTACAGGGGGTCGACGTTGTAAAAGTGGCGGATCAGACCGGTGCGGAAGAACATGAAGACGTCCATGATCGGGACGCTGTCGGGGGCCGCGGCATAGCGGCTTTGAATGGCGGCGGCCTCGTCGGACAGTCGCCGGTGGTGCGCCTTGTGCTGTTCAAGTTGAGGATAGCCGTATTTTGTCAGGTGGAACTCTTCATGGGCGAAGTGCCTGTTGGTATAATTAACGATGCCTTCGATCAATTCGCCAAGCTGTTCAGGGCTGCCACCGTCGCCGATGGACGTGAACAGATCGTTGAACATGCCGAGAAGGGACTGGTGTTCGGCATCGAATTGGGCGATGCCGACGCTCAAGGCCGGGGTCCAGACGATGATCGACATGCGGGCTCTCCATGTTCAGGGTGCGGTGCCGGTGTGACAGGTATGGCACCATCGGTGACGAAGGCCGGTCGGGTGATCTCAACTGGTGATTGGTGGTCTATGCCGCATCGCGGCCGAACCAGCGGCGCAACCAGCGACGGGGCAGGCGGGTCAGCAGCGGGCGCAGCCGGCGGCGCCAGCCGGTCGGCTGATCGTCTTCAAGGCGCAGCAGGACGCCAACTTCCTTGATGTCGGGGCCGATCATGTCCACCACGATCAGGTCCACCGGCCCCAGCCGAAGCCGGTCGCCGCGGCCCACGGTCGGGCCGATGTGCTCTTTCAGCAACTGGTTCACGGTCAGGCCGGCCATGGTCCGCGCGAGCGCCCCCGGAGCAAGAGGGTCCGGGGTCAGGGGAATGCCATAGGCGCGGGCGAGGCTTTCGACCGAGCTGGCGCCATCGACGAAGAAGTCGCCCTGTTCGCGTCTCAGGAAGGCCGCGGTGGACTTGAAGCGGCGGGAGAAGAAGCGGTCGACCACCAGGGACAGCGCCGGGGGGGTCAGCACCAGGACCACGTCGTTGGCGCGCAACCGGTCGATCTCGGTGGGGCTCAGGACCGTGCCGGCGCGAATGACCGTGATCACCCGCACCCGGTCGGGCACGGCCAGCTCGGCGAACGCAAAGTCGGTGGCCCGGCTGTGGGGCTTGACGGTATAGGCGACCAGATCCCGATCGATCTGGTGCAGCATGTCGAACTCCAACTTGTCGGCGGCTTCGGGATTGGGCGCCAGCGCCACCCCCAGCCGGCGCGCCACCCAAGGCGCGGTCCAGCCCTGGAGCACCAGCGAGACCAGCACCACCACGAACGCGACGTTGAAATAGGTTCGGGAGTCGTCGATGCCGGCGAGCGCCGGCAGCAGCGCCAGAAAAATCGGCACCGCGCCGCGCAGGCCGACCCAGGCCGCGAACATCTGCTCGGGCCAACTGAAGCCGAACGGCGCCAGCGCCACCGCCACCGCCACCGGGCGGGCGGCAAAAATCAGGATCATGGCAATGCCGAAGGCCAGCAACGCCTGTTCCGCCAGTTGGTGGGGGCTGACCAGCAGGCCCAGCAGCAGGAACATGCTGATCTGGGACAACCACATCAGCCCGTCGAAAAACCGGCAGGTCAGTGTCTTGGCCCGGACGCGGCGGCCGCCGTAGACGATGCCGGCGACATACATGGCAAGATAGCCGCTGCCGCCCGACAGCGCGGTGCCGCTGAAGGTCAGCAGGCAGACCGCGAGAGTGAGGATCGGATAAAGACCGCCCGCCAGTTCCAGGCGGTTGGTGAGCCAGGCGAGCCCCATGCCGCCGAGCCAGCCGAACAGCAGGCCGAGCGCCATCTGGCGGATGAAGTCGGCGGCCACACCCCAGCCGACGGCGTGCCCCCCGGCCTGGATCAGGCCGACGCAGGCCATGGTCAGAAAGATGCCCATGGGATCGTTGCTGCCGGACTCGACTTCGAGGGTGGCGCGCAGGCGGTCGCGCAAGGTGACGCCGGTGTGGCCGAGAGTCATGAACACCGCCGGCGCGTCGGTGGCGGCGACGATGGCACCCATCAGAAAGGCGTGGAGCGGGTGCAGGTGGAACAGCCAGTGCGCGCCGGCGGCCGTGACTCCGGCGGTGATGAGGACGCCGATGGTGGCGAGCGACAGGGCCGGGGCCCACGCCGCCCGCAAGGTTGGCAGCGGCGTGCGCAGGCCGCCGTCGAACAGGATAATGGCGAGCGCGCAGTTGCCGATCAGGAACGACAGTTCGAGATTGTCATAGGCGATGCCGCCCGGACCGTCCTCTCCGGCAAGCATGCCGAGGCCCAGGAAGGTCAGCAGCAAAGGTGCTCCCAGCCGGGCCGAGAGGCGGCCGGCCAGGATGCTGGCGAACAACAGCAGTGAGGCGACCAACAGGCCGAGCAATCCGGCAGTCACATGCCGCCCCTCCGGTGTGCCATCACGGGCCGACCGTCCCCGGACTCCGTAACGGGGTCCGGGGTTCGCGACCCCGGTGGGGTCCAGGGGCACCGCCCCTCGGTTGCCGAAGGCTGGTGCTAAAGATAGATCACCGAAGCGTGCCGGTCATGCCCGACCCGGGAGGGTCACGCGCCAAGCCAGCAACACGCCCCCGGCCAGCAGCCCCGCCGCGAGCAGAAACGGTGCGCCCGGCAGGTGCCAGGCTTGTCCGGCACCGATGGCGAAGGCAAAGGTCAGGGTAAACAGCCCCGGACCGATCAGTCCCGAGATGCCGCGCAGGCCGTGGATCGCTCCCTGAAGCTGGCCCTGCTCCGACGGGCCGACCCGGCGGGTCATCAGGCTTTGGGCCGCGGGGCCAAACAGGCCCCACAACGCCATCACCGGGATGCCGAGCCACAACATCGCGCCGCTGGGGGCGAAGCCGAAGACCGCAAAACCGGCGGCGCCGAACAGCAAGGCGGCCAGCAGGGTCCGACGCTCTCCCACTCTGGCGACGATCGGCCGGACCAGTCCGCCCTGGACGATGGCGCTGCATACGCCGACGCCGGCCAGAGTCAGGCCGACGGTGCGCTCGTCCCAGCCGTAGCGATAGCCGGTATACAACACAAAGGCCGCGGGCAATGCCTCGTGGGCCAGATAAGAGAGCAGCATCACCGCGGCAAGGCCCAGCAATTGGGCGTGGCTGCGCAGCAGCGCCAGAGAGCCCAGCGGGTTGGCCCGCCGCCAGGAAAAGCTGCGGCGCTGTTCCGGCGGCAGGGATTCGGGCAGGATCAAAAAGCCATAAACCGCGTTGGCCAGGCTGAGCCCGCCGGCGACCCAAAACGGCAGGCGGGGATCGACGCTGCCGAGTACGCCGCCCAGCGCCGGTCCCAGCACGAAGCCGATGCCGAAGGCGGCACCCTGGAGTCCGAAGCCGGCGGCGCGCCGCTCAGGCGGTGTCACGTCGGCGATATAGGCGCCGGCGGTGGTGAAACTGGCGGCGGTGATGCCCGAGATCATCCGGCCCATGAACAGCCACGCCAGGTTGGGTGCCAGCGCCATCACCAGATAGTCGAGGCCGAGGCCAAGGTTGGAAAGCAGGATGACCGGCCGCCGGCCAAAGCGGTCGGAAAGGGCGCCCAGCACCGGCGAACACACGAATTGCATGGCCGCCCACAGGGTCCCGAACAGACCGAGCATCTCCGCGGCCTCCCCGGCATCGCCACCGAAGAAGCCCGCGATCAGGGTGGGAAACACCGGAATGATGATTCCAAGCGCCAGCACGTCGAGGACAATGGTGATGAAGATGAACACCAGGGCGGGACGGTGCCGCCGGCCCAGGGATAGCGGAGAGGATGAAGCTTCGGCCATGGTCAATCGGGTGCCGGAACAAGGGGTGGGGAAACGCCGGAGTGTTGGGCTGGTGGTTCCGGAGGCCGGACCTGCCGGCTATAAGGTGGCGGGCTCAGGTCATGCCGAACCATATGACGCTGCCCAGTCCGGCCGCCAGACAATAGTACCCGAAGGGATTGAGCGCCTTGATTTCGTGGGTTCGGAAGTAGCGCATCAGGAACGCGACACTGGCGTAAGCAGCGAGACCTGCCACCACCCCGGCGATAAGAGCGAGGGTGGTGAAGCCGCCGGACGCGGCGCCATCCGTGTGGTGAAACATCTTCGGGATTTCCAGGGCCGAGGCGCCGATGATGATCGGGGTGGCCATCAGGAACGAAAAGCGGGCCGCCTCGTCATGGCGCAGGCCGCACAGCAGGCCGCCGACGATGGTGGCGCCGGTTCTTGAGATGCCCGGGAACAGCGCCGCGCACTGCCAGCCGCCGATCAGCAGGGCGTCGATCACCCCGAGATCGGCAATCGCCAGTTCTCCCGCCGAGCGCCGCAGGCGTTCCCCCGCCAGCAGCAGCACCCCGTTGATGGCCAGGAACATGCCGGCAAACAGCGGCTCGGCGAACAGCGCCCGCAGCGGCTTGTTGGCAAGATAGCCGAGGATCACCGCCGGCACGGTGGCCACCACCAGCATCAGCACCAGCCGCAGATTTGCCGCCCGCCGCTCGGGGTCGCCCCGCCCCAGGACCGCCAGCAACAGGTCCAGCCAGTCACGCCAGAAATAGACAATCAGGGCGAGCGCCGTGCCCAGGTGCAGGACCACCAGGAAGGGCAGGAACTGGGGCGAATGCTGGTCGATGGTCCAGCCGAACAGCGGCGGCAGCAGCACGGCATGGCCGAGGCTGCTGACCGGAAACAGTTCGGTCACGCCTTGCAGGACGGCGAGGACAAGCGCCTGAAATGTGGTCATGGGCAGAGGGCTTTCCGAAGACGGGACGCGGGGAACCTTAACAAACGTCCTCCCGGGTTCCAAGGGCCGTCGGCCTTTGGTGTGGGGGGCAGGGGGAGCAACGCTCCCCCAAAAAAACGACGGCCCCAGGCTCCCCGCACGGCCCCGGTCCGGTCTACAACCCCCGGGCAAGGTCCAGGAAGGCCCGGATTCGCCCGGGGTCCTTATGCCCCGGCCGATCCTCGACTCCCGAAGAGACATCGACCATCCGGGCGCCGGTTGCCGCCACCGCCTCGCCCAGATTGTCGGCCGCGAGTCCGCCCGAAAGCATCCACGGCTGCGACCATCGGTACCCGGCCAGCAGGCTCCAGTCAAAGCGGCGTCCGTTGCCGCCCGGCAGCGCGTCGTCGGTACCGGCCGGCGGCCGTGCGTCAAACAGCAGGATATCGGCGATACCGTCATAGGCCGCCACCGGTTCCAGATCGGCGGCGGCGGCGATGCGGAAGGCTTTGATGACGGGCAGGGCGAAACGCCGGCGGATGTGGCGCAGACGGTCCGGTGGTTCGTCATCGTGGAGTTGAAGCATGTCGAGCGGCACCTGCCCGACCACGTCGTCCAGCAAGGCATCGTCGGGCGAAACGAACAGGCCCACGGTGCGGACACCGGTCGGCACCATCCGCGCGAGTTCGGCCGCGAGCGGCGGCGCGATACGGCGGGGCGAGCGGGGGTAGAACACGAAACCGACGAACCGGACTCCGCCGGCCAGCGCCGCCGCCAGTGCCTCGGGGTCGGTGATGCCGCAGATTTTGACCTTGAGGCTCATTGCCTGCTTCCAGGGGCATCGCCCCATATGCGTGAGGACTTGTGCACTTGTCCTGATTTTGCAGGGCTCTGCCCTGCACCCGCGAAGGAGGCGAGCCTCCTTGACCTCCAAAACTCACGGGTTCAAAGGGCCGACCGGCCCCTTGCGGGTGTGGGCGGAGCCCGGTAAAAACCGGCTCCCGTCAACTGTTGCGGACCCGGCGGACGAAGGCGTCGACCTCTTGCCGCAGACGGTCGGTCTGGCGGCTCAGTTCCTTGGCGGCACCAAGGACGCTGCCCGCCATGTGGCCGGTTTCGCCCGCGGCCTGGGTCACACCGCTGATGTTGCTCGACACCTCGCGGGTGCCGGTGGAGGCCTGCTGGACGTTGCGCGCGATCTCCCGGGTTGCGGCCCCCTGTTCCTCAACTGCCGAGGCAATAGTGGTGGTGATCTCGCTCATCCGCTGGATGGTGCCGGTGATGCCCTTGATCGCGTCTACCGCGGTTCCGGTCACCGCCTGCATCTGTCCGACCTGGCCCTGAATGTCGTCGGTGGCCTTGGCGGTCTGGTTGGCGAGGTTCTTCACCTCCGAGGCCACCA
>PLTC01000242.1 GCA_003165295.1 Rhodospirillales bacterium | reverse complement strand
TCCCCGCGTGGGCGGGGAACACGCCTTTCGGCTCACCGCCGAGGAACACAATATCGGTTCATCCCCGCGTGGGCGGGGAACACCGTCGCGCTGGCGGTCACGCTGTAAGCGACGCCGGTTCATCCCCGCGTGGGCGGGGAACACCCCCCTATCTCCGAAAAGTTATCGATGGACTGCGGTTCATCCCCGCGTGGGCGGGGAACACGATCTGGGGAGTTTCGCGACCAGAGAAACCAGCGGTTCATCCCCGCGTGGGCGGGGAACACTTACGACGTTGGCAATTCGACGACCGACGGACCGGTTCATCCCCGCGTGGGCGGGGAACACTCTTCCTGGAGACGCTTGAACTACAACACATTTTTCGGGATTGCAAGAGCTACCGATGTTCTGTTGGTGTTCCGGGGGGTGGGGGCTGGTCGGGTTCGTCGGGCCAGTCGGGGAAGGGGGGCATGAAGCTGATCAGGCGGAAGCCGTCGTAGTCCACCGGCAGGCGGCGGTTGGCGCCGCAGGTTTCGAACGAGAAACCGGCGTCGTTGGGGGCGGCCCAGGCGATGACGGCGCTGCCCTGGTCGATATTGTTGACCACGTCCTGCCACAGGCGCTCGCGGGTGCGGCGGGAATAGGTGCCGACATAGACTCCGGCCCGCAGTTCCAGCAGCCAGACCGCGAGCCGGCCGCGCAGGCGCGGCGGGGCGTTTTCAACCACGATGACCAGCATCGCCGCCGGGCTCCTTGTCTTCAAAGGCGATGGGCAGGGCGTCGGGGGGTGGGACCGGGCGTTCCAGTTCGCCCGCCTCCAGAACCTCTTCGATGGCGGGGATGATCCGGTCCAACAGGCCGGTCCGGCGGAAGATGTCGCGGCATTCCCGCCGCACCGCGCTTTCCAGCGGCAGGTCCAGCCGGCCTTTGGCGGCCTTGCCGGCGATGCGGAAGGCTGCCGGCACCACGGTTTCGAACTTGAACAGGTCGGCGATGTCGTAGACGAAGGACAGCGGCTTGCCGGAATGGAGAAAGCCGATGGCCGGGGCGTAGCCGGCGGCCAGCACCCCGGCCTCGGTCAGGCCGTGGAGGCAGGCGGTGGCGGCGCTGAGGCAGCGGTTGGGGATGTCGCCGGCCTCCCAGTCCTGGCGGTCGTAGGCCCGGCGGTTCCAGGACACCCCATGCTGTTGCGCCAGCAACTCGTACATCTTGCGCACCCGCGCGCCCTCGATGCCGCGCAACTGATCGGCGGAGCGGCGCTCGGGCGGCTCCTCGTTAAAGCGTATCGCATACATCTTGCGCACGACCTTGAGCCGCGCGCCGTCGTCGAGCGCAAGGCGGGCCTGCCACAGCAGCCGGTCCGATCGCGCTCCTCCGGGCTGGCCCGCGGCATAAAGACGCACCCCGGCCTCGCCCACCCAGACCAGCAGGGTCCCGGCCCGGGCCGCCAGCGCCACCGCGGCGTGGCTGATCCGGGTACCGGGTTCCAGCATCAGGCAGGCAAAGCCGCCCACCGGAATGTGGGTGCGGACGCCGCCGGCATCGATCACCACAAAGGCGCCGTCAAGGACGTCGATCCGCCCCTTGTCCACGAACACGATGGACGAGCGGTCGTTGATCGGGATCGGCCGGGGCGGCGCAATCCCGGGCAGCGCCGCGGCGGCGGTCATGGCCCGGCCACCGGCAGCCGGCGCACCAGCATCAGCCCGCAGCCGAACGCCCGGGCCTTGCCCAGCCCGCCCGACAGGGCGGCGACAAAGCGTTCGGGCTCGGTCACGACCAACCGGCCTTCCAGGTCCAGCACCGAGAACTGCACCGGCTTCCGGCCGTTTTCCCGCGGGACCCGGACCTGATCGTAGCCGTCAACGCGCAGGGGCTCGTCCTGGAGGAGACGGAAGCCATGCCCGCCGCCCTGGTCGGAGAGCCAGCTCCGGCCGGCGTCCTCGATGGCGGCCTGACGTTCGGGGCCGCGTTCGCCCTTGGGCAACGGCAACCGGTGCAACCGGTCCATCACCACATCGTGGTGCTTGCCACTCTTACGTGAGCCGGGCGTGCGGCGCGAGACCACCGGATTGGCCCGCAGAACGAAGCCCAGCCGGTCACCGGCCGCCAGTCGGGGTGCGAACGGCTTGGGTGGGTCGATCTCGAACAGATTATGGGCGTCCACCGGCGGACGGACCGACAGCAGATAATAGGTGGCGCCCCGGCCCGGCCCGGCCCCGGGCAGTTCCTCGCGCCACAAAAAGTCGCGGGTCTGCTCGCGGCTGCCCGGGAACAACGCCCACATCAGCCGGTGGGCCACCGCCAGTCGGGCGTTGGCGTCGGCCGGCACCAGCACCGGGGCCAGGGCGTGCAGGGGCACGTCGCGGCGCAGCCGGACCCGGCTGAACAGGGTCTTCAGGGGCGGCGGGGCGGTGGTGGCGGACGGTTCGGCGGCGGACGGTTCGGTGGCGGTCATGACGGGTCTCCCGGGGGTACGGTGCGGGCCACCTGCTCCTCGCGCAGGCGGAACTGCCAGCGGCGACGGCTGATCGGATCGTCCCGGCGCATCCGGCGGTGATGGGGCGTCAGCCCGGGGCCGAGCTCCAGGCGGGCCTCGCCCTCGGGCTCGATATCGGCGTACACCGCTGGCGCTGCCACCGCCTGCGGTCGGGGCAGGACGGTGTCGATGCCGGGGCGGCAGTGGCGGTCATGGACGGCCAGCGCCTCGGACAGGGTCGGGGCCTCGACGATCACCGGGGCCGGCGGCGCTCCCAGCGGACAGGCCTTGCGACCCAGATAGAGGGTATGGACCGGCCGCCGGAGCGCCTGCTCCAGTTCGGCCAGCGGCCGGGGCGCCGCCCGCCGCGGCCACAGGGCGATGGTGAAGCGGGCATCGGCCCGGTATTCGCGCCAGGACAACACGGTTTCCAGTTCGGGCTCGCCTGGTTTGGGCCTGGCCAGTTCGGCGCGCCGGGTCGGCCAGCGCCGGCCGCGGCGGGCCGGCGGAACCTGGGCGGTGTGAAAGTCGGTGACCAGGGTTCCCGGGGTGTCGACCCGTACCGCCAGACCGTAACCGTCGTGGAGCGCCCGCAGTGCGGCCTCTTCGGTGCGGTCGATGCCGAGCGCCGCCGCCACCAGCCCCAGCACCGCCGACTTGCCCGGCCGCTCCAGGCCGGTGCGGCGCTCGCCGACCGCGACATCGCCCATGGCCGCCAGCGGCGCCCACAGGGAAAACAGCAGAAAGGCCGGCATGGCGGCTCAGCCCTCCCGGGCAAAGGCGATGACCTGGGCCAGGGTGCCCTCGCCCGTGGCCACGTTCATGGCCCGGGCCGCGGTCACGTCGCCATAGGCCAGGGCGTAGCGGTCACGCAGCGAGGTGAGGGCGTGGATGGAGGCGCCGAGCAGGTCGCCGTCCCGGTCCCCGACCGGCCTGAGGAAGGCCCCGGCGAGCGTTCGGGGCGCGGTCTCGCCTTTTTCCACCAGCAGGTAGTCGGTGCGGGCGTGGCTGGCGAAGCTGGCCTGCTTGCCCTTGGGCGCGATGGTGGCGGCGGCTTCGATCAGCGCGGCGATGCCGGCCCCGGCCAGTGCGCGGTCGCCGCCCAGGTTGCGCTCCAGCAGGTCGCGGTTGATGCAGGCGTAAAGGTAGAACACCCCGGCGCCGAACCCGGCCTCTCCGACGAAGCCGGCGCCGGCGTCCTCGGCGGGGGTCTTCAGGTCGTCCACCGCGGTATAATAGTCGTCCTCGACCATCACCTTGTGGGTGGTGATGGCGTGGGCGACCTGGACCGCGGCGTCGCGGTTATAGGCCGGATCGTCGGCCAGCATGCGGCCGAACATGGCGATGTCCACCGCGGTATCGGCCTCGCGCAGCACTCCCGCCTTCTTTGGGTCGATGGCGGCGCCGGCCAGCGCCCGTTCGGCCAGGGCCAGCGCCGCCGCCTGTTCCTCGGGCGAAAGGAAGGCAAGCTGTTTGATCTGGGTCGGGGGCTTGCCGGCCTCGGTTTCGAGCTTGCCGAACAGGTCGGCGATTTCGCAGGCAATGGCGCGGGCGCGATCGGCGGGCGCGCCCTTTGCCAGCAGATGCTTCTCCACCACCTCGCCGAACCGCTGGGTGCGCTGGCCAAGATGGCCGCGCAGATGGCGTTCGAACACCTCCTCGGAGGTCCGCCAGGCGCGCTTCAACGCCTGGGACGACACCCGCAGCCGCGGCGCCTCGCCAAAGATCGCGGTCTTGGGCCGGCCGATGTCGTCGCGGTTGAGGTTGGCCGGCGGGTAAACGGTAAACAGGTGCAGTTGCAGAAAGGTGGTCATGACGGGCGGTCCTCACTGACGGGCACGGGGGCGGACTCGGATTCGGATTCGGATTTGGGTTCGGGGGCGGCGAAGCCGGCATCGTGGTAGTAAAAGGCCCAACGAGCGCGGGTGCGGTCGGACCAGTAGAACAATGACTCCGCAAGATCGCCGATATTGACGGTGCCGCCGGCCAGCGCCACGAAGCGGCGCATCTCGCGCGCCAGTTCGTCGTCGTCGCGGCAGGCCAGCAGGCGGCGGAACCGCAGCCGCGAGAGCTTCGGCTCGGCGCGTTCGCGGGTTTTGCCCACCGCCTGGATTGCCTTCTGGCCGGGGGCGTCATCCCGGACATGGGCCAGCACCATGGCGATCACGGCCACCCGGGGCAGGTCCTTCGGGGTGCTGCGGCGCAGGCGGCGAAACAGGTCGAGGGTGACCGGCTCGCACATCGCCTCCACCGGGGCGGCGCAATGGCGCAGCCGGGCCAGCGCGCCCGGATCGGCCTTGGGGTTGGGCCTGCCGTTGAGGGTGCGCTGCAAGAGCTGCCACCATCTCCGGGCGTCTGCGGCGATTTCTGATTTTTCGGCGCTCATGCGGCCTTACCCCCTTTGTCCTTTTTCTTGCCGCCATCGGGCAGCGGCAGCCCCAACGCCCCATAAAGCGCCTGCCCACCCTTGCCGCGGCCGTTGAGGGCGGTGATCAGGTCGCGCCGCGCCCCGACCAGACGCTCGACGGCGCGCGCCTCGATGTCGTCCAGCGGCACCAGCTCGTCAAACAGCGGCAGCACGGTGGCGCGCAGGTGCCGGAACCAGGCCTGGCTCACGGCAAGGGTCAGGTCCTGGAGCGCCCGGTCATCGACCGCCGCCGTCAGGCGGGCCGGCAATCCTGAAACCACCTCGTAAAAGACCGCCTCGGTACGGTCCCAAAAGCGATCACGGGCCAGTTGCCGATCGCTCTTGCCGGCATCGGGCAATTCCCCCGAACTCAGGCTCTTGCCGACCGCCAGCGACACCAGCCCGGCCGCCTCCCGTGCCCCGGACACCAGCGACCGGACCAGCAGATCGAAGCTCTCGCGAACGGCGTCGCTGACCACCGGCAGCGGCATCTCGCTCTCGACGAAGCCGCGCGGCTTCATGAGGCGCCGGTTGTCCATATCGAAACCGGCGGCGAGCAGGCGGGGAGCGAACAGTTCCATCGCGCTCAGCCGTGCGCCTGCCGTTCCGACCACCCGCGCCGGGGCGCGGCGGGCCTCGGCACCGTCGGCGTCGGAGATGACCAGTCCGATCCAGTCCCGGTATGCCCGTCGTTCCGGTTGGGGATGGAGCGGCAACCACTCGACATCGGTCTTCTTCACCCGGTAGTACGGGGTGAGCGGGTGGCCCAGGCTCCACGCCGCGTATTTGGTGCCGGAAGGCCGGCTGAGATAGCCGGTTACGATCACGGAATCCACCCGCCCGGTCAGGCCGCAGGGCACGCCGTCGCGATTGGCCGCGAAGGCCAGGCGGATGCGGCGCGGCATGCCCCACCAGGCCTGCGCCGGGTGGACATCGCGTGGCGTGGTAATGACACCTTTGTCGGAGACCCGGGTCGGCGCCAGCCAGGGAAACACCTTCTCCGGCATGCCGGCGGGATCGCTCCAATCCTTGTCCCAGAGGGCATTCAGCCAGAGTATTTGCCACAGCGGCGTGTCGGCCTCGCCGGGCAGGACCAATGTGGTCATGGGGCCGCCGCCCCGCAGGGAGGTGAGGTTGCCACGGCCCCCGGCCGGGGCAAAGCATTGCAGGGTAAACAGGGCCATGGCGGCCGTGGCACGGTCGAAGACGAGATGGCCGGCGCGCCTGACGAAGTGACTCGGGATGTCGATCAGCAACGCCCCGGCATCGTTTTCGATGCCCCTGTCTTCCAGCCGGTCCAGGTCCTGCAAAAAACGCGGGCCGGCGCCGTCCAACTCGAACGCCCTGGAGAAGGGCGCAAACCGCTCCGCCAGTTCGCCCGGCGTCGGCGGTTTGCGCCACCATGCTCCCCAGCTTCTTGAACTCAACGCCTCGCGCCAGCAGGCGGTGGACAGCAGGCCGATCAGCAACTCCCGGGCGGCGGCGTCGAAGTCCGGCCGCGGCCAGTCGAAGGCAACCACCGGATCCCGGTCGATATCTTCGGTCACCCCGGCCGGCGAGATGACGGACCGCGCCCCGGATGCCCGTCGTACCGGCAGCCAGCGTTCGGTCAGGAGCGAAAAGGGAGGGGGCATGGCGGTAAACGCTCTGAAGTATAATAAAGATCGTTGATCACTATCATATGCTTGTTGACCGTGCCACCGCCCTTCTTCCTCAGGCATCAAAGTCGGTCCGGGTTCAAGCGGTCGGACAGGGCGCGCCACGCGGCGTCGAGGAGACCGCCCTGGCGTGGCGGTCCCGGGCATGCCATGTATTGCCCATCATCAGGCAGGTATTACGAGGCAGGCCATGGCTGCCACCACCGTCACCGGCAAGGGGCCGGTCACCGTTCCGAAGCCGGTACGCGACCGTCCGGTCAGCCGGTTCGAGGCTTTGCGCGGTCGTGCCGGAACCGGACTCACCACCGATCAGATCATGGCGCTGACCCGGGGTGAAGGCTGAGGTGACGCTGCTCGACCTGTTTACCGACGACCCGGTCGGGGCGGCGCCGCATATGCGCTAGGTTACGATGAGTCAGTGAAGTGAAAGGGTTTTGTGGGCTCTGCCCACACCGGCAAAGGGCCGGTCGGCCCTTTGAACCNNGACGTGAATGAGGTCAAGGAGGCGAGCCGCCTTGCGGGTGCAGGGCGGAGCCCTGCAAAATCAAGACAATAGTGATATCCTAGCGCCTATGGGGCGGCGCCGGCAATCCGGGATATCGTGGAAGTACGCTATGCCGCGACCGGTACATCGTCATCCGCAACCTGAATTGCGATGCGCTTCCCCAGGACCCGGAAGGCCGCCTGGAGTTGGTCGAGCCGGGAGGCGTGGTTCAGGTCGAGCAATCGGTCGACCTGCTTCTGGTTTACGTTCAGCAGCCGCGCCAGGTCGGATTTCCGCAGTTGCCGCTCCCACATGATCCCATAGAGCGACACCTTCAACGCCGAAAGCGGCGACACCTCGACCACGGGCCGGCCATTGGCGATGGACGGCAGCGGTATCGCCTCGCGGTCGCACATGCGGGCCGCCAGCATTTCCTCGATCGCGCCGACGCAGTGGGCGAGCGCGTCCGCCTCGCTGACGCCGAAGGTATGAGCGCCAGGAATGTCCGGGATCACCGCAATCACCATGTCGCCGTCGCGCTCCAGGTCCACAGGGTAAGCCAGCATGGCAATCCTCCGATCGGTCACAGACCAATGTTCCACCGAGTCAGGTACCGACCGGCAGAGTTTCAAATTTACGCGGCCTGATCAGCACGGCCATAGATTACGACACTTGTGTCCTATTGCAAGGTTCTTTTGCCGATACAATCGGAATGTCATACCGGCAGGCACAAAGGATGGCGGCTGCTCCCTGACGGCGGACGCCCCCAAGCGGGTCCCTCGCCCGGTGTGGGCGCCGGCAACCGACTGTCACCGGGGACGCCCGGAAAACTGCAAGCCCTGAAGGCGGGTGTAGGTAAACGGCGTGGTCTCTCCCTTTTCGCCGATCACCGTTCCCCGCCACAGGTCATCGCCGGCCGGCTCCAACGGCACCAGCAGCTTTTCGGCGTCGTGGCGGGTCCAGGCGGCACGGACCCGGTTCGCCGCGGCGGCCTGGGCTGCCGCCAGTTTGGGGGTGTCATGGGCGCGGCGGACGCGGAGCGCGACCTCGGAGAGCGCCCAGGCCCGGTGCGGGTCCTGGTCCCCGCACCAGGGATGGAGCGTGCCGTCGTCGTGCCAGCGGGCCAGACGCAGCGTCGTGGTTTCGTCGCCGAGCCGGGTCGGGATGCGGGTGTCCTCGGCCCAGCCGGGGTGGTCGTCGTGATAGCCGTTGGCGACCTTCAGAAGATTGGCCTCGGCAAGGGAACCCGCGGCCCGGCTGTCGCCTTCGGCCTTGAGGGCGCGGTGCCGGAGCCCCTCGGGAATGCGGCCGAGCGGGTCCGGGCCATAAACCGCCTCCACCAGAGCCCGGACATCCTCGGGACTCCGCCACTCCGGCTGCGCGAACAGGGTCCGGGCGCTGAGCCAGAGCCGGCCATGGTCCGGGTAGACGGCGGCGGTGCCGGGCAGGGTCGCCCGTACCCACTCCGGCCCCACGGTGTCCCCCGGCTCCGGCGACAGCACCAGCAGATGCGGCCCGGTCACCGCCGGGGGCCGCTCGCGCCGATGGCGCCACAGCCGGCCGGCGCGCTGGAGCAGCAGGTCGATGGGGGCCAGATCCGAGACCATCAGGTCGAAATCCAGGTCGAGCGACTGCTCGATGACCTGGGTGGCCACCAGCACCCCGGGCCGGTCGGTCGGATTGCCGTCCTTGCCAAAGCGGCCGATCACCCCGGCCTCGACCTTCAGCCGGTCGCCCATGGCGGCGCGGGCATGGAACAGCGTCACCGGCACGCCCCCGGCCTGCAACCCCCCGGCCTGCAACGCTTCGAACGCCGCGAAGGCGTCGTCCACGGTGTTGCGGACCCAGGCCACCGCGGCGCCGGCCCGCGCCGCTTCGACGATCCGTTGCACCGCCTCTCCGGCCGCCGCCAGCCGCGAGACCGCGAGCGGCCGCGCCAACTCCGGCCGGGTGCCGCACGCGGTTTCGGATGTCCCGCCGGCGCCGGTGACGGTGGCCAGGGGATAGTCGGTCCGCGCCGGCTCCGGGGCGGCGGCACCCAGGCCGCGGGCGAAGGCTTGGGCGAGCGCGCGGCGCGTGACCAGCGGCAGGGTTGCCGACAGCACGATGGCGCTGCCGCCAAGGGCGGCCTGGAACTCCAGCAACCGTTCCAGCTCCGTGGCCATATAGGTGTCGTAGGCATGGGCCTCGTCCACCACCAGTATCAGTCTACCCAGACCCAGCAACCGGAGAGACTGGTATTTGGCCGGCAGCACCGCCAGCAGCGCCTGATCGATGGTCCCGACCCCGACATCGGCCAGGAACGCCTTGCGCCGGCTGTCGGCGAGCCAGGCGGCGCAGGAGGCCCCGGCCTCGTCGCCGCGGTGCTCGCCCCGGTCCGGCGGGTCGCCGCTGCGTTCGGGCGCCGGCAGTGCCGCCACGCTGTCCCGGAAACCCGGATGCAGCGCGCTGGCGCCGTGCGCCAGCGCCAGGGACGGCGTGTGCCCGGCGGCGAACAGCCGGCGGTAACTTTTCTCCAGCCGGGTATAGAGGGCGTTGGCGGTGGCCATGGTCGGCAGGGCGAAATAGACGCCCTGCGCCCGGCCGTCGGCCATCAGCCGGTGGGCCAGGATCAGGGCGGCTTCGGTCTTGCCGCTGCCGGTCATGTCTTCGATCAGCGCCAGCACCGGCCCCTCGGGCGGGACCACGGTCGCGGCCCAATGTTGAACCGGGCTGGGCGGGTGACCGGCGCCGATCAGGTCCTGAGAGTGGAGGTCCGGGTTGGCCCGGCCGGGCAACTGTCCGGCCTGTTCCACCGCCGTTTCGGCCTGGGGCAGGGCGCGGTTTTTCCAGTACCACGCCGGGTCGACGGGATCGGGATGATAGGGAAACCAGCCCTGGTTGGAGCCGAGCCAGTCGGCCAGCACGGTCAGCCCGGCCAGTTCCCAACTGACCTGGAAGAGAACCGCATCCATGGCCACCGGCGGTGGCGGCAGGTCGGGCTGGAACAGCGTTGTCATCAGGTCGAGGAAGTCATGGCCGGCGTCCAACTCGGGATCGAAAACCTTGACGTTGCCTGGTGCCACGGGCCGGCCGTGGTGCGCGACAAACGGCGTGAGCAGCACCAGAGCCTGCTCCCAGGCATCAGGTCGCCAGTCCGACAGCGGATGCTGCCGCCTGGCCTTCGTGCTCAGCAGCCGGTTCAGCAGGGTCAGGCCCAGCGCATCGTGCCGCACTCCGGCGACCGGCGGTTGGTGGCGGCCGAGCGTCTCCGCCGGCCAGTGCTCCGGGCTCTGCGCCTGGAACGGCCGGGACAGCTTGCCGATGTCGTGCAGCGCCAGCAGGTAACCGAGGGCGCCCGGCCAGCGATCCCCGAACAGGGCCGCGAGCCCCCGCGGCGGCCCGCGCCGCCCGACCAGAACCACGCCGGCCGCGGCCACGTCCAGGCAATGGTACACCAGCGGATGCCAGCGCGGACCGGCCTCCGTCTCGGGCCGGGCCTTGCCCCAGAACCGCAGCAACCGGCCGAGGCTCGACGACGGATCCACCGGATCGGGCCGATCCCCAGGACGTCCCGGCTCCGCCGGCGGCTCGGGAGGAGGTTCAAGTAATTGGCGTGACATCGGGGCGCGGCGGTCGGGCGGTTGCAGACCGGGTTACCTGGCGCAGCAATTCTTCATATTTATCTTGATGCACAATTGTTCCTTCCTTTAGCTTCGTAGACCGGTTCCAGCAGTCATTGTAATAGGCCCCGAATAATGCGGCGATACCGCTATGGCATATGGCGAATCGGTGTCCACGAGGAGCGCCATCGGAATGGTGAAGGATCACCTCTTCATGATCGATAACCATAAATTGCAATCGCGGTATCGGTGTATTTAAAAAATATGAACATGAGTAACCTGTAATTTCTGTATTGCCCATTCTTTCGCTAAGTCTCTGTAACCTATCTTCTCGAGGAAATTGATGTTCGGTATCGACTACAAATATTTCCCTATATTGAATTGACTTTGCTTGTTTTGTTATCGTCATTTGATAGTTTCTCTCGCTCTCCCTTCTACGATCAAGTCCGCGATGTCGGAAATTATCATGATCTACCCAACTGCAATCATTGACAAATCTTCTTGCTATTGAAATCTTATAGATAAGATACGCCATTTGCTCGTCCCCTGAGGCAAATCTTTTGACTTCACAGCCAGGGAGTAAGCTTAATATTTTATTTAAGTTATTATCCATGCTTTTGCGAATTGCATACAGTACGAAAAATATAACGGCCGAAAGCCCATAGACCAATTTCCAATGAAGTGAATCCGGTATTTCTGAAATTACTCCAAATTGTGGAATAATCAGCAATACTATTCCGATAAATGCGCCAATGACACTTGCCCACTCGGCGGGCTCCGTTGGAAGCCATCTCATCACCATTTTCCTCCAGTAAGGCTGTCGTGCCACCATCGATGCCACGCCACCACCGTCAAACCTTCGTTCACCGGTCGCGTAGGGCCATCATGAGTCCTGGCATGGTTGAACCGCATCCGGGGAAACCTGTCAAGCCCATCCCGGCATCCCCGCGGACTCCCGGTCCGCAGGCGGTTCCGGGGCGACTCCGCGGGGGGTTGAGCCGGATCTCCCGATTGGGTACCTTGCTGCGGCACGGGCGGACCAACGCGGACGGCCAATGGGGAGTCTCATGGGCGGCATCACCAACCTGTTGCTGGCGGTCGTCGCCGGGTCGGTGTTCCTGGCGGATATTTGCCTGCCGACGCCGATTGCGGCCGGGGTCATCTATATTCTGGTGGTCTTCATCGGCGTCGGTCACCGGAATCCCCGGATGATCTACCATCTCGGCGGACTGGCGGTATTGCTGACCATCGTGGGCTTCTTTTTGCCGAGCATTCCACCCGATGCCATCGATGCCTTGATCAATCGGCTGCTGTCGATCGGCGCCATCGTTATCGTAACGGTGATGCTGGGCGAGCTTCGCAAGAAACAGGATGCCCTGCTGGTCGCCAGCGAGGCGCTCAAGGCCGCCAATACCGTGATTGCCCGGGAACGGGGCGCGGCTCTGGCCGCCAGCAAGGCCAAATCGAGCTTTCTCGCGTTGGCGAATCATGAAATGCGGACACCGCTCAACATAATTGTCGGCTATTCCGAGCTGCTTCTCGATTCGGAGGCGCCGATCGAGCGGTCGCTGGTGCAGGACTACGCCGCGCAGATCGTCCAGGCCGGACATCGGCTGGTGAAAATCGTAACCGATATGCTCAGCCTGTCCAGGCATTCCATCGGCAGTTCGGAATTGAATATGGAGCCGGTGGATGTCGTCGCGGCGGTCAGGGAGTGTGCGGGAAAGGTCAGGGCGGCCAGTCCCGGGGCGCGTATCGACATCGACGCCCCACCGGACCTCCCCGCCATTTCCGGCGACCGGCGCCTGCTTGACCGCAGCCTGCTGGCCGTCATCGAGAATGCGGTCAAGTTCTCGCCCGAGGGCTCCCTGACCCGGGTCCGGGTCGGCGCCGTCGCCGACCGGATTCAGGTGGTGGTGACCGACCAGGGAATCGGTATGGCTCCCGATCTGATCGAAAGGCTGGGAACGGCTTTCCTGCAAGAGGACGACTGCCTGGCCCGGCGGTACGGCGGCATGGGGCTCGGGCTGGCCCTGGCCCATGCCTTCATCCAATGCCACCGCGGGACCATCACCATCACCAGCCGGCCCCGGCAGGGAACCGTGGTCACCATCGACCTGCCGGTCGCGGCGCCCTGACCGGAATCTTGGTACCGGCCACCCCGACCTTGACATTCCGCCGCCCGGCCGGGATGCTGCACCGGTTTTTTCTGGGAAAGACCCGCGAGCATGCAGGCCTATCTTCTGGTGGCGATCGGCGGAGCCCTGGGCAGCATGCTCCGGCACTGGCTTTCCGTGACCTTCCACGAATTTGATATCGATTTGTTCCCGTTCGAGTTGATGCCGTCGAATTTTCCCTGGGCCACGCTGGGTATCAACGTCTCGGGCTCGCTGCTGATCGGCTTCATCGCCAATCTGCCGGTGGAGTATATCAGCCGTGATGCCCGTCTGTTCTTCATGACCGGCGTTCTCGGCGGCTACACCACCTTTTCCTCGTTCAGCCTCCAACAGCTCGACATGTTCATGGAGGGTGATCTGGGATTGGGGGTGCTCTACATCTTTTTTTCGGTGGTGATCGGCCTGTTCGCGGTGGCGCTGGGGTATCTGGCCGCCGGCTGGCTTTATTGACGGGACGAGAGGGAACCGGTGCCCGAGATGTTCATGCTCCTTTGCCGCCCGGGCCTTTGCCGTCCGGGTCGCCGGCTGGCCGCCGTCGCGATGCTGGCCGGTCTGGTCTGGGCCGCCGCCGCGCCCGCCCCGGTCTGGGCGGTGTCGCCTGACGAGGTGCTGGCCGACCCGGCCCTGGAGGCCCGGGCCAGGGACATCAGCCGGGACCTGCGCTGTCTGGTCTGCCAGAATCAGTCCATCGACGACAGCAATGCCGGGCTCGCCCGCGACCTTCGGTTGCTGGTGCGGGAACGGCTCAAGGCCGGGGACAGCGATGACGCGGTGATCGCCTGGCTCACCGCCCGTTACGGCGACTTTGTCCGGCTGAAGCCGCCGTTCCAACCCAACACCTGGCTGCTGTGGCTGGGTCCGCCGCTGGTGCTGGCGGCCGGGGCCGCGGCCATCGCCTGGCGGCTCGGCACCCGCCGCGCCGCGCCGCCTCCGGCCCCGCTCAGCGCCGACGAACGGGCGCGCCTGCAACGGGTGCTGGAAAGCGACGGCGCCGCGTGAACCCGGCCCCGGGGACACGTCCCCCAAGGATAAACTTATGATCCTGTTCTGGCTGGCGGCGGCAGGGCTCACGGCCGCGGTGGTGGCGCTGCTGGTGTGGCCGCTGTTGCGCCGGCCGGTGTCCGGCCCCGGGCGCGCCGCCTATGATCTGGAAGTCTATCGGGACCAGTTGGCCGAACTGGACCGGGACCTTGAGCGCGGCGCGATCGACCCGGGGTCGGCCGAAGCCGCCCGGGCCGAGATCGGCCGCCGCATCCTGGCGGTGGCCGACGCTCCCGCCCCCGCGGGTCCCGGCACCCCGACCGCGGTCCCGCGCGCCAACCGCGTGACCGCATTGGTGCTGCTGGGGGTCATTCCGACGGCGACGCTGGCGCTTTATCTGGCGGTCGGCCGGCCCGACCTGCCGGCCCGGCCGCTGGCCGGACGGTCGGACCCGGCCGCCGCCGACGCGGTTCCTTCCGATGTCGTCAGGGCGGTGGCGCAACTGGCCGAGCGGTTGAAGCGGGAGCCCGCCGACCTTGACGGCTGGCGGCTGCTGGCCCAATCCCTGACCCGGCTGGACCGGCCGGACGAGGCCATCGACGCCTGGCGCCACGCCCTGGCCGTGGCCGGGGACGACCCGGTGCTTCAGGGCACCCTGGCTGCCGCCCTGACCGCAGCCAACCAGGGGCTGGTTCCCGACGAGGCCCGGCGGCTGTTCGAAGCGGTGCTGGTCCGGCGGCCCGGCGATCCCCAGGCCAGCCATTTCGTGGCGCTGGCCCTGGCTCAGGGCGGCGACTTTCGGGGGGCGCTCGACCGCTGGGTGGCGTTGGCCGCCGCCAGCCCGGCCGATGCCCCCTGGCTGCCGATGGTGCGAAAGGCCATCGAGGACATGGCCCGGCACCTGGGCCTGGACCCGGCCGGGGTGATCCCCCCATCGGCGCCGCCGCGCGGCACCGCCGGGACGGCGCCGTCGGAGGGCGACACCCCGGCGACGCCGGAGGAACAGAACCGGATGATCCGCGCCATGGTCGACGGTCTCGCGGCACGGTTGGCCGCAGAGCCCGGCGACGTGGCCGGCTGGTTGCGGTTGGCCCACGCCTATCAGGTGTTGGGAGAGCCCGACCGGCAACTGGACGCCATCGCCCACGCCCGGAGCGAGGCGCCGGACCGGCCCGCGGTGCTGGTGGCCTATGCCGAAGCCCTGATCGCCCGGACCCCGCCCGCCACCGGCAGCCGCCCGCCCCCGGAGGCGGTGGCGGCGTTGCGCGCGGCGCTGGCCGCCGCCCCCGACACGCCCGAGGCCCTGTGGTACCTGGGCCTGGACGCCGCGGCCGCCGGCCAGCCGGCCGAGGCCCGCACCCTGTGGCAACGGCTGCTCACCCAACTGGAGCCCGGGTCCGGCGACTATGCCGAGGTCAGGACCCGACTCGACGGGCTGAAATAGCGGGTCTGGAAACTCCAGGCGGATACCGCCGTGGCGTGGCGCCGGTCAATGGGCGGGGTCAGGAAAGATCTCGGTCAATGCGGTCGCGTCAACGAAGCGGTCGCTCCACTCGTCAAGCTGAACGCCATCGGCGGCGCGGACGCGGGCTTCAATCTCGGGCGCCAGCGTGTGAAAGCGACGGCGAAGCTGGCGAAGCAGCATCTCGGCCTTGCCTCTGGCCTTGCCTCTGGCCTCCCCTCTGGCCTCCCCTCTGGCCTCCCCTTCGGCCCGTCCTTGAAGGATCCCGTTGTTGTATCCCTCGGCCTTCCATTGTTCGGCGGCGGTGGACATGATGCGTTCTCCTTGATCGGGCAGGACTTCATCGAGGATGGTACGGACCAGTTCGGCGTGGGGACCATCAGGGTCGCCCAACAGATAATAGATCAGCGTCACCAGATCATCGACACCCAGCTCGTAAGCCGAGCGGATGAGCAACAGCAGCTTCCGCCGGTCCTTGCGGGCCGGTTTGCCATGCTTGAGGATCAGCAGGCCGACCCGCAGGACCTTCTCCGCCGACAGGCGGGCGTCGGGGATGGTCTTGAGGCTGACCAGGCTGTACCGGAAGTCGAGCAGCCACGGGCGCAGGCCGGGGTCGGCATCGGTGGCGCCGGCCAGGGACAGCGGGACCGTCCAGTCCTCGGTGCCGTTGTACACCACCAGCGTAACCAGGGCCGGCAACGGCCGGAGCGTTCCGTCGGGCGCGGTGCCCTCCCGGGTTGCCCAATGCTCGAGAATCTGGACCTGATAGCCGAGGAGTTGCAGGGCGATGCGGGGGGGCGGCGTCGATTTGTGCTCGATCAGGGTATAGATCAGCACCGGGCGGCCGGAGAGGGTCCGGCTGCGAAACAGCCGGTCGGTGCGGTAGCCGCGCAGGCGCCCGGAGATGAAACTTCCCGGCACCAGTTCCGGCGGCTCGTCCACCAGCAGCGCCACCACCTCGGCCGGCAGGCGTTCGCGCAGCAGCGCGCCCGCGGCCACCGGCTGGTCGAGCAGGCGCTGAAAGAACGGGTCGTGCTTCTGGAGCGGGCGCGGGGGCATGGGGGCCGGCGACGATGGATCGGACCCTCACGATACCAGTTCCGGCCAGGAAAACGAGTGTCCCGCGGGACGGCCCGCCCGGCACCGGGGCCGCGGGCATGGCGTTCGGAATGATGCAATCATGGGCTGATTGACGGCGTCGGCGAAACCTGGAATGATCGGACGTCGCTTCGGAGATCATCCATGCCCGCCGCCTCCGTCGTTTCTCCCCATCGCGCCTTGATCGCGACGGCGCCGCCGGTGGAATTTCCGGCGGTGCGGGGGCCGGTTCTCGGATGGCACGGGCAGCGTATCGGTTCCGGCACGCCTGACCGGATGGGGTGGACAGATCCCGATCCCGGCCCGACACGGAAAAAGGAGACGGCGCGATGGCAGAGGCCGAACCGAAACGCCAGGTCCGATATTTCGTTTCTTATTCTCACCTGGATGAAGCCCTTGGCGGGGATTTTTTGACGCGCCTGAAGTCACTGCTGGCCATGTCGGCAGCCTACGAATTCGTTGGCTGGCGGGACGATCAGATTGATCTTGGTTCGGAGTGGCGACAGCAGATTGCGGCGGCCTTGGAGGCTTGCGATCTGGGCCTGCTGCTGCTCAGCCCGAACTTTTTCTCCAGCGACTACATTCGCCGGCACGAACTTCCACGCCTTCTGATCGAGGCCGCGGCCGGGACGCCAGGCGCCAAGTTGCTTGCGCCGGTGGTGCTCGTGCCGTTTCCCCTCGGTGACGAGGTCGATCTTCGAGGTTTGGAAGCTCGTCAATTGTTTCGAGACGACAAAAAGCGGGCGTTCGAACAATGCTGGGGCGGGGATCAAAAGGCGGCTACGCCGACCTGTTGCTGGCCGGCGCCCGGGGCGGCGCGCCGGGACTGGCGGCGATGGCGGCGCTGCTCGGTTACGAACCGACCGCGCCGACGCCCCCGGACCGGTGGGAGCCGCCGCCCGCCGACCCGGGACCGGCCGCCGACACCGAAGCCGTGGCGGCGACTCCCGATCCGGTGCGGCGACCGCTGGACGAGCCGCCGTTCTGGCGGCTCGAACGTCGGAGCTTTCTGACCCCGTCGGCCCCGTCGTCTCCGGCGGCGACGACGATGTCCGAGTCGCCGCCCTGGCCGGGCCTGCCGCCGCCGCCGCCGCCGGGCACGCCGCTGAGCCGGTGGCCGGTGCTGGTCCCCTCCCTGCGCGAGGCGTTTACCCGACGCTCCGACGGCCGGCGGCCCGACATCGCGGCGATGATCGGCCGGCTGGGCCAGGGCCGGACCCTCGACCGGGTGCCGCACCTGAAACGGCGGCGCTGGGGCGCTGCGGTTTACCTGATCGTGGATCGCAGCCCGCGGCTGACGCCGTTCTGGCGCGACCAGGACCGGGCGGCCGGCTGGCTGGCGGCGCTGTTTCCCCGTCATGGGGTGGAGCAGGCGCTGGTGCTCGATGAGTCGGTGGAGCCGGTCGGGTTCGGTCGCCACGGCGCGCGCCGGGACCGCCGTGCCCCCGAACCCGGAACGCTGGTGGTGGTGTTGGGGGATCTGGGCTGCCTTGCCCGCCCGGGCGGCTGATCGACCGCTGGCAGGCCCTCGGCCGCCGCCTCGGGCAGGCCGGCTGCCGGACCGTCGCGCTCACCCCCTGTCCGCCGGCGCGCTGGCAGCCGGAACGGCTCGGCGCCTGGACCCTGGTGCCGTGGGAGCGGCAGCGGGCGGCGGTGGCGCCGACCCCGGACGCGCTTGACCGGCGGGCCGGGCGGCTGCTGGCCCTGCTGGCGCCGGCCATCCGCATCGAACCCGGGTTGCTGCGGGCGGTGCGGCTGTTGCTGGGCGCCGGGGCCGATGCCGGGACCGAGGCCGATGTCTGGCAGCACCCTGCCCTGGCCGGCCGCGCCAGCGTCGCGGCCACCCTGGACCCCGAGGCCGCCTCCTCCTGGCGCGAGGGCTTTGACGGCGGCTCCGACCTGGGGCAGGCGGTGCTGAGCCGGATCCGCGACTGGCGCGGCGGCCTGCCCCCCGAGGTCTGGTTCGAGGAACTGCTGTGCCTGGACCCGGCCCGCCTGCCCGAACCGCTCCGCACCGCCGACCTGCCGGCGGCGCGCCGGTTCCTGACCGACCGCGCGCCCGAACTGGTGGACCAGAGCCCCGAGGCCCGGGCCTGGTATCGCGGCGTCCACCGCCGGGCCATCACCACCCGCTTTTACCGGCACGACGATCCCGGGCTGAAGGCGGCGCAGGACCGGATGTACGCCGCCGCCTTCCGCGACCACACCGACCCGCCGCCGCCGCCCCCCGACTTCGATCCGTCCCACATCCCCGCCGCCGCCGGCACCGGGGAACGCACCGTCGAGGTGCGGCAGCTCGGCGGGCGGCTGATCACCGCCGAAGCCGGCGCCGTCCCGACCGCGGGCAGCCCGCTGGCGACGCTGGGGACCGCCAACGGCGTGGTGACGATCGAAGCGGTGGACAACCGCAACGCCTTCTGGAAGGCCGGTACGCCGCCGCCCTGGGCCGACGATTGGGGCCGGGACGGGTTCGGGGCGTGGGTGACGTTTACCGTAACCGGTAACGCCTGGGAAACGGTGACGCAGCGGCTGCGCTGGATACCGCCGGGCGAGGCGCAATGGGAATATGCCTGTCGGGCCGGAACCGCTACCGCGCTTTATTCGGGCGACATCGAGATTCTCGGCGGGAGAAATGCCCCGGCGCTCGATCCGATCGCCTGGTACGGCGGCAACAGCGGCATCGGAGAGGATCGCGTCCTTCGTGGCGGGTCCTGGAACAGCAGCCCGCGGGTGGTTCGTGCGGCCTACCGTTACCGCAGCCAGGCCGACATCCGAGGCAACCTCATCGGCTTCCGCTGTGCCCGGGTCGAGCCATGAGCCTCCCCGCCATCGTCGACACCGCCTGGCATCCGCTGGCCGACGGCAATCCGCCGGCCTGGGCCAGCGGCTGGGGGCGGGACCGCTACGGCGTCTTCGTCGACGTCACCCTGGACGAGGTGACCCAATGCCTGCGCTGGATTCCGCCCGGTCCGTTCCTGATGGGCGCGCCGGAGGGCGAGCCGGGACGGTCTGCCGACGAGGGGCCGCAGCACCGGGTGATCCTCAGCCGGGGCTTCTGGCTCTGCGACACGCCGTGCACCCAGGCCTTGTGGCAGGCGGTGACGGGCGGCAATCCAAGCCGGTTCAAGTCCCCCGACCGGCCGGTCGAGCAGGTGACCCGGGACGACGTGCAGGGGTTTCTCTCCCGGATCAACCGGCGGAGTCCCGGCCTCGAGCTGACCCTGCCCACCGAGGCGCAATGGGAATACGCCT
>PLTC01000196.1 GCA_003165295.1 Rhodospirillales bacterium | reverse complement strand
TGGACGTGGCCGGGCACGAACTGGGTAAAAGAATTGGCAATGGCGATGATCGGCTTGCCAAAGTCGCCATCCTTCATGCCGGTGGCCCGCCACAGCGAGCGGGCGCCGGCCATATTACGGCCGTGGGTGCTGGTGCGCGAGCGATAAGCGGGCAAGGCGGGTCCTCCGGTTTGCCAGGAAGATAGGCGGTAATGGCGACTCCGCTACCCGATAGCAGGGTTTACCCAGGGCCTCAAGCAGTCCGGTACCGGAATGTGGAAGGCAGCGGACGCATGGGGCCGGCATCGGGTCCGTCCGGCGTGCTGAAACCCGGAGATGCCAGAAGCGCCGCCGCAGAGCCACTTTCCCGACAAACCGACCGCGGCCGGAATCAATATGTTGATCAATCGAGTGCTCAAAGCGGCAAACCGCCGAAGGTACCTTGCACTATCGCCTGCCTCAAAATCATTGATACGTTTCCGCGGGTGAACGGCATGGTAAAAGTAGCGGCCTCGACGCCCCGACCGGGCCGATGGCCGGGCGGGTAATGACGAAGGGAGAATTGGAAATGAAGCGGTACCAGCTCCGTGCTGCCGCGCTGTCGGTTTGGCTTGCCGTGGGGCTTGCGGTGTCGCACGGGCCGGCCTCGGCGCAGGACGATGCGGCCGCCAAGGCTGCTTTTCACGCCGCCGAGGCTGCTCTGAACCATCATTTCAATGGTGTTTTTCTTGACGATGATCCTCGGGCTCCGGGCCTGTTGAAGGCTGTGTGGCGACTGGTGAAACAGTGGGCTGTCGATTATCTGAACAGGCATCCTGCCGCAACCGCGACTGAACTGAAGGCGGCGATCGGGACGCTGTCGCCCGACCTTAACACCGAGGCGATGAGGTTGGACGCCAGAACCGTCCTGGTTTCGGTAAGTCTGACCAGCCTGGGGACGGTCTTCATCATCGCCGACCGCGGGCATCGTTTCGGGATCGCCTGGGCCATCACCGATACCGCCGCGAGGCCGCCGCGAGGATTCGGGATGCTCGCCACCTGGCTGGCCGACCGGGCGCGTCCGACCTGCCGCGAGTCCCCTCGGGTCTCGGTTCAGGAAAGTTGCGGCTCGATCTCCGGCACCATCGGCAAACTTCCCGATCAAAGGGACGGACATCACCGCTTTTACCTGGATGCCACCTACGGACAGCCTATGGGTTCAACTGTTGCCGCCCAGATCAGCATCTGGAAACTGACCAACCGGACCGCCCGGCCACTCTTTGTCAAGGCTTATAATTACATGATTGACCAAAGCCGAGGGACTCGGGTGGTCGGAGACGTACTGCACCTCGCGATGAAGACCCGATTCAAGACTTTTTTTGTCTGCGGGCCTTGCGAAGGCCGGCAACTGGATTGGCGTATCCGTATCGGTCCCGACCGGATCGAAAATTTAGGCGAAAAGAGTCTGACGCCCGAAGTTGATTTGGTCGATACGCTCTTCGATCGCATGCTCAAAAGGAAAATGACCAAAGATATCGCCACTAAAGCGGTTACTGCGGTGCTGAAACCACATATCGACAAGGTGCGAAAGGAAGCGGGCTCGTCGGGTTTGGGGGACGCCCTGGGATATTTCTGGGGCTCGGCGGTCACGGTTCGGAACGGCCGGAAGAAAGTGTGCGTTTCGACGGATAATGGCGGCACATTTTTATTCACGATTGATTCCGGGGGCTCCAAACTGCGGCTATCGACCGCCCAATATCGTGGCGGTGAGACGTGTGGCGGTTAACAATTGGATTGATAACAGGGGAAGCAAAAATGCATATGGCCACTCTTATCGCAACACTCCTGATTATGCTCCTGGCGAAGGCGGGTGATCAGGCGTTTGCCCGAAACGTTTCGCCCACAATGGCGCCTTTTCGTGCGGCGGAGGTGGCATTATCCCATCATTCCGACGGAATTTTTCTTGATGACGATCCGCGCGCCCCGGCATTGTTACGACGCATCTGGACAATCGCGGGTCAAAGGGCGATCGATTATTTAAATCGGCATCCGGCGACGTCCGCACCGCGGCTCAGGGCAGCAATTGGGAAACTGTCGCGGAATTTGCGGGTTGAGACGGTAGAACTGGACGCCAGGACTTATCTTGTTTCGGTCAGCCTGGGCGACATGGGCACCGTCTTCATCGTCACCAATCCCGATAAACATTCCAAGGTGGCGTGGACCATCGCCGACCTCGCAGCGCATCCGCCACCGGGACTGGAGATCCTTTCGGCCTGGTCCGGTGAACAGGCTCGCCTGTCGTGCCGCCGGTCCGAGACGGGAGACGAGTTCGGCTTTTGCGGGCCGGTTTCCAGCGATTGGTACGGTGGGGCGATTGGTAAACTTCCTGACCAGGGCGACGGAAGTCACCGCTTCTACCTAACCGTGGGGTATGCGCAACGCGCCGGCGCTACCGTCGGGGGCCAACTCAGCCTTTGGCGGTGGACCGGTCGGACTGCCGAGCCGCTTCTGGCCAGGACTTATGTCTATACGATGGATCAAAAGCTGCGACTCCAGGTCGATGGGAATCTTCTGCGCGTCGGCATCAAAGACAATTTCCAATCCTTTTTCGTGACCAGTCCCGAGGAAGGGCGCCAGTTGGTCTGGACGATTCGGAGCGACCCGGATCGGATCGTCGACCTTGGCAAGGCCAGCACCGTGCCCGAACTGGATTTGGTCGATACCCTGATCCAGCGCCTCCTCAAGAAGGAACCTGCGAGCGATATTGCCTCACCCGTGGTCGCGACAAAAATCGAAAGTAAAATAGCAGATGTCCAAAAAGATAACAACTTCTCTGAATTAAACTTTGCATTTGGCGAACTTTTTGGATGGCATTTGGAATCCCATCAACAGCAAAAGCAGCTGTGCGTTGCCACGGATATCGGCGGATCTTTTCGATTCGATATTATCACCGTTCACGGCAAACCGTGGCTCTCGACCGCCACCGAAGTCCCCGAAGCCGAGTGTGAACGATAACGGCATCCGACAACGACCGTCACTGAACGTCGAGACCCCAGGGAACCCAACTATCTGAAATAAAACAATTTCGTCGGCTCTATCGGGCGCCCCCGTCACCCTCCGTCGGACGCCGTCCACAGTCGGGAGTCATAGGGAACCGGCGAAAAGCTGTGCCGGTAGGCAAGGCCGCGGCGATAGCGGTCGCGGTATTCCCGGTCGCTCAGGAAACCGGCCTCGCCATCGTGCAACTGGACGCCGATGTCGTGATAGACCTCGAGATTGCAGAGATCGGGTCGGGGTATCGTGCCGGTCTGGTACTCTTCCCACATCTGGCGATAGAGCGCCTCCAGCCCGGCCACCAGTCCGGGCGTGTCGAACAGGATGCAACTGTCGCGGCTCAGGGTCAGGAATTCCTTGCACCGCTGGAGTATCAACGGGTTTCGGCCCAGCGCGACCGCGCGGTCGACATACTCGTCCGGCGTGGTGCATACCAGTTGCGGCAGGCCGGCGGCGCGGGACAGGCTGCCGCAGACCCGGGAGGCAAAGCTGCGGCCCATCAGGGTGACGATGGGGATGCCCATCCACAGGGCGTCCGAAGCGTTGGTGTGGGCGCCGTAGGGCCAGGTGTCCAGGACCACGTCGACCAGCCGGTAACGGGCCATGTGCTCGGCGTTCTTCAGGCGCGGGGCAAAGATCAGGCGTTCCGGGGCGATGCCGCGGCCGGCGGCCAGGTGTCGCAGGCGTTGCTCGGCCTCGGCCACGTCGGCCAGCAGCCACAGGATGGCATTGGGGAGCCGGTCGAGAATGTCGAGCCACAGCCGGAACAAGGGCGGCGTGATCTTGTGCAGCCCGTTGAACGAGCAGTAGACCACCGCGCTTTCGGGCAATCCGGCCTCGGCCCGGGTCGGACGGTGTACCGGAACCCCCCGCCTGCGGTCGTTGGGCTGATAGCAGGGAAGCCGCATCACCCGCTCCGAATAGAATATCTCGTGAGTCTCGGGAATGATGGTGTCGTCGGCGATGATGTAGTCGTGATACGGGCTGCCCATGGTCCCGGGATAGCCCAGCCAGTTGACGATCACCGGGGCCGGCCGCATGGCCAGCAGCGGCGTCCGGGCAAAACGGGTATAGCCGTTGATATCCACCAGAATATCGACCCGATCATCCAGCAGACGACAGGCCGCCTGTTTGTCGCTGAGGTCGGTGATGTCGGCCCAGCGGTCGACGCCGTTCCTGATCCGGGTCTGGACCGCGTCGGGCAGATGCGGGCCGCAATAATAGGCCAGCACCTCCACCGCGCTCCGGTCATGTTCCTCGAACACTTCGGCCATCAGGAAGCCGATGGAATGTTCGCGCAGGTCAGAAGACAGATAACCGATCCGCAGCAGACCCCGGCGCGGGGTGTCGGGCGCGGCCCAGGGACCGGCGGTCCCGATCGCGGCCGGCCAGCCCACGTCCTGCCGGTTACAGGCCGCGGCGTTGGCCAGTTGCATCATGGCGTCGTCGGAGCAGGCGGCGAGCGACAGCGGCGCCAGGTCTTTGACCTGGCGGTCCGCCGGAATGCCGCGCAGCGGCTGGGTGATCGGCCATTTGCACTGTCTCTGGCGCAACACCACCCGGTATTGGACCACGTCGCGCTGGCTGCCCAGCAATTCGACGCTTTGTTGCAAGGCCTCTTCGGATGCCGCCATCTCCAGCAGGCTTTCGTGCAGCCGTCCGAGCTGCTTGAGGGCGGTGGCCTTGTAGCCGATGCTGTCCGGCGTGACCGCGGCCAGTTTGGTGACGACCGTGGTCCACGCGGCGATGGCCTGCCGCGCCAGCCCCAGCCGCTCGTAGGCCAGACCCAGATTGATGTAGGGCGGGACGAACTCGGGATTGAGCCGGATTGCCTGCTCCAGCGCCGCCAGCGCCGCCTGGGTCTGGTCGGGACCGGACAGCACGACACTGTAGTTGAACCAGGCAACGTACAGCAGGGGATGGTCGGGGTTGCACCTGATCCAGGTCTCGTACAGCGCCCGCAGCGGTGCGCTCCCGGCGGCGGCCGGCAGGGTTTCAGCGGCGCCCAACAGTTCGATCAGGGTCAGTTCGCCCCTGGCCGCCCGCTCCAGCAAAGTGTCGACGGGATTTGCCGTGATGCTCATCGGTGCCTTGTTGCCTTAGTGAGGACGACCGTCGTCTTTCCCATCGGCGAGAGAAAAGCCCAGAGTCCGGCTGTCCAGCCGGCCGGTGGAGGCCAGAATCGAGAAGACCGCCACCGCTTCGTCGTGACGGGCGCGGACCAGATTGAGCCGGGCGTTGAGCAGCGCCTGTTCGGTGCCGAGCAGATCGATGATGGTGCTGGTGCCGATGGCGATCTGCTCCCGGATTCCCTTGGCCGCCAGTTCGTTGGCTTTGACCGCGGTCTGGTAAAAGGCGATATTGGTTCGGGCGGTCATCAACTTCTTCCAGGCGGTGGTCGCGGCTTCCCGGACCGCGCGGATCGCCTGCTCGATATTGATCCGGGCGGCGCTGGCCGACTGGCTGGCCTCGCGGACTCTGGCGGCGTTGGTGCCGTTGTCCAGCGGAATCGTCAGGTTCGCCACGACACTGGCGCCGTTGCTGAAGTCGTTGGGCTGGGCGCGGTCGACACTGCGGGCGACGCTGCCGACCAGATTCAGGCTGGGCAGCAGCGCGCCGGTGGCCACGTCGACCAGATCCAGGGCAGCCGCTTCCTGATACTTCGCGGCGATGATCTGGGGATTGTCGGCCGCCGCCCGATCCAGAACCTCGTCGAGCGTTCCGGGCAGAGGATAGTCCAGCGCCGGCGGAGTGAGGCCCCCCGGGGGCGGTTCGCCGATCACTGTGGTATAGGTGGCACGATCGGCGTCAAGGGCGCCTTCGGCCGAGGTCCGGGCGGCGCTGGCGCTGGCCAGTTGGGCTTCCTGGAGGCTGACATCGGTCTCGGTCACCTCGCCGGCGTGGTAGCGGTCCCGCAACGCCCGCAGGTCGCGCTTCTGGAAGCTTTCAAATTCGGTGTCCAGCGCGAGTTGCGCCTGATCGGCGGCGACATCGAGCCAGACGGTGGCGGCCTGAAGCAGGATCGTCTGTTCGGCGTTGCGCAGACTGTTCTCCTGAACCCGCACCGCGTTCCGGGCCTGACTGATCCCGGCATCGATCTGGCCGCCCTTGTAGACCGGTTGCGTCACCGAGAGCCCGACGGCGCGCGGGTTGGTCCGCACCCAGTCGGACGGAACGCCGCTGGCGACGGCGCTCGGCTCGCCGGTGTCACCGATGCCGCCCTTGCTCCAGCCCAGGCCGGAGGTACCGGTGAGCGCGGCCTGGGGGCGCATCGCCGCCTGGGCCTCTTTCACGGTCTCCTGGGTGGCGCGCAGGTTCGCGCGGGCGGCACCCAGCGTCGGGTTGTTGGCATAGGCCAACGCCAGCGCGCCCTCCAGCATCCCGCGGGCGGCGGGAGACGGGGCCAGGGATGCCGGGCCCTGATTGGTGTTGGTGGCCGGGGGCGCCGCGGCGGACCTGAGGGCGGTGGAAACGACCACACCGGCGGCTCCGGCCGTCAGGTCCACCACGATCCGGATCCCGTGTCCGGCCAGCGACGGAATCGGGGTGACGGCGACGACCCGGACCGGCGCGACCATCTCCAGAATCGCGACGGAGCCCTCCCCGGCCGCCGCCGGCTCGGCCTCGATCCGGTAGCTGCGCACCAACCCCTGGCCCGGATGCGGTCCGTCGCCGCCGGTCCGGCTCAGCTTCGGCAGGTGGAGCCGCAACTGGCCGGAATCGCCCGAGGTCTCGACCCGGAAATCGACCCGGCGCGAAAGCTCCAGCACAAATCGGGTTCGGCTGGCCTTGCTGCCCACCCGTATGGCAACCAGCTCCACCGGCGGCCCGCCCACGGTTGCCCCAGGCGGCGGAGCCGGGGCTGGTGGCGCCGGGGGTGGGGCCGGCGGAGGCGGCGCAGCGGTCATCGCCGGTGCCGGTGCCGGTGCC
>PLTC01000057.1 GCA_003165295.1 Rhodospirillales bacterium | reverse complement strand
CCAGTCCTCGTCGGTCAGCTTCCAGCGTTTATACGGCACCGTCTGCCGCTCCTCAAAGCGACGGAGCTGTTCGTCCTTGGTAATGTGGAGCCAGTACTTGACCAGGATGATGCCATGTTCGGTCAGGTGCTGTTCGAAGGTGTCGATTTCGGCATAGGCCCGGCGCCATTCATCCTCGCTGGCCAGCGCCTCGACCCGTTCCACCAGCACCCGGCCATACCAGCTCCGGTCGAACAGGGTGATCCGACCGGCGCGCGACAGGTGCCGCCAGAAACGCCAGAGATAGTGCCGGGCGCGCTCCTCGTCGGTGGGCGCAGCGATGGGCAGCACCTGATAGTCGCGCGCATCCAGTGCCCGGGTAATCCGTCGGATCGCCCCGCCCTTGCCGGCGGCGTCCCAGCCCTCGAACAGCACCACCGTGGAAATGCCGAGCGCCTTGGCCTCACGGTAAAGGGTGTTGAGCCGCGCGGTCAGCCGCGCCAGTTCCTCGTCATACCCGTCCTTGTCGCAGTCCAGCGTCATGTCCAGGGTATCGAGAATCGACGGCTGCACCCGATGCGCCGGAACCGGGATATGAACCTCCGGGGGAAGCCCGGCGTCGGGACCCGGTGTCGGTGGCGGCAGGCGCATCCGCTCCCGGGTCTCGCGCAGCAGCGCCCGGTGCCGGAGATGGCGCAAGGCACCGTCGCGGAACGCGGTCAGCACCGCCAGTTCCCGGTAACGCTGGTCTTCGCCTTCGACGATGGTCCAGGCGGCATGGCCGGTGCTGGTCCGGGTGATGGTGCGCTCCGCGGCACCGACGAACTGGTCGTACATCCGCCAGTGCTGCCAGTCGGACTCGGAAATGCGCCAGCTTTCATGGGGATCTGCGGCCAGCCGCTTGAGCTGACGCTTCTGGGCCGCCTTGCTCAGATGGAGCCAGAACTTAAGGATCAGCGCGCCGTCCTCGGCCAGCGCGGTTTCGAAGCCGACGATACGGTCAAGCCGCCGGACCAGTTGGTTTTCGCTGCTGCGGCCATAGGCGTGGTCGAGAACCGGTACCGAGTACCACGAGCGCAGGAACAGCCCGATCCGCCCCCGCGGCGGCAGGTCGCGCCAGAAACGCCAGAATTCCGGCCGCTCCCGCTCCTCGTCGGACGGCGCGCTGTAGGCGCAGGCCTGCATCCAGCGCGGGTCCATCCACTCGGTCAACAGGTTGATGGTCTGGTTCTTGCCTGCCCCGTCAACCCCGGCGAACACGATCAACACCGGGAAGTCGGCGGCGCGCAGCCGTTGCTGAAGTTCCAGAATCTCGATGCGAAGATCGGACGCCACCGCGTCGAATTCTTCCTTGGAAACCTTGCGGCCCAACTCAGCGGTTCGGAACATGCGCGGCTCCTCTGGCCTTTATGCTCCCAGGACTTGCCCTGGACCCACAAGGAGGCCCGCCTCCCTGACCTCCAAACCGGCCCCCGGCGTCAGTCCGCCGCCTCAGTCGCCGGACCGGCAGCGCGGCGACCGCCAAGATGGACGTCGGGGAAGACATTGATCATCGCCGTGACCAGCGCCGACAGGTAGGGTAGCGACTGGACCATCAGCAGGCCGGACCACAGGAAGGCATCGCGATTCTCGTGACCGAAGACCAGCACGATGGCCAGAGCCGACAGCCACAGGCCAAGCATCAGCATCACCTCTTCGGACGCCATCAGCAGACCCTGCATCAAGGCCGGCTGGTTCTCGCATTTTGGCGTGCGCACGAACGGCCGCCCCGAGGTGAAAATGCCCTGCCACACCGCCCGGCCCACGGTATGGGTCAGCGCCATGCCGGCAACCGCGGCGCCAACTTTATCCCAGAAGCCGCACGGCACCCGGGCCTCATACAGCCACAAACTGGCCGCAACCTTGAAGGCGAACACCGCCAGCGTCGGCACCAGGAACACCGTAGGCGGGAATTCAAAATACTTGGGCAAGGTCAGCAGACCGATCGACCACAAAATACTGGCGCCGCCGAACAACAGGTGCGCGGCATCGGCGAACCACGGCAGCCAGCCGGTGACGAAGTGATACTTCTGACCCGCGGTCAGACGCCTGGCTCCCAGCAGGAACTCCCGCCAATGGTGCTTCATGATCTGAAGCGCGCCATAAGCCCAACGGAAACGCTGGGTCTTGTAACCCGAGAAGCTGTCGGGAACCAGCCCCTTGCCGAAACTTTGCGACATATACACCGATTCGTAACCGAATTCGAACAGCCGCAAGCCAAGATCGGCGTCCTCGGTGATGCACCACTCGCCCCACCGGCCGACCTCTTCCAGCGCGGTCTTGCGAATGATGGTCATTGTTCCGTGCTGGATGATGGCGTTGCGCTCATTGCGCTGGATCATGCCGATATGGAAGAAGCCGGCATACTCCCAGTTGATCATCCGTTTGAAAACGTCGCCTTCCCACTCGCGATAGTCCTGGGGTGACTGGACGAAGCCAACCTCCTTACGTTCAAAGAACGGAATGGTACTGGACAGCCAGTCTGGGCTGACCTGATAGTCGCTGTCGATCACCGCGACGAATTCAGCGTCGGGGGCAGTCTGTTCCAGCCCGAAGTTAAGCGCACCGGCCTTGAAGCCCGGCCAGTTGGCGAGGTGAAAGAAGCGAAAGCGTGGACCGAGCTGCTGGCAATAGACCTCGACCGGACGCCAGACCGCCTCGTCCTTGGTGTTGTTATCGATCAGCAGCACCTCGAAATTGGGATAATCGAGGCGCGCCAGGGCGTCCAGGGTCTCCATCACCATGTGCGGCGGCTCGTTGTAGCACGGCACATGGATCGACACCTTGGGCGCGTTGGCCGCCGCCGGCCCCTGCACCGGCTCGAAGTGTCGGTCGAAGCGCCGGCGCCACAGGACCTCGGTCAGTTCAAGGCCGTCGATCAACATGATCATCAGCAGTAACAGTTGGGCAAAGATCAGCACGCCCCAGGCGATTTCGGTACTGGTGGCCAAGCCGGAAGTCATGGCGGCGGTCGCGGTCCACACCAGTACCGAACCCACCGCCTGTATCAGCGCGGCATAGAACAACTGGCCCACCGCCCGGAGGTCGGTGCGCCGGCTGACGAACCACAGCATCGGCAGAAACGCCAGCGCGACCGAAATCGCGCAGAGGATCGGCCAGCCGGGAATCTCCACCACGTCGCCGGCCATCGGAAATTTGGGCTGGCGGTAGGCGTCCCACAGGCCCCACGAGGTCCCGGCGCTGCCTTCAAGGGTTCGCTTCCAGGGCTGGTCGAACGCCTCCATGATGTAATAGTCGAGATGGTTCTGGCCGGCGATGTTCAGGAACCCCCGGATGAACTTCGACTGATTGACCAGCGACGCCTCGGCGCCACGGCGCCAAGGACCGTCGCTGGGCCAGCCGATCTCGCTGATCAGGATATGCTTGTTGGGGTACATCTGGTGCAGTTCGTTATACCGGACCATCGAATAGCTGACGGCCTCGTCCACCGGGATGCCTTCCCAATAGGGCAGGATGTGAACGGCGATGAAATCCACCGCGTCCACCAGTTCGGGATGATTCAGCCAGACGTGCCAGGGTTCGGCGGTGGAAACCGGGATGTCGACCTGACGTTTGACCCGCTTGATGTACTCGATGGCCTGGGCGACGGTCACGTCGGTCCGCAGGATCGCCTCGTTGCCGACGATGGCCCGCCGGACATTGGGGTTGGCGCGGGCAAGGCGGATCAGGTTGGCGATCTCGGGTTCGTCGATTTCCGGCTTGCCCTGAATCCAGGCCCCGGCCGTCACCGAAAGGCCGTATCGGCGGGCGATCCCCGGCACCAGATCGATGTTGTTGACGGCGCTGTAAGTCCTGATGCTCTTGACATTGCCCTGGAGCAGCTTGAGGTCACGGTCGATGTCGTCGCCCTGCGGCAGGTCCCCCGCCATCGGGTTTTGAGTCGCCTGATAGGGGCTGAGGCAGACACCATTGATCAGACCGGCCCAGGGTCGTTCACTGACCGGCCGGTTGGCCACCGCCCAGGCCAGGGCATTCCCGATCACAACCAACAGAAGTACCGCGACCGCCGATTTCCGCATGTGGATGTCTTTCCTCGTCCGCACAACTTGCCTGTCGCCGCCGCCCCGCCCCGGGACCCAAGCAAAAGACACTCCGGCGGTTGATTCAGTGCGGCCCCGTCATGAGACCGGCCCGCGTTCACTGGAACGTATCGACCCGATCGAACGATACCAACGGACGTCGATTCATGCCGGACAAAACAGTTCTTACCACGGCCGCCTTTTATCCGCTTCCGCCGGCCACTGCAACCGCCCATTGGGTAAAGCGCCGGCAAGGGGGTGTCACCGCCCAGGACCAAAGTCCGCTCCGAAGCAGGCAGACGGCGGAGCCCAAGAGCTTGCGAACCGCATCGGCACCGCCCCCAAATCCAGACCGGAGCCGCCAACGGCAAGGCTTGCCCGAAGGCCACCGGCTCCAACCATCCCGGCCGCCACGGCGTCACTGTGCCGGTTTCGGACCGATGGCGCCGGAACCGACGGACGGCGCGGGCGCGACTCGAGTACCGGGCCTGCGCCGCCTGCCGTCGGCAGCAATGCAATGAAGCCCCCAAATATAGAATGGTTCAACGCCTTCAACCGGCCAGCAGCGCCAGCCCCTCAGCATGCACATGGGGGTCTCCGGCGCCGATAACCCGGCCGTCGCTGTCCATATCCAGGGCCTTACCCTGCCAGTCGGTGATCTGCCCCCCGGCCCCGATGATCACCGGAACCAGCGCGGCAAAGTCGTAAAGGTTCAAACTGGCCTCGATCACCAGGTCCTGAAAGCCCGAAGCAAGCAGGCCATAGGCATAACAGTCCCCCCCGTAGAGGGTCATTTTCGCGGCCGCCACCACCCGTTGGAATGCCGCCGCGTCGGCGCCGATGAACATGTCAGGAGTCGTCGCGCTGAGCGTCGCCGCGGCCAGCCCGACGCAGGCACGAACCCGGGCCGGCGCGCCGTGAAAGGTCGTCGCCCGTCCGACGGCGCCGATCCAGCGGTCGCCCAGCACCGGCTGGTCGATCACCCCCAGTACCGGTCGTCCCTGGCACAGCAGGCCGATCAGAGTGCCAAAAGTCGGCCTGCCGGTCACGAAGGCCTTGGTGCCGTCGATGGGATCGATCACCCAGACATACTCGGCGTCGGGGTTCTTGCACCCGTGTTCCTCGCCGATGATCCCATCATCGGGCCGCCGCGCCTCAATGATCGTGCGAATGATGCTCTCGGCCTCGCGATCGGCAATGGTCACCGGCGACAGGTCGGCCTTATCGGTGACGGCCAGCCGTGACCGGAAGTAGCGTCTGACCACGGCACCGCTGGCGTCCGCCAGACGCTCGGCCAAAGCCATGAGGTGAGTTGGACAGGTGTCAATCATGAGCAATTGTGACCAGGATTTCGCTGGTGGGATAGTATCCGTCAGAGGCGTCGGCGGAAACCAAAAACGCCGGCCGCGGGCAAGGCTGGCCGGCAGCCGATTTTGGGACATGGCAGGGGCGCATGGATATCGAACGCAATGTCATCAATCGCAATCCGAACAAACCAAATCTTTACGCCGGTGGCGGCCTGGACCGGGCGGCGCCCCGGCGAAGGGACGTCGAGTGGGTCACAGCGACCCTGTCGGCGGGTGCGCGGCTGGTGCCGGTCTGGCGCAGCCAGAGTTTGGTCGACGGCATAACCCCCGAGGCGCCGCGTCTCGCCTGGTTGCCCGCAAGCGACGGGACCGATCTGATCGCGGCACCCGGCGTGGAAATCGCCCTGCTCGGCCTGGACGCCGACACCGCCTGGTTCGCGCTCGACCTGTCGTCCCTCGACGATCCCGGGCAGCATCCGGCCCTGAACGGCCGTGGCCGGTTCGCCGAGTTACGAACGGTGGGCGCGCTGTTGCCGGCGGCGGAGGCCAACCTCGCCGCCTACGCCCGCGGCCTGATGTGGTGGCACCAGCGCCACCGTTTCTGCGCCGTGTGCGGTCAGCCCACGAAGGCAGCCGAAGCCGGCCACGTCCGCATCTGCACCGAAGCCCGGTGCGCCACCCATCACTTCCCGCGCACCGATCCCGCGGTCATCATGCTGGTCCACGACGGCGACCGGTGCCTGCTGGGACGGCAGCCGCGGTTTCCCCCCGGCCTTTATTCGACTCTGGCCGGCTTCGTCGAACCCGGCGAAAGTGTCGAAGAGGCGGTGGCGCGCGAGGTCTTCGAAGAAACCGGCATACGGATCACCGATCTCCGGTACCACTCCTCCCAGCCCTGGCCGTTCCCCTCGTCCCTGATGCTCGGCTTCCTGGCCCGCGCCACGACCACCGAGATTTCGATCCAGGCGGATGAGATGGAGGATGCCCGCTGGTTCGCCCGCGACCACCTGCTGGCGGCGCCACCAGATCAGCCGCTCCTGCTGCCCCGCGCAGATTCCATCTCCCGGCGGCTGATCGAGGACTGGCTCGGCCGCTGACCGCCATCGGCCAAAAGCCAAAAACCCCCGCCCGGATGGGCGGGGGTCAGGCAGGCCGAAGTCAGAAGCCGGTCGGGTCAGTCAGCCATATCCAGGAAGCGTGTCAGGTGAACGTCCCGGAGATTGAACGCCAATCCGATGATCCGCTGGCTGACCATCGACTTGGTGGCGAAGTGGTAGATCGGGATGATCGCGTACTCGTTCAACAACAGCCGCTCGGCCTGTTGCAGCAGATCGGACCGTTCCGCCGAGTCCGCGGTCGCCCCGGCCTTTTCCAGAAGCTCGTCATAGGCCGCGCTCTTGAAACCCGGGTCGTTCCGCGGCGGCGCGGCGTGAGACAGCATCAGGTTGAGGAAGACCGTCGGGTCCGCATAGTCGCCGATCCAGGCGGCGCGGACCACCTGAAACTGCCGGCGTGCCCGCCGCTGAAGATACTCGGTCCGCTCAACGTTCACCGGGTTGACCAGTAGCGCCTTGCCAAACGCATCCTGCCACATGCCGATGATGGCGTTGGCGATCTTCCGGTTGTTGTCGTTGGTGTTGTACAGCAGTTCCAGGGTCAGCGGCTGAGCCGGGCTGTAGCCGGCCTCGGCGAACAGTCGGCGCGCCTCTTCCAGCCGGTCCTCGTAGGTCTGGTCGATGAACGGCAGGACCTGACGCTTGTACCCGGGGATCACCGGCGGAACCAGGCCATAGGCCGGCAGTTCTCCGGCGCGCGTGACCTTTTCCACCAGCGCCTCGCGGTTGATGGCCATGGCCAGCGCCTTGCGCAGGTTCAGGTTCCCCTTAAAGGGCTCGGCGGTCAGGTTGAGAGCGTAGTAGTAGGTCGCGATGTACGGCTTGTTCCAGAATTCCTTGGGATCGCTGAGCGAAATCCACTTCACCTGCTCCTGCGGAACCTCGGCGGTCATATCCAGCTTGCCCGCCTTGAACAGCTTCAATTCGTCAGCCGGGCTGGTGATCGGATAGAAGATCACCTTATCGATCTTGACGCCGGCATTGCCGTAGTAATTCGGGTTGCGCGTCAGCACCACCTGCTTCTGCGGCGCCCACTCCGTCAGGACATAGGCGCCGTCGCTGACCATTTTGCCGGGTTCGGCCCAATGCTCGCCGTATTTCTCGACGGTGGCGCGATGAACCGGAATGGCGTTGTTGTCGGCGGCCAGCAGCGCCAGGAAGTACGGGGTCGGCCCCCGCAACACCAGACGCAGGGTCCGCGGATCCACCGCCTCGACCCCCAGCTCGGTTGCCGGCTTTTCGCCCTTCATCACCGCCTCGGCATTGCGGATCACCGCCATGTTGAAGGCGAAATCCTTGCCCGGCCGCGGCGCAATCGCCCGCCGCAGACTGTAGACGAAGTCGTCGGAGGTAATCGGATCGCCATTGGACCATTTGGCATCCGGGCGCAGATGAAACGTATAGGTCAGATTGTCGTCGGAAATGTCCCACGATTCGGCAATGCCGGGGATGATCTGCCCTTGAGACCCGTAAACCACCAGCCCTTCGAACAGATCGCGCAGGATGTTCGACTCGGTCCGGGCGTCGGTGGCATGCGGGTCCAAGGTCGCCGGTTCGCCGCCGTTGCCGCGGGTCAGGACCTTTTCCGCCTGTGCCGGCGCCGCCAACCCCGTCGCCAACACGACGACCAATCCGACACCAGCAATCAGACGATTGATCAGTCCCCCCATGAGTCGCTCCTCCGCATGTTTCCTGGACAGGCCCGTGATCGGGCGACACCCGCAAGTGCCTCACCCGGCCGTCACCACCCACGACCCAACCCGGGACGGAGGTTCGGAAACGGACACGGGGCGTCGACCCAATAGCCGGTTCAAAGCGCAGAAATCAAGAGTGAATCCTGCCTCCCCGGGACTGTCCCGGCGCTTCCGGTCCCGGAGCTGCCGCTGATTAAGGCCGGGTCACGGCATTTGCACCGGTGGAATCCCGGTTGTCAGAGCCGAAATGCCAAGACACACCCGGTCACGACATTTTCTTTTCATTTCGATGAATTGACCGATGACAAGTCCCGGCGGTGCAATGGCAGCCATTCCGGCTCCTGGCCGGGCAACGCCGGCCCCGACGGGCACAATGGCATGCCGCGTCCGCCTGACCGGCCGCCCCTCACCCTTCGGCCTGTTGACCCCCACATGGTTGATCCGGCCACGTATTGCTGTATAACAGCCGGGGACCAAGGGAGAGGAGCTTTTCGATGGATCTGGGTATCTTGACCCTGCCGCTCACGGCAGCGGTGTTGGCGTTTGGTCTGGCAGTGGTCACCGACACGCAGGCGGTCCACGTCGAACGGGTCAGCGTTCCGTCTGAGGTGGTCGTTGCGACCGGTTACACGCCCGAAGTGGTGAGCAACCGTCTGGTCGACGACATGCACGACATCGAGAAGGCGGCGCAGTCGAAGGTTCAGGCGCGTGGCATCGAGCTTCAGGGGGAAAAGGGTCCGTTGGTGGTCCTGGCCGACTACTTCAAGGTGACGCCGCTGATCCGGGTCGCCCAGGAGACCGCCGGCCTGATCCCGTTCCGTTTCAGCGGCGAGATCGTGGTTCGGGGCAAGGACCTGGAGTTCGTGCTGCGTGGCACCGACCCCAACAAGACCGCGAGTTACATTGTGGTGCGGGCGCCCCGGGAACAGATCGGGCGGCTGATCCATGATGCCGCCTACGAGGCGACTCGCGTGGTCGATCCTTATATCCTTGCCGCTTATCAGTTTAAGAAGGACTTTTCGAGTCGCGACTTTACTCCGACCATCGAAATCATCCATCGCGAACTGGCCAAACCCGACACCAAGTACAGTAAGTGGCTCGAAAACCTTTGGGGAATGGTGCTCTATCAGCAGGCCGACCGGGCCGGTGCGATTGAAAAGTTTCAGGTCGCCCTTGCCGAAGACCCTGATTTTGCCGCGCCCAGGCTGAACTGGGGTGTCGTCCTGGCCCGGGAAGGCAATAACCAGGAAGCTATCGACAAGTTCCGGGACTTGGTGTCCGACCCGAAAGGCGAAGCATCGCCGGCGGCGCTGGCCGCAGCCTACAGCGAGTGGGGGTTCTCGCTGGCGTTGCTCGGCCACTACGACGAAGCCTTCGCCAAATTTGATCAGGCGACCAAGGCCGATCCGACCTTTGTCGATGTCTATTCGAGCTGGGCCGAAGTTCTGAGCGCCCTTGGCCGGGCCGACGAAGCCGCCCAGATGACCGCCCGGTCGCTCAAGATGGGCGACGAGGCCGTTTACACCGAGAACCTGATCGGGCCGGTTCAGCGTTTGCCGGCCACGGCCTCAGTGATCAACTGAGAACAATCCGCGAAGAACAATCCGCGCTGCGGAAAAAAACGGGGGAAATGTCCGGCGTGGGGGAGGCCGGGTGGTACTGGCCTTCCGCCGTCACCGGTGACGGCGGAGGAGACAAGGCAACCGATACGGGTTGGCAATGCCCATCGTTTTTCGTGAATGGTCCGCGCCGCAGTCGCTGATCGCGAGCTTGGCTTCCGGACAACGGGTTGAGGAGGGGGTTGGCGAGACCAAGACCTCCTTTGCCCATTTTCTGATCGAAAGCGGCATCTCGCCGCCGGTGGCCGCCGAGGCGGCCGACGCCCTGATGGGGCGCATTGTCGCGGCGCTGGCCCGGGGCGAGACGCCCGAACACGCCGTCGCCTCCGCGACCCAGGACCTGGAAAAGGCACTGGGGCAGATGGTCGGCGCCGAAGCCGGTCATTCGGACCCGGTGACGGCGGCGCTGGCGCAAGGCGGCAGCGAGGCTGCCGCCGTGATCGCCCGGGTGGCGGCCGAAGCCGGGAATTCGCCCGAAGCGCAGGCCGCGGCGGCCCACGCCTGGCAGAGCGCACTCGCCCAAGGTCGCGACCCGGCTGCTGCCCTGAAGCTGGCATCCGAGGCCGGTCACGCGGCGACCAGCCTTGCCGGAACCGAATCGGTGCCGCTCAGTCCCGAAGGCGCCCTGGCCATCCAGTTGGCCCTGGGCGGCCCGGCGCTGACCAGCGCGCTCGCCGCGAACACCGCCGGGATGTCTCCCGAACAGGCTGCCAGCTTTACCAAAGGCTTCTTTGACGCCCTGACCGCGGGCGCCACGACCGGCACCGCACTGAGCGCCGGTGCCGGTAGCGCCGCGGCCGAAGCCGCCACCGCCGCAGCCCAGCAGGTGCCGCAGTCCCGGGCCGATGCACTGGTTGCGGCCCTGGCCGGTAACGGGGACCCGGCGCAGGCGCTGGCCGCAGCGGGCCTCGCCGGCGATCCCCTGGCCGCCCAGGCATTGGCCCATGCCCTGGCCGGTGGCGCCGCCTCCGGCATGGCAACCGCTGCGGCCCAGCAAACCAGCGGCGCTGAAGCCACCGCCGAAGCCGCCGCTTCGGCTGGCGGTGACTCCTCTTTGCTGGCGGCGCTGGCAACCGGCGGACCCGATGCCGCCGGGGCCGTTGCGGCGGCGGGCGGCGGGCATGACGGCGCCGCCTTTGCCAGCGCGCTCGCCGAGGCGCTGGCCGCCGGAGCCCAACCCGATGCGGCGCTGGCCGCCGCCAGTGGCGCCGCCGAATCGGCGCAGAGCCAGCAAAGCGCGGGGGCGTTACCGCCATCGGCCGACAGCGCACTGGCTTCGGCACTGGCCAGCGGCGAGGCCGTCGATGCCGCACTGGCCGCCGCGGGCCTGCCGGTGACCGGCGATGCCGGGGAGGCCTTCACCGCGGCGCTGGTCCAGGCGCTGGCCGCCGGCAGCGATCCCGCCGCCGCCGAGGCGGCTGCCACCGTCGCAGCGGTAGCGGCGGAACAGCAGGCCGAACAGAGCCAGCAGGGCGTGCCTCCGCCGGATCCGGGACTGGCCGCGATGGCCTCCGGCGAAGCCGCCCCGTCGGGCGGAGAGACCGCCACCGGTCCTGCAAGCAATGACAACCCCGCCGGCACCCAAACCGCCGAAGCCGCGCCATCGGCGGCCACCGGTTCGGCGCCGAACCCCGAGGCCGCACCAACGCCCCAGGGGAGCAGTCCCGAGGCCGCCGCCGCCGGGCCGGGCGCTGAAGCGGCCGGCGGAAACCCGGAGTCGATGGCGGCGATGCTCGACCCCCAGGGTGGTTTCCTGCAATCCTTTGCGCCGGAAGCGGGGACCGCGGGAGCAGCGTCGGCACCGGGGTCGGAGTCCCCGGAGGCGGGATCACAGGCGTCACCCGCTGAGGCGGCGGCGGCCCAGGCATCGGCGGCTCAGGCGGCGGCGGCCCAGGCATCGGCGGCCCAGGCATCGGCGGCCCAGGCGGCGGCCCAGCAAGGGGTTGAGCCGGCTTCGGCCGCCACCACCATACCGGCATACCAAAACGCCGGTGAGGAGACGTCACACTCTTCGTCCGGGACCACCAACTCCACGCCGACTCCGACCGTCGTCCAGCCCCCGGTGTTGGCCAATGCCGGCACCGGCAGCTACACCGAAGGCGGCAACCCCGGAAGCGTCGCCCCCGGCATCACCGTCAGCGATGTCGGGGCCATGACGCTGGCCTCGGCCACGGTTGCCATCACCAAGGGTTTCTTCACCGGCGACACCCTGACCGCCGACACCGCCGGCACCGCGATTGCCGCCAGCTACGACGCCGGCAGCGGCGTCCTGACCCTTTCGGGCAGTGACAGTCTTGCCAACTATCAAGGAGTGCTGCAATCGGTCGTGTTTTCTTCGACCAGTCTCAATCCGACCGATTACGGCGCCAGCACCAACCGCACCGTCAGCATCCACGCCAGCAATACCGAGGCCGCCAACCAGACCAGCAACGTCCTTGACAGCACGGTCGCCGTAATCGGAGTCAATCAACCTCCGGTACTGGCCGACGCCGGATCGGGCCACTACGCCGAGGGCGGCAATGGGGTGACAGTGGACAGCAGCGCCACCCTCAGCGATCCCGATACCCTGACCCAGGTCTCGGCCACCGCCACCATCACCAGCGGCTTTCTTACCGGCGATGTCCTGGCCGCCAGCACCGCCGGCACCGCAATCGGCGCCAGTTACAATGCCGGAACCGGCGTCCTCACCCTGTCCGGCACCGATACCGTCGCCAACTACCAGTCGGTACTCCGGTCGATCACCTACACCTCAACCAGCACCAACCCGACCCACTACCAGACCGACACCAGCCGCACCATCGCCTTCCAGAGCGACGACGGCCAGAGCGGCAACAATACCAGCAACCTCCTGAGCAGCGCGGTCGCGGTGACCGCGGTCAACCAGCCGCCGGTGCTGAGCGGCGGCGAATCGGCCCACTACACCCAGGGCGGCGCCACGGCAACGGTGGCCGACAGCGTCAGCTTGAGCGATCCCGACACCCTGACCCAAGCCTCGGCCACCGCCACCATTACCAGCGGTCTCTTCCCCGGCGACACCCTGACCGCCGACACCGCCGGCACCGCGATCAGTGCCAGCTACAGCGCCGGAACCGGCGTGCTCACGCTGTCCGGGGCCGATACCGTCGCCGACTACCAGTCGGTACTCCGGTCCATCAGCTATTCCTCGACCAGTCTCAATCCGACCGATTACCAGACCGACACCAGCCGCACCATCGCCTTCCAGAGCGACGACGGCCAGGGCCTCAACGAGACCAGCAACGTCGTGACCAGCACGGTCTCGGTGACCGGGGTCAACCAGCCGCCGGTGCTGACCGGCGGCGGCTCCGCCAGTTACACCGAGGGCGGCGCCGCGGTGACGGTGGCCGATGGCCTCGGCCTCGCCGATCCCGACACCCTGACCCAGGTCTCGGCCACCGCCACCATCACCAGCGGCTTTTTCGCCGGCGACGTCCTGGCCGCCAACACCGCCGGCACCGGAATCGGCGCCAATTACAACACCGCGACCGGCGTGCTCACCCTGTCCGGCACCGATACCGTCGCCAACTACCAGTCGGTCCTCCAGTCGATCACCTACGCCTCGACCAGCACCAACCCGACCGACTTCCACACCGACGCCAGCCGCACCATCGCCTTCCAGAGCGACGATGGCCAGAACGTCAGCGATACCAGCAATATCGTGACCAGCACGGTCTCGGTGATCGCCGTTGACCAGCCGCCGGCGCTGGCCGACGGCGGACATGCCACTTACACCTATGGCAACGGTCCGGTCACGTTGAACGGGAATATCACCGTCAGCGATACCGACAGCCTGACCCTGTCCTCGGCCGCCGCAGCCTTCGCCAGCGGCTTTTTTACCGGCGACACCCTGGCCGTCAACACCGCCGGCACCGCCATCACTGCCAGCTACAACGCCGCAACCGGCGTCCTCTCGCTGTCCGGCACCGATACCGTCGCCGATTATCAATCGGTACTCCAGTCGCTGACTTACGCCTCCAGCAGTAACAACCCGACCAACAGCGACACCGACACCAGCCGCACCATCACCCTTCAGGTGGATAACGGCCAAAGCGCCGACCACGCCAGCAACGTCCTGACCAGCACGGTCGCGGTCAGCAACGGCACCCCCGCATCCTATACCAGCGACGGCGCACACTTCACGGCGAACGCCAGCGGTGTGGGGAACGGTGATATTGAGATCGAAAACGCCGGACTGACCGCGCAGCAGGTATTGGCCGGGGACGACTTCACCACCAGCACTCTTACGCTCGAAACCTGGATCTACGTGCCCAACAACGCACAATATGGCAGCTTTATCGGACTGCTGAGCGACATGAACTATACTCCCGACCTTCCCGGGGATGGTTTCAAGTTCACTCTCAACGACGGCAAGCTTGATTTGCAGGTCGCGAAGGCCGGTTCGGTCGAGGAGTTCGAGGCCACCAGCCAGCTCACCCCCGGCTCGTGGCACAATGTCGCCGCAATTTACAACGGTAACGGAACCTACGGCTCGGCCTCGATCTATGTCGACGGCTCGCTTCAGGGTACAAGCGAACTTCCCCTCGAATTTGATCGCGTCAACTTCACCGGCGCCGTGACGCTGGGCGACACCCTGACCATCGGCAACGACGACGACCCGACCTATACCACCCGCACGTTCAACGGGATGATGGCCAATGTGGCGCTCTGGAACACCGACCGCAGCAGCGAGGTGGCGCTGGATGCCAGCCATACCATCAGCGACAGCCCGGCCGGTCTGGCCGGCTACTGGCCGCTCGACGACAACGCCAACGACACCATCAACGGCAACAACGGCTTCGTGGTCGGCGGCAGCGTGCCGTCGGTACCCCTGTCCCCCAAACCCCTGACCAGCACCACCGCCGACGGCGCCACCACCTACCAGGGGCTGATCCTGGCCTCCGCACCGGCCGCCGACCAGTTATCCTACGGCGCCAGCTATGGGTCGAGCCATGCGACCAGCATCAGCCAGCCCCTGGCCCACGGCAACATCTATTCCTATGTCGCCCCGACCACCACTCACGGCACCGACTCCTTTCATGCTATCGTGACCAACGACACCACCCATTCGTCGACGGTCTATACCGTGCCCGTTTCCCTGGCCTGATATTCCCTGCATAGGTTCCTGCCTGGATGTCGCAAGTTCCCCCCTCAGGCGCTCCCTCGAACGGTTTGACCGGCCGCTGGTCCAAGCGCACCCTGTTCCTGTTCATACTGGCGGGAGCCGCGTGCGTCGCCGGCCTGATCTCTCTGATCGCCACCTGGATTCTGGTGCAACCGGCCCGGCAGGACATCCGCGTGGCGGTGGTCGCGCCCCTGAGCGGACCGGAACAGCGGCAGGGGGAGGCGATCCGGCGCGGCGCCGAACAGTTCGTGGATCAGGTCAACAGCAGCGGCGGCTTTCAGGGCCAGTCGCTCCGATTGCTGGCCTTCGACGACGGCGACGATCCGGTCAAGGCCCGGGAGGCCGCCGAAGCGGCCAGCGAGGCGGGCGTGGTCGGCGTGGTCGGCCACTGGTCGGCGGCGGCGGCCAATGCCGCCGCGGAGGTCTACCGCGCGCACGGCATCCCGGCGCTGACCCCGGCGGCCGATCTCGACGCCACCACTCCCGATAATCCCTGGTTGTTCAAGCTGGGCTATGACCGCACCTTCGAGATACGCTTCCTTGCCAATTACGTCCGCAACGTCATCGGCGAAAAGACGGTCTCCATCATCTACCAGTCGGGCGCCGATAACGAGGCGCTGGGGACCGCCTTTGACGAGGTGATGCAGCGATTCGGCACCAGGATTCTGAACCGCTGGGACTATGACCGCGCCTCGCCCCAGTTCGCCGACCGCCTGCGCCAGATCACCGGCGAGATCAAGGACAAGAAGCTGATCGGGGCGATCCTGGTGCTGGGCGACGCCGACGCCAGCGCCCGGGTGCTGGCAGCCCTGCGTCGGGAGGACATCACCAACCGGGTGGTGGGACCGCGCGAGATGGCCACCACCGCGTTCCAACAGGCGCTGGCCGACGAGTGGCAGAACAATCCCCGGCCGATCACCGATCGCCGGCCCCCGGCCTCGCTGGCTTCGGCGTTCAACGGCGTGCTGACCGTCACCCCCCTGCTGTTCGATACCGCAGGAGAACTGGCCCAGGACTTCAAGAACAACTATCAGAAGGTGCGCCGCACGCCGCCGGACTGGGTGGCCGGCGCCGGTTTCGACGCGATGCGCCTGCTGGTTTATGCCCACGGCAAGCCCGGACGCCGGGACAGCGACCTGCCTGTCGACCAGCGCCGCGAGCGCGAGCGCGAACGCCTGGCCGCCCTCGACGGCAGCCATACCCGGCTCGACAGCCTGTTCGGGCCGGTGGCCTTCGACGCCCGGGGCGATTCGGCGCCCCAGGCGATGATCGGCATCTATGACGGCGCCGATGTGGTCGCGGCGATGACCCAATTGTCGCCGATCCGGGATGAGAATGTTGGAAATTATCTCGACGAGCTGGTCGCGGGCCGGGCGCTGTATGTCAATGACCGTTTCATGTACAAGACCAACGTGGTCTATACCGGCCTGAAATTGGACAAGATCGGTGCCCTTGACCTCAACGCCGGCACCGTGTCGCTTGAATTCGACATCTGGTTTCGTTGGCGGGGCAACATCGAGCCCCAGGATCTGATTTTTACCAACGCCGTCGAACCCATCAAGCTCGACAAAGCCGAGCGCGAGCTGCGTAACGGCGACATCATCTATCGGACCTACCACGCCAAGGGTCAGTTCTTTCTCAATTATTCGTCTGTGGAGCGGGCCTACGGGACCCAGGTGTTCGGCATCGCCTTCCATCACCGCACCCTGGGCCGCAACAACCTGATGTATGTCAGCGACATCCTGGGCATGGACCTCAACAGCGGCTCGACCCTGGCCGAGCAATTGCTGAAGTCCAGCCTGGTGTTCGATCTCGGTTCGGGAAACGACGAAGCCTCGTTTTTTGAGCGTCTGGCCGGTCTGGTCTCGTCGGGGAACACCAGCACCGACCCGCTGTTGCGCACCATGCTCCATTCCCAGGTCCTGGCCGGACTCAACGGTTGGGCGCTGGACCGTGCCTGGATTTCCCAGGACGTGACCCGACGCGGCGCCGAGGGCGACCCCGCCTTCGTCGGTTTCGGCAAACCCCAACCCGAGTTTTCGCAACTGGACATGGGCGGCCTGCTCAAGCCCGACCAGTTCGACCCCCGCGACTTCGTCTCGCCCCGCTACTTCCTGATCATCGCGGTGTTTTCGCTGGTGGCTTCGGTGGTCGCGGCGCTGCTCGACCGCAAGGACCGGGGCCAGTTCTGGCGCATGCAGACGCTGGGACTGCGCATCGTGAGCTGGCCGCTGTTGCTGGTGTCGGCGGGCAGTCTGATGCTGGATTATGGCGTCCAGAATTTTAGCAGTTCAACCGTCGATATGATGGTTATGATTTATGATTCGCTGTGGTGGCTGGTACCCGCACGATTGATGGTCATTTCCGTCGAGAGATTCCTGTGGGTGCCGCTGGAGATCCGCACCGGCCGCAAGATTCCTAACGTGATCCGGATGATCACGGCGCTGGTGATCTACCTGTTCGCCATCTTCGGGGTCGTGGCCTTCGTGATGGGCAAGACCATCACCAGCCTGCTGGCCACTTCCGGTTTGCTGGCGATGATCATCGGTCTTGCCATCCAGGCCAACATCGCCAACATCTTCTCGGGCATCGTGCTGAATATCGAGCGGCCGTTCTCGGTTGGCGACTTTATCAAGATCAGTTCTTCGATCATGGGCCAGGTTGTCGATATCACCTGGCGGACCACCCGGATCCGCCATCTCGAAGGCCAGATGGTGTGCCTCGCTAACAGCAAGGTCTCCGAAGCGGAAATTCACAATTACAGCGACCTCGACGCCAATTTCATCCGCTTTCAGCTTTTTCTCGATCCCAGCTACGATCCCCGTCTGGTCTCACGCTTGATCAGGGAAGCGTTATTCAGCTTTGACATTTTCATCAATCTCGCAAGCAACTATTTCGGACCCGATGCCCAGTTCAAGGGCGTCGAATGCACCAACGGCACATGGACCGCCCGGTATCGGGTCAAGTTCTATGTCAAGAAAGGGAATGATGAGAATCAGGTGCTCCACGAGGTCTGGAGCCGCATCTGGGAACGGTTCAATGCCCATGGTATCCAATGGAAGCCGCCCGCGGGCGGTCCCGAACGCCAGCTTTTGGACGCCGATCGGCCGCAGCTCCCGCCCGGGACCGCAACCGCAACCGCGGTGGTGGAAGCCTGACCGGAACGGACCGACGCCATGGGCGAGGTGATCGGACGTCTGGCCCGAAGCCCGCAGGCTTCCGGGTATTTGTTGCTGGCGTCGCTGCTGATCAACCTGCTCGGGCTCATGACCTCGCTTTATGTCATCCTGGTGCTGAACCGTTATGTCAGCTACGGCGTGGTCGCGACTCTGGTCAGCCTGACCGTCGGCGTCGTCATCATCATTGCCGCAGAGCATGGTTTCCGCCGGCTGCGGCTGCGGTTGGCCGAAGAGATCATCGGCACCGCGGACGAGGGACTGTCCATCGGGGTCTACGGCTTGTTGCTCACCGCCCGCGTCGATGCCCTGGAGCGCCGGCCGCCGGGAGAGCGCGCGGAATTGCTCCGCGGCATCGAGCGGGCCGAACAGGCGCTTGGGCCAACGAATCTCGCCGCTCTGGCCGACGTGCCGTTCTCGCTGCTGTTCCTGGTGGCCCTGCTGTTGCTGTCACCGCCGCTGGCCGGGGTGGCGGTCAGCTTCTGCCTCGCCTCGGTGGCGCTCGCCTGGTGGACCCAGCGCCGGTTGACCCAGCCGGTCCAGGCGCTGTCGGGACTCGGGGAACGCCTGAACGGGCTGATCGGCGCCACCCTCTTCGCCCCCGACACCATCCGGCAGTTTCGCGGCGCCGGCCTGTTGATGGCCCAATGGCAGGCCATTTCGGGCGCCGCCCGCGCCGCCCGCGCCACCATCGCCCTTCGTCAGCATGACGGTGCCTCGTTTGCTCAGGGCATGCAGTCCTTGTTGGGGGTGGCGGTGATCGCAACCGGTGCGACTCTGGTGGTGGCGGGACAGTTGGACATCGGGGCGCTGATCGGCGCCAACCTGATCGCGGCCCGGGCGCTGGCACCGCTCACCCGACTGGTACAGATGGCCGAAGCCCTCAAGAACGCCGGACAAAGCCTGAGCGACGCCCGCCGCTTCGCCCAGACCGCTGGCGAGCCCGAGGGTGGCCGGCTGTTGCCGGGCTGGAGCCGACGCCTGGAAGTGCGTGGCGTCGGCCTGACGGTGCCGGGGACCACCACTCCGCTGTTCTCGTCCCTGGATCTGGTCCTGGAGCCCGGCGGGGTGTTGGTGATCACCGGCCGCAACGGCACCGGCAAGTCAAGCCTGCTGCGCCTGCTCGCCGGTCTGATCGAGCCGGCCCGCGGTCAGGTCCTGGTCGACGGCGTCGATCTGCGTCAGCTTTCTCTTGAATGGTGGCGGCGTCAGGTGTCCTACCTGCCCCAGGAGCCGACCTTCATCGATGGCACGGTGCGCGAGAATTTGGCCGCGGCGCGTCCCGACGCCACCGAGGCCGACCTGATCCGCTGCCTGAACTTTGTCGGTCTGCGGGCCTGGATCGACGGCCATCCCCAGGGCCTGGACCAGGAATTGCGCGACGCCGGGCGTCCTTTGGCCCCGGGCCTGCGTCGCCGGCTGGCCATGGCCCGGGCCATGCTGGTGGATGGACCGCTGTTTTTGCTGGACGAGCCTTCAGAGGGCCTCGACCGTGACGGTGCCGAGGCGGTCTATACCCTGCTGATCGATCTCGCCCGCTGCGGCAAGACCCTGGTGGTGGTCAGCCACGACCCGGCGATCCTGCGCGGCGCCCGGCTGCTGCTGCGCTTCGATGGCCGGGAGCCGACCTTGCACACCCTGGCGGCGACGGCCAAGGCCGCCGCGGCCGAGGCGACGCCGTCATGAGCCTGCCCTCCCCCCCGCCTCCGCCGGCACCACCCCGCGCCCGGCGCCGGTTCCTGCTGGCCACGGTCGCGTTCCTGGCGGTATTGACCGTCTGGGCGGTGCTGGCGCCCCTCGACGTGGTCAGCAACGCCCCGGGCGAGGTGGTGCCGGCAACCCGAATCAAGGCGGTGCAGCACCTGGAAGGCGGCATCGTCAAGGAGATTCTGGTCGAGGAAGGGGCGACGGTGACCAGGGGTCAGCCGCTGGTCCGGCTCGACCCGACCCGCGCCCGCTCGGAAACCGACGAACTGCACAAACGTCTGACCAGCCTGCGCATCGACCTGATCCGGCTTGCCGCTGAAATTCAAGGCCACACTCCGCCGGTGTTTCCCCCCGAACTGGAACGCGACGCCCCCGACCTCACCGCCCAGGCCCGGGAGACCAGCACGACCCGCCGCAGCCGGCTTGACCACGAGGTCAAGACCCAGGAAGACCTGATCAACCAGCGCGAATCGGACCTCCACGAACTGAACCAACGGATGGCCGACAACCGCAAGACCCTGGACATCGTGACCAATGAGGTGACGATCAGCGAGAACCTGCTGCGCAGCGACCTGACCAGCCGCATGGCCCATCTGGAATTCCTGCGCCAGCAGCAAAGTTTGCGGACCCAGATCGACAGCGACCAGAACGCCCTGCCCCGGGTCGAGGCGGCGCTGCGCGAGGCGCGGGAACGGCTGGGCTCGGTCCACGAGGCGTTCATCGAGCAGGCGCGCAAGGACCAGTCGGCGGCCCAACAGCAACTTGACGAGTTGACCGAGCGTGCCCGCAAACTCGAGAATGTCGAAGAGCGCACGGTTCTGCGGGCTCCGGTGGACGGCATCGTCAAGACCCTGGCGGTAGCCACCGAGGGCGGCGTGATTCAGCCCGGCCAGACCGTGGCCGAGATCGTCCCCATCGAAGACCGGCTGATCATCGAGGCCCAACTGCCGATCCAGGACATCAGCTATGTTCACGCCGGCCAACCCGTGCGCGTCACCCTGGCCAGTCCCGAGACCGCGGCCTTCGGCCATCTGGACGGCACCGTGATTCGGGTCAGCCCGGATGCCATCGTCGGCACCACCGGCAGCGCCGCGACGACCGGAACCGGTGCCCGCTCCTTCTACAAAGTCCGAATCGAAACCCAACAGAACCACTTCACCATGGGAAATTTGGATTACTGGCTTTATCCTGGCATGCAGGTGCTGTGCAGCATCCGGCTGGGGACCCGCTCGGTGTTTGAATATCTGCTCAGCCCATGGTTCCGGTCTCTGCGTTTCGCGTTCCAGGAAAGGTAGTGTGCATGGTGCGTGGCCACACGCGGCGCCTTGTTGGTGTCTTTTCCGGTCCGGTTCTTGGCCTGATCTTCGCCGTCATTGCCGGCGAAGCGATGGCCGAGGATTACCGCCAGGCCCTCGAACACCTGTTGTCCGATCATCCACGGATCGCCGCCGCCCATGCCGACCGCGAGGGCGCCGAATCGTCGTCATCCCGGGCACGTAGCGCCTGGTACCCCGACCTGTCGCTCACCACTTCGGCCGGTCACCAGCGGATGACCTATACCAACGGCACCCCCTACACCGACCTGCAAACCCGCGAATTGACCTTTGGCCTGCGCCAGACACTGTGGGATTTCGGCGCCACCAATGGCGCCATCGACAAGGCCGAGATCGCGGTCCGGCAGTTCCGGGCCAGCGAGGATCAGGTCACCCAGGACCTGCTGCTGGAGGGGCTGACCGCGTATATTAACCTGGATCGCGCCCGGCGCTCGCTGACCTTTGCCGAACAGTCGGTTGCCAATATCCGAACCCAGACCGGCATGGAAGAGAGCCGGGTCGAGATGGGCGGCGGTTTCACCTCCGATGTGCTCCAGGCCAAGAGCCAACTGGCCGGCGCCGAAGCCCGGCTTGCCCGGGCCAAGGGCCTGCTGGCCAATGCCCAAAACCGCTTTCGCGCGGTGTTCGGCCGCGATCCCGTCGACGACGACCCGACCCAGCGGATGCCGGTCCCGTTCGACCTGCTGCCGCCGTCGCTGCCATCAGCGGTCGAGTTCGCGTACAAGCACAACCCGCAGTTAGAGGTTCTGCGCCTGACCGCCGAGGGTAACCGGACCGAGGTCGATCGGGTCCGGGCCGCCGAATTGTATCCGAATCTCCATGCCATTGCGCAGCGTAAGCTGGAGCGCAACCCCGATGGCATTACCGGCGATCGCACCCAGGAAATCCTCAAGTTGGAGTTGACTTACCAGTTCAACACCGGCCTCGGCAGCTTCTACGCCATCGATGCCGCCGAAAAGGCCGCGGTGGCGGCCGAAGACCGGGTCAAGGAATTGCATGATCTGATCCAGGAACAGGTGAGCAATGCCTGGCAAAATCTCGACAGCGCCCGCGATAACGCCGGCCACCTGGACAATCAGGTTCGGATCGTCACCGAGTTCCTTCACCTTGCCCGCGAGGAGCGTCTCCAGGGCCGGCGTTCGCTGATCGACGTGCTGTCGGGGGAAACCTCGCTGATCGACGCCCAAAGCGACGCCGCCTCTGCCGATGCCGACGTGGCCATCGCCGCCTTCACCCTGTTCCGCGCCGCCGGCATGCTCGACCTTTCACTCATCCATTGATCCATCGGGCGCGGACCCGCGCCGCGGTGCCGAACCACCAGGGATCCGGTCATGCTCGGTTACACCATTACCGCCTCGGTCGATAAAGCAGTGGCCGATCGCCTGGAGACTCTGGCCGGAGCAAGACAACTGCCGGCCCGCGAGGTTGCCGGCCAGGCCATCGAACTTTACCTCGCCCTGCCCGATGATTTGCGTGGGGTGTTGCACAACCTCGCCTCCAACATCGACCAGGGCGACACGCCGTTCATCATGAAGGACGTCATCCGTTCCCTGCATGGCATGGCGACCCGACGACGGAACCACGACCTGGATGCCATCGGGCACGATTTGCTGCCCTAACGTTTTGAGGTCAAGGAGGCGAGCCTCCTTGCGGGTGCAGGGCAGAGCCCTGCAAAAATCTTTGGCCGTCAGGGCAGACGCCGGGCCGGACAGGCGATGAAGCGATCCACCCGCGAGGCAAAGGTCGCGCATCGGGCAGCGGAACCAGGACCACCAACGGCCCCCGGTGTTCCGCCAGCTCCCGCTCCGCAACCTCGGTCATTTTCACCTCCCGGGTCAAGGCAATGTTGCCGGTAAGGCGGATGAAACGGTCGGTTTGCGGAAAGGTCCGCGCATTGTCCCGGCGCTATCATCGCAATCGGCGTCGAACAGCCCGGAGCTGGTCCACCAGGGCACATCCACATGATAGCTGACCCACAGGTGGCCGCCGGCCCCTCCCGGCCCCGACCAGCGCCGGATCCACCTCACGCCCGGCCACCAGAATCCCGGCGATGACCGCGGTCACCCGGACCACACCGTCCCACAGCCGCTCTCCCCACAGCCGGGCGAGCGACCGCAGGAAAATGCGAACAGACAAAACCTTGCCATGGGCGGTCCTATCGGCTTTTGGGAACCCCGCCGGGGACAGGATGGAGCCTCGTGACTTACCCCCCTGCCGCCTGACGAACCGTCCTGCGGGCGATTTCGACCACCGACGCAGCGTCGATGCCCTTGAATCCGGTCTGGGCAAAGTCGGGGCGACCGCCGCCGCCCGAACCGACCTGCCGGGCGATGTCCCGGGCCAGATCCCCGGCCTTGAGGCCACGCCCGACCGCTTCGGCTCCGGCACCGATCAGAATGCTGCCGCGCCCCTCGACCTCGGTGATCAGCACGAACACCCCGGCGGCATGCTGGTTGCGCAAATTGTCCAACGCCTGTTTCAACAGGTTGGGATCGGCGCCGGGGACCAGCTTGACCTGAATCAGCACCCCATCCACCGTCTCGGCCCCTTCCAGCAAGGCGTCCGCACCCTTACCGGTCAGCGCCTGACGGGACAGTTGCTCCTTCTCCTTGACCAGCTTTTTCAGGTCATCGGTCAGTTGGGCAAGCCGGCCGGGCACCTGCTCCGCGGTAACATTGAGCACCGACGCCGAGGCCGCCAGCAGGTCCAGGGACTCGCGCGCCCGGGCAACCGCGGCCCGATGGGTCACGGCCTCGATCCGCCGGACGCCGGCGCCGACGCTTTGCTCCGCCACCACCAGAAAGCTGCCGATCTCCGAGGTGCGGGCCACATGGTTGCCGCCACACAGTTCCAGACTCACCGCCGGCACCTCGACCACCCGCACCGTCTCGCCGTAATTCTCCGAGAAGAACGCCATCGCCCCCCGCGCCACCGCCTCGGCATAGGGCACATCCACCTGTCGGAGGACCGGATGGTCCTCGAGAATCCACCCATTGACCCGGTCTTCGATCCGACGCAACTCGTCTGCGGTCAGCGCCCGGGACGCCGCGAAGTCGAAACGCAGCCGGTCGGGCGCGACCAACGACCCCATCTGGCGGGCTCCCGGATCGACGATCTGGTGCAGCGCCGCATGCAGCAGATGGGTGGCGGTATGGTGAGCGGCCTTGGCCTGACGCCGGCCCCGATCCACTTCGGCCACCAGCAACGGCTCGCCCGCCAGTTCCCCGACCCCGCCCCGCAGCCAGCGCGCCCCGTGGACCACGCCGACATCAATGCGCCGAACCTCGTCCACCGCCAGTTCCACCGCCTTGCCGGTCAGCCGGCCCTGGTCGGCCTGCTCGCCGCCGCCCTCGATATAGAACGGCGTGCGGTCCAGGATCAGGTCAACGCCGCCATCGGCCCGCGGGCGATACCGTAACACCCGGACATCCAGCGAGGTCAGGTCGTAGCCGGCAAAGCCGCCGTCGCTGCCCTCCCCCACCGGGATCCAGCCGCCGGCGTCGTAAAAATCCTGAGCGGCCTTGGAGCGCGCCCGCTGTTGCTCCAACTCCCGGTCAAAGCCGGCGCTGTCCACCTCCATTTCCTGCTGTTCGGCCAGGATGCGGGTCAGGTCGACCGGAAAGCCATAGGTGTCATAAAGCTGGAACGCCGCCGGACCGCTGATCACCCGGGAGCCGGCGTTCCGGGTTTCCCCGACCACCCGGGTAAAGGTGACCAGACCACGATCAAGGGTACGGAAGAACTTGGCCTCTTCGTCACGAATGGTCGCCTGGATCGCGGCCATGCGCTCTGCCGGCACCGCGTAGGCGCCGGTGGTGGCCACCACCGTCGGCACCAGGGCGTACAGCCATGGCTCCTTCATCCCCAACTGGTCGCCGTGCAGCACCGCCCGCCGCAGGATGCGGCGCAGCACATAGCCCCGGCCGACCCGGTCGAATTCGCCGCCGTCGTTCAGCACAAAGGTCAGGCCGCGGATGTGGTCGGCCACCACGCACATGGCCGGCGCGTCCGAACCCGTGAAGTCACGTCCGGTCCGCTCGCAGATTTCCGAGATCACCGGCATGAACAGATCGGTATGGAAGACGTTGGTCTTGCCCTGAAGAATTGCCGAGATGCGCTCCAGCCCCATGCCGGTATCGACACTCTTGATCGGCAGCGGCAGCACCGAGCCGTCTTCCTGGCGGTCGAACTCCATGAACACCAGATTCCAGAACTCCAGATAGCGGTCGGTGGGGCCGCCGACCACGTCGGGACCGAACGATTCGCCCTGGTCAATGTACAACTCGGTGCAGGGACCACAGGGGCCGGTCGGCCCCATCGACCAGAAATTCTCGTCATCGCCCCTCGCGATGTCACCCAACCGGACAATCCGGCTGTCGGGCAGGCCGGCGATCTTCTTCCACAGCCCCCAGGACTCGTCGTCGTCCTTGTACACCGCCGCGTACAGCCGCGAAGTGTCCACCCCGTAGTCCCGGGTGACCAGGTCCCAGGCGTAGGAGATCGCCTCTTCCTTGTAATAGTCACCGAACGACCAGTTACCCAGCATCTCGAA
>PLTC01000119.1:22327-24119 GCA_003165295.1 Rhodospirillales bacterium | reverse complement strand
TCGGCGGCGCCCGCGGCGCCGATCGTGGCGCCCCTGACCCAGACCATGCTGGCCCAGGCGCAGATCGGCGGGGCGGCGGCGGCGGCGGCCGGTGCGGTGGTGGCCCACACGCTTTACCGGTGGTTGACCGGCGACTCCGGCGAAGACGGGGAATGATGCCGGCGCCCGCGCCCGGCGTTGCCGGGGGCGGGCGGTGGCCCGGCTTCCGGTCCGACGGGCTCGACGGGCTCAGCGGTCCCGGCGATTCCTCAGCATCAGGTAACGCAACAGGGCGGCGGTGATGGCGCCGACCACGACGATGATGGCGCTGGAGGCGATGGAGCCCCAGCCGTCGGGGCTGGTCAGCGGCAGGGCCGAGGTGTTCATGCCGAAATAGCCGGTGACGAAGGTCATGGGCAGCATGATCACCGTCACCATGGAGAGGACGAAGAGATTGTTGTTGGTCTCTTCGGCGATCATTGCCGCGTATTCGTCCTGAAGCACCTTGGTCCGCTCCTGTGCCGAGCGGATGTCGTTGATCAGCGACGCCACCTCGTCGGTCACCTGTCGGAAGAACGCCTGCTCGTCTTCACTGATCCACGACGGCAGGCGGGCCGCCAGTTGGGACAGGCCGTGGAATTCGGGGACGATCCTGCGGTGCATGGCCACCGCCTCCCGGCGCAGGCCGGCGAGATGGGTGCGCAGGCCGCTGGTGTGGCCGGCCAGCATCTGATCCTCGCTTTTGTCGATCTCCACGGTCAGACGGACCACCCGTTTTCTGAAGGTGTCGACGATCTGATCGAACAATTGCAGGAACAGACCGATGCTTGAGGGCGGGGCATAGTCGCCTTCGACCATTTTCAACAGGCGATCGGTGCACAGCATCGGCCAGCGCCGGATGGTGATCATCTGTCCGCGATCGACCCAGATCGCGATCAGGCCGGTATTCTCCCGCGGGCTCTCGGTCTGACCGAGGATCACGTCGTTGAGGGAGAGCAGAAAGCCGTGGGCGGTGGACACCACATGATAATGGGGGTCCACGTCCAGCATGGCCTCGATGGCGGCCTCGGGCAGGCCGGAACTGTCTTCAAGCCAGCGCCGGGCCGGTTGGATGGCCACGTTGAGGTGCAGCCAGCGGAACCCTGCGTCCTGCATCACCGGCTTTTGGGCCTCGGCCCAACTCAGGCGTTGCCCCCGCTGTTCGGGGAGAAATGTATAGCCCGCAATGAGGCCGGAGTTCGAATGATCCAGCACGCGACGCCCTCTCGTTGGTTTGGCTGACCCGATCATGGCAAGAGTTATATTGCGAATTGATGTCGTTCACATGACGAATCCCCCGACCAGGGCTTTGCCCTGGACTCACCAAGGGCGGTGGCACTGCGGAACCCCTGACGTCATGCGGGTCCAGGGGCGTCACGCTCCTGGTGGGGGGTTTGGGGGGCAAAGCCCCCCTTGGATCAGTCTGTCCCGACCTTTCAGGCCGATGGGGCCGTGCCGGCGTCCGGTTGCGCGGCCTCAAGCCGGTCGATGAGGGCGAGAAGCTTGGCCGTGTCTTCGGCGTCGCAAAGGCGGCCGACCACCGCCCCGAAGGCGTCCCCGCCCAGCGCCCGCCGCTGGCGGGAGAGCCAGTGGAGATCGATGCGGGCGTTGGGGCTCTGCAGGCCGAGATGCAGAGTGAGGCTCCGCACGGTGAGCGGAACCGCCTCCGCCACCCGCCCGGTTTCGGTCAGGAGCTCGCCGATCTGGCCGAGGCTGAGCGCTATGCCGGCGCGGTTGCCGAGTTGCTCATCGATGGCCAGGGACTTCCGGTACC
>PLTC01000119.1:0-22253 GCA_003165295.1 Rhodospirillales bacterium | reverse complement strand
GGCCAGGGACTTCCGGTACCAGTCGCGGGCGTGGTCAAGCGCGTCGCACTCCTCTGCAATCCTTCCGAGTTGGTGATAGGCGGCGGCGATGCCCTTGCGATTGCCGAGTTGCTCGTCGATGGCCAGGGACTTCCGGTACCAGTCGAAGGCGTCGTCAAGCGCGCCGCGCACCTCTGCAATCATACCGAGTTGATGATAGACGGCGGCCATGCCCTCGCGGTTGCCGAGTTGCTCGTCGATGGCCAGGGCCTTCCGGTACCCGTCGAGGGCGGCGTCATGGTCACCGCGACTAAAGGCCACGTTGCCGAGATGGAATAGGCATGCCGCCGCCTCGGCCGACTCCGGCGGCATCCAGGCCAGGGTTTCGTGGAGCAGCCGTTCCTCCCATTCCCAGGCGCCCCAGGTCTCAAGCCGAAGAATGATGTGTCCGCTCACCTCGTGAAGCCCGGCGAGATCGCCGAGTTCATGCAGGTGATGGCGGATTTCCAGCCAGTCGGCGATCTCCTGTTCGCGGGACTGGCGGACGCTCTCCGCCCGCCAGCGCCAGAAGCCGGCGGCGGCGCGGTGGGCCGCCGTGCGTTCGGCGTCGCTGGCGTGGCCGGTCAGGGCGGCGGCGGTCCAGCGGTGGACCAGGAAACGCTCGGGCTGGTCGTCGCTGTAGCGCACCGGCGCCAGCAGCGACAGGTCCAGGAGCCGCCTCCGGGCCGCGGCGAAGCCGGCCGGGGCGGTTACCGGCGGCCGGTGTTCGTCGTCCCAGTCACGGGTTGCCTGTGCCATTTCGGCCGGGGACAGCACATCGTTCAGGTTCGCGGCCGGGTTGTCCTGTCGGGCCGCCTTCAGTCGCGCCTCGGCTGCCTCCAGGCGGGCGGTGCGGGCCGGGTCGGGGGGGTGAGGGGTGGGGGTGGCGACCTGCCAGATCAGGCCGGTTTCGTCCACCGGTTCCCGGTAGACCGCGGCGCCCAGCAGCAGGCGGCGGGCCAGCGGCAGGTCAGAGAGGCGCTCCAGCAACTGGTCGAGCAGGACGTCGGCGGCGGCCAGGGTCACGGTTGCGGCCAGCGCGGCGTCGAGATTGCCGGCCCGGTCGGCGCACCACGCCGCGGGGTCGGTCAGGCCGGGCTGGCGCGCCAGATGGGCGAACAGCCGCTCGGCCACGTCGTCGAAACGGGCGGTGCCGCCGCGCAACAGGGCGTCGGCGAACTCCAGCGCCCGGGGATGGCCGCCGACGCCCTGCCAGACCCGGAGCAGGTCGGCGGCCGGCAGGGTCTTCAGCCCGTCCAGCCGCGCCACCAGCTTGCGGGTCTCGGCCCAGGACAGGGGGCCGAGATGGACGCTCCCGAGCCGCCGCGGCGGCTTGCCCGAAAGGGTGAACGGATACCGGCAGGTGAACAGCAGCCGGCTTCGCTCCGGCGACGCCAGCCACAGGCTCAGCAATTCCGCCAGATCGGCCTTCTCCGGCGGCAGGGCGTCGTCGCGGAGGTTATCCTCGAAATTGTCGAACAGCACCACCAGCGGTCGTTGTACCAGCACGGTCTCGGCCAGCGTCTGGAACCGCCGGCGCCATTCCAGCTTGACCTCGCGCAGCAGCGCCGCGATCCGGCCGAGATACCCGCGGTCTTCCGGCTCGGCGCGAAGACCGGCCGTCTCCAGCCGGTCGGCGACCACCCCCAGCAGCCGGTCGGGGTTGGTTTCGCCGGCCACCGAGACCACCAGGACGCCGTCGCTGTCGGCCAATTGGTGCAGAATCCGGGCGGTGAGCGTGCTTTTGCCGACGCCGCCGAGGCCGTGGATCAGCACGCCGCTGCTTTCGCGGTCGCGCAGGGTCCGGCGGATCAGCCGCTGTTCCCGGCGGCGGCCGACCATGTCGTTGATCCGGCGCACCACCACCCCGGGGTCGAACCGGGGCTCGTCGGGCTCGCGCAGGGTCTCGAAGCCGCCGGCCGGGTCATAGAGCCGGAGCGGGGTGGCGGCGGTGAACAGGGTCGGGGTCGCCCATTCCGGCGGCGCCCGGTGTTCGGGCGGCTGCTGCCGGCGCGCCGCTTCCACCACCCGGCGGGCGTGGTTGAGGGCGGCCAGCGGTTGCGGCTCGGCGGCGGTGGCCAGGGTGTGATAGACCTCCGCCATCAAGTCGGTGGCGTAGCGGTCGCCGACGCTGTCCTGCATGGCGATCACCGCCGGCACCCCGGCCGCCACCAGGGTCCGGGCGAGACCGGGCAGGCGGCCGGCCTCGGACGGCCCGGGATCGGGGTCACAGCCGCGCCCGGTGGCGCAGCCGGCCAGCACCACCAGCGGCGGCGCCGACCCGGCGGGAATCGCCTGCCGCCAGAACGCTTCGCCCGAAACCCGGTCTTCGGCGCCGTCGGCGGTCTCCAGGATCAGGGCACCGGGGAGCGCGTGGCAGGACAGGTGCAGGATGTGATAGCGCCGCTCGCTCAACGCCTGATGGATGTCCGTGACGCTGCCATTTTCCAGGATGCGGACCCAGGCCCGGCCCTGCTGCCGGGGCGCGTCGGTGGCGTCGAGGATGCGCCCCAGTTCGGTTTCCATGTCCAGCAGGTCGTTGCCGGTGTTCTGGACCTCCGGGCTGCCGATGGCCACCAGGATGCGCAGCGGACCGGGCACCGCCAGCGCCGGCGCCGGCCCGCCGGTGGCGGTCCGCCGGAACAGCGAAACCCGCGGGTGCAGCGCCAGCGGCCCGAGCCCGGGCAGGCACAGGGTCTCCCAGGGCAGCTCGGCCAGCGGTTCGGCCAGTTCCAGGGCCAGTTCCAGGGGACTGCCCAGCCGCACCGCCTCCTCGATGGCGGCGGTCAGCGCCGCGGCCACCGCCGGCGGCAGGAAAGCGGCGGCCAGGGCCAGGCCCATCTCGTGCAACAGCGCGTCCTGCCCGGCGTTGGCTGCGGCCACGCCGCCGGCCTCCCGGGCCGGGCCCAGCCCGGCGCGCTGGCTGGCGAAGCGCCCGGCCAGTTCGGCCAGCGCCGCCACCGACCCGGACGGCGCCGCCACGATGGCGCCGCCGCCGGCCTGGGAAAAGCCGGTGCGTTCGGGGGCGATGGCCAGCTGGCAGGGCCGGGGGCCGGCGGCCAGGAAACCGCTGCCCGGCGGCAGCGCCGGCGCGCCGGTGCGGGCCGGCGGCCCCCGCCGTTCGCCCTTGAGCACCCGGGCCAGTTCGGCCACGCGCGCCAGATAGTCGGGACCGTCGGCGCTGCGGAAGTCGATCCAGACCCGGGTGGCCAGAAACGGCGGCAGTTCGGCATCCCGGAGCAGCACCGGGACCAGCGGCACGTCGTGCTCGATGGCCCGGGTGACCAGCACCGCGTATTCCGCCCGGACCCAGCGCCGGGCCAGCGCCGCGGGCGAAACCACCAGGATGCCGGCGCGGCTGTCGCGCAGGCCGGCTTCGAGTCGCTGGACCAGAACGTCGCCCGCCCGAATCTCCCATTTGTCGAAAAAGACCCGGAGTCCCGACTGGTGCAGATTTTCCGCCAGCACCCGGACCCAGTCGCCGTCATCGTGGCAATAGGAGACGAAGACATCCCAGGCGCCCGCGTCGTCGGCCATGTGCCTGCCTCGTGTTTCGAAACCGTGACGCGATCAAGGCCGAAAGGTTGGCATCCGGTCAACGTGGCATTTCGCCCTTGACTGGAACTGGCGTTGGCCGCACCATCCCCAGGCGGCCGGATGGAGTGATGAGAACACCCCATCCGGCCTGACCACGAACAACTGAGAACGGCAGTCGACCATGGCTGGTGTGGCTTATACCACCCTTGCGCCATCGTGCGCACGTCCCTCGCGGTTTCGCGACGGCGGCCCGGGAATCTTTCAGGTTCCGGCGATCCCCACCTGTTCCGCCCCGGGCGTGGTCTTGAAACCGGTGCAGGCCGCGGGGCCGGAGCCGGCGGGGCGGAACCTTTTTTCGCTTTCCCGACGGTGGCGGCCATGAGCACGGCGTTGGAGCGTGCCCTGGCCGCCCTTGACGGTGACGCCCTGGCGCCGCAGACCCGCCGCATCCGCCACCCGCGCACAGGCCGTTTCTGCACCATCGAGATGGCGGGCGGCTTGTGGCGTGACCTTGACGCCCTGGCCCTGCTCAGTGGCCAATCGCCGGCTGCCCTGTGCCGCCGGGCGTTGCGGGACCACCCCGAGGCCGAACCGGCCGAAGCCCTGTGGCGGCTCCTGTTCGCGGCCTTCATTCGCCGGTAGCGGCTCCGGTTGTCGAAGGACTGGCTTAAGTCCCGGGGTCCAGGGGCCGCCGGCCCTTGGTGGGTCCAGGGCAAAGCCCTGGTCTGGGTTTGCGGCCCGACGCGCCGGTTGCCCGGACCCCGACGATGCTCTATGGTAAGCTCCCTTCTGCGAATGTCCTCAGGCGACGCGCGGGAACGGGTGTGCCTGCCGGACGGGTGACCAGTGGAGGGAGCGTAGGGATTTGGACGCCGCCGGATCCAGCGGCAAGTCCGCGCACATCGGGATGGAAGCGGGCAGCACCCGTAACCTCTCCGACGAAGAGGCGCGCGACTCGCTACACATTTTGCCGCTGTCGATCATCCGGCTGGAAACCCCCGGCTTGCAGGGCGCACGGCTGATCAAGAATGTGCGTCTGGAGACCGTGATCGAGATCTTCAATGACAGCGCCACCGGCAGCGGGCAGATCAAGGTTCCCGATGCCGCAACTTTCTTCGATTCGTATAAGGAGGAAATCGCCGCGGATCTGGTGAAGCTGCTGAAAATATCCCAGGCCAGCAGCTTCGACGTTTATACCATGAGGATCGAGCTGCGCCGTCTTAATATCGATGTCAATAATTATAAGGGATTATCGTTATCTGACAAAAAGAAGGCGGAACTTACAAAATACATGAAACTGTTTACGCATCCACTGATTAAGTATATTTACGGTTCCGATAAGATTGATATCAATGACGTATCGGACATTATCAAGATGTTCGCCCATCCCAATCGCGAGGAGGCGATCAGGAACATCAGGACCATGGCCGAGCGGTTGCAAATCGAGGTCACCGAGATCCCCGCCTTTCTTGAAGAATATGGCGACATTTTCCTGTCCCTGGCCTATTTCCGCCGCTGCATCGACGAGGTGGTGCCGGAGGTGCAGCGTTTCGTCGACTGGATGAACGAGGTCCGCGGCAGTGCCGAGATCGCCCGGGACAAGCGGCTGATGAAGACCATCGATCTGGTCGGGGCCGATGTCACCGAAATTACCGCCTCGATTACCGGACGATTCGAAAGTTTCAATCGCCGGTCACAGGATTTCTGGACGGACATCAACGCCGACACTTTTCGTTCGATCCGCAAGTTGATCACCGCCCATCACGTGACCATTGGGGGTGTGCTCTGTGGTCTGGCCGTCAAGATGAACCTGTGGAAGCTGCGATTCGCCCGCGGCGGCGGCGGCCCCAACCGGCGGATCGAGTTCGTCAAGTCGGAAATCCTGCCCGGTCTCAGCCACATCAAGGCTCTGGAGCAATCGGCGCGCGATATTCGGGATTGATCCCGGGGCGGATCGGCGCCGCGCCACGCCGTGCGGCGCAACCGCGCTGTGACACGTTGCCGCGGCGGGCCGCTCGGGCGACTGTGTCAGGGTGATCCGGGCCGATTGGCAACCAAATCTTTACCTGATCGTGCAAGCCGGGACTTTGCCGAGAGTTCAATCCTGAGTTGACGGAAGCGGGACGGCCGCCGCGGCCTTGGAATGGCAGGTCGGGAGTCCAGGGTGATGAACCGTGACAGGCGGCAGGCGACCGGACGCCAACCGGCCAGGAGAGACGGGCTGGAGCTTTCGGCCCGGGCGATCGTCATGATCGGGGTCTCGAGTCTGTTCATGGTGCTGCTCGGAACCCTGACCGTGGGGATCGGGCTGGCGTTCAATGTCGGCATGGGGCTGCTGTTCAGCACCCTGATTGCCGTCCTCCTGGTGATCTCCCGCCATGGCATCTGGCCCGGACGGTGACACCGGGTGGGTCCGGTCGCGGTTTCGTGCCGGCCTTTCCGGTCGTCCTCTGTTTCTCCGGCGCAGGTGTGATAGTCTCCCATCCCTGATCCCCAGGCGCCACGAGGAGTCGAGCCATGACCCGGACCCTTGCTGCTTTCCTGCCGTTTCGCCGGCTGGCGCTGGCCTTGGTGCTGGTGATTGCGGCGGCAGCGGCGCCGCCGGGAATCGGGGGCGGCGGTCAGGCGCTGGCGCAGGATTTCGAGCTGCCCGGTCTTGCCGCCGACGCCGGCGGCTATGCCGGCCTCCTGCGCTCCAAGGCGCCGCCGCAGCCCAACCGGGCGATGCTGGACGAGGCGGTGAGCCAGGCCGCCGCCGCGCTGGCCGCCCACGACATGGTCCGGGCGGTGACGGCGTTCGAGCGGGTGATTGCCGCCGGCGATGACCGCGCCGCCACCTGGCTGGCGCTGGCCCAGGCCCAGGCGGGGTTGCCCAAACCCAACCTGGATCGCGCGCTTCAGGCCGGGTGGCTCGGTCTCGGCAAGGCCGCCGTCGGCCAGGAGCGGGTGGACGCCCTGCTGTGGCTGGCCCGGCTGCTAGAGGGACCGCTGAACCGGCCCGGGGATGCCATGGCCGCCTACCGCGCCGCGGTGGAAGAAGGAAAGCAGGCCAAACTGCCGCTGCCCGATGCCGAGCACCGGCTGGCCGCGCTCCGGCTGGTGGTGGGGCTGACGCTCAAGAAGGTATCGGTGGACAGCGACCAGTCCCCGGCGCGGCTGTGCCTGGAATTCTCGGACCGGCTGAAGAGCAGCCGCGACCTTCATTTCGAAGACTTCGTGCGCCTGGTTCCGGCGGTCAAGGTGACGGCGCTGGCCGACGACAATCAATTGTGCCTGAGCGGCCTTGCCCACGGCACCGCCTATGACGTGACGGTGCGCCAGGGGCTGCCCGGGGCCGACGGGCTGGTGCTCAAGGCCGACGACACCGAGCATGTCCAGGTCGAAGACCGCTCGCCCTCGGTGGCCTTCCGCGGCCAGTCGTTCATCCTGGCCCGGGGCGACACCGGCGCGTTGCCGGTGGTCTCGGTCAATCTCGATGCGGTCGGACTCAAGCTGTACCGGGTCAACGACCGCAATCTGGTCAGTCAGCTCAAGACCGATCACCTGTGGGGGGCGCTGTCCGACGGCCATCTGGGCGAACTCAAGGACTCGGAAGGCGAACTGATCTGGCAGGGCAGGCTCGCGGTCCACGGCGAGCGCAACCAGGAAGCCGTCACCGGCGTCGCCATCCGCACCCTGATCCCCGAGCCCAAACCCGGCCTTTACCTCCTGGCCGCGGCCCCGGTCGATGTCCCCGACCAGGAAAACCAGAACGAGCCGGCCACCCAGTGGCTGATGATCACCGATCTGGGGCTGACCACCACCCGCGGCGCCGACGGCATCCATGTGATGGTGCGCTCCCTGGCCTCGGCCAGGCCGCTGGCCGGGGTCGAGGTGGCGCTGCTGGCGCGCAACAACGCCGAACTGGGGCGGGCGACCACCGATGGCGACGGCCATGCGGTGTTCGCGCCGGGGCTTACCCGCGGCACCGGCGGGCAGGCGCCGGTCATGGTCCTGGCCACCGGTCCCGGCGGCGACTTTGCCGCCCTCGACCTGACGCTGGCCGCCTTCGATCTCAGCGACCGCGGGGTCGGCGGCCGGCCGGTGCCGGGGCCGATGGACGCTTATCTGTTCACCGACCGCGGCGTCTACCGGCCGGGAGAGACCGTTAACCTGACGGTGCTGCTGCGCGACGACCGTACCGCTGCGGTTGAAAACTTTCCGTTGACCGTCAAGGTGCTGCGCCCCAGCGGGACCGAGTTCTATTCCGGCGTGCTCAAACCGACGGCCACCGGCGGCTATGTGCTGCCGCTGGCCCTCAGCGCCACCGCGCCCATGGGCGGCTGGACCGTCGAGGCCTATGGCGACCCCAAGGCCGATCCCATCGGCAAGCTGGACTTTGAGGTCGAGGCGTTCATTCCCGAGCGCCTCTCGGTGGAACTGACCGCCGGCCGGCCGCTGATCGAGGCGGGCCAGCCGTTCGACCTGCTGGTGGCCAGCCGCTTCCTTTATGGCGCTCCGGCCGCCGGGCTCGGCGGCGCCGCCGACGTGGTTCTGGACGAGGACCCCGAGCCCTATCCGGCGTTCAAGGACTACCGGTTCGGTCTGGCCCAGGAGGCCGTGACCGGTCGGGTCCGGGAACTGGTGCTGCCGGCCGGCGACGCCGAGGGCAAGGCGCATCTGACCGTGGACCTGCCGCCCCAGCCCGACACCACCAAGCCGTTGCGTGCCACCATCCATGTCTCGGTGGCGGAACCGGGCGGGCGGGCGACGCACAAGACGCTGGTGGTGCCGGTGCGCTCCCAGCCCTACGCCATCGGCGTCAAGGGGCATTTCGCCAACGGCCAGGTGGACGACGGCCAGTCGGCCGGCTTCGACATCATCGCGGTGGACAGCCAGGGCCGGCGGCTCGCGAAGCCGGAGCTGACCTGGGAACTGATCGCCGAGCATCACGACTTCCAATGGTACTACGACGGCAAACGCTACAGCTACCGCGTGACCGAACGAGACCAGTCCATGCGCTCCGGCCGTCTGTCGGTGACGGCGGCGGCGCCGGCGGTAGAGGATGTCGGCGTGCTGCCCTTTGGCCGTTACCGGCTGGAGGTTTCGGATGCCACCACCGGCGTGGCCACCTCGTTCCGCTTCACCTCGGGCTGGGAGGCCGCCGCCAGTGCCGGCGACACGCCCGATACCGTAGAGGTTACGGCGGACCGTCCGGCCTATGCCGCGGGGGAAACCGCGCATATCCACATCCAGCCGCCGTTTGCCGGCGAGGTGCTGCTGACCGTGGCCACCGACCGGCTCCACACGGTGCGCACCCTGAGCATTCCCAAGACCGGCGCCACCGTCGATGTTCCGGTGGACGCGGCCTGGGGGCCGGGCGCCTACGTCACGGCCACGGTCTACCGGCCGCCGGTTCACGGCAAGGACCGGCTGCCGGTGCGGGCCATCGGTCTGACCTGGGTGGCCCTTGATACCGCCGCCCGCACGCTGTCGGTGGCGGTGGACCTGCCCGAGGTGGTGCGGCCGAACCAGACCCTGGAGGTGCCGTTGCGGGTGACCCCGGTGCGTGGCGCCCTGGGCGGCACCGACGGCCCGGCCTATGTGACGCTGGCGGCGGTGGACGAGGGGATTCTGCAACTGACCCAGTTCGTCTCGCCGGATCCCGGGCGCCACTATTTTGCCAAACGCCAGTTGGGCCTGGACCTGCGCGACGACTATGGCCGGTTGATCGACACCGTCGACGGCCCGGCCGGTGAATTGCGCGAGGGTGGTGACACCGGCGGGCTGGCCGCCGGTCTGCCCAAGGTGCCGATCACCGTGGTTTCGCTGTTTCAGGGGCCGGTGGCGGTGGACGCGGCGGGCCGGGCGACGGTGCGGCTGACCCTGCCGGAATTCAATGGACAGTTGCGGTTGATGGCGGTGGCCTTCGACCGGACCCGGGTCGGGGCGTTTTCCGGCAAGCTGACCGTGCGCGACCCGCTGGTGGCCGAGGCGACGCTGCCGCGTTTCCTGGCGCCCGGCGACAACAGCGAGATGAACCTGTCGCTGCACAATGTCGAGGCACCGGCCGGCCGTTATCGCGTGACCGTGACCGGCCAGGGGCCGGTACGGGTTTCGCCGCCACTGCCACCACCACTGACACCGGTGCCGCTGGCCGGTCCTGGTCCGGCCGCTCCGGCCACGCCCGCGGCCGGCGCCGGGACCGTGGCGGTGACGGTGGTGGATCTCGCGGCCGGCGCGCGTCGGGAGGTGGTGCTGCCGATGACCGCCGAGTCCGCCGGTCTCGGCGGCGTGGTGGTGGAGGTGGCGGGGCCGCTGGATGGACCGCCGGCGGTGGCGGTGCATCAGGACATCGGCCTGACCGTGCGGCCGTCGCGGCCGGTGGAGAGTGAGTTCCTGGTGCGGCAACTGGCGCCCGGCGCCGACGCCGCCGCCGGTGCGGCCTTGCTTGCCGGGTACATCCCGGGGACGGCCGGGCTGTCGCTCAGCTTCAGTTCCGGGCCGCCGTTCGATGTCGCCGGTCTGCTGGCGGCCCTCGATCGCTATCCTTACGGCTGCCTGGAGCAACTGGTCAGCCGGGGGCTGCCCCTGCTGTCGGTCAATGAGGTGGCCCAGGCGCTGGGGACCGGGGCGATGTCGGAGGACAGCCGCCGCGCCCGGGTCGATCAGGCGATCGGCCAGGTGCTGGACAAGCAGCGTTACGACGGGGCGTTCGGGTTGTGGAGTGCCCACGACGAAGGAGAGGCCTGGCTTACCGCCTATGCCATGGAGTTCCTGACCCGGGCGCGGGCGTTGCGGCATCCGGTGCCCGACACGCCGTACCTGGCCGGCCTGACCTGGCTGCGCCGTCATGCCATCGAGGGCGGCAGCGGCGACGCCGATCTGGCCAGCCGCGCCTATGCCTTCCATACCCTGGCCCTGGCCGGGGTGCTGACGCCGGGGCCGGTGCGCTATTTCCACGATGCCTTTACCGGGCGGCTGCCGACGCCGCTGGCCAAAGGGCAGATCGGGGCGGCGCTGGCCCGGCTGGGTGACCGCGACCGCGCCGAGGTCGCCTTCGATGGCGCCATGTCGCAACTGGCCCGGGACTATTGGGAGGACGATTACGGCTCGACGGTGCGGGATTCGGCGGCGCTGGTGACGCTGCTGACCGAGGCCGGCATGGCCGATCGCGGTCGCCTGCCGGCGCTGATCGACCGGCTGCCGGCCTCGGCCGCGGCGGTGAACCAGACCAACACCCAGGAGCAGGCGTGGCTGGTGCTGGCCGCCAATACCCTGATGCATGGGGCTGCGCCGCTGGTGCTGACCCGGGGCGGCCAGCCGCTGCCCAAGGCCGATCCGGTGCGCCTCGTGCCCGGCCTGGGCGAACTGGGCGCGGGGATCACCATCCGCAACGCCGGCCGTCAGCCGGTGTGGCAGGCGGTGGCCACCTACGGCGTGCCGACGGTGCCGAAACCCGCGGCCCGCGAGGGCTTCAAGATCAAGCGGAACTTCTTCTGGCGCGACGGAACCCCGGTCAATCTGGATCTGGTCCGGCAGAATGACGTGTTCGTGGTGGTGCTGGAGGGATCGGCCGACACCAAACTGTACCATCAGGCCATCGTCAGCCAGCCGCTGCCGGCGGGCTGGGAGATCGAAAAGCAGGCGTTGGGCGGGGCCGGCACCGAGGCTCCCGGCTGGCTCGCCGATCTGACCGAGCCCGCGGTGGCGGAGTTGCGCGACGACCGTTACGTCGCGTCGCTGATCCTGACCAGTGACAGCAAGCCGTTCAAGCTGGCCTTTGCGGTGCGGGCGGTGACGCCCGGCAGCTATGAACTGCCCGGCGCGGCGCTGGAGGATATGTACAAGCCCCGCTTCTTTGCCCGGCAGGCGGTGGGCCGGATCACCGTTCGGCCGGCGGGCGCGGAGCCGGGCGTGGTTCCGTCGGTGCCGGTCGTGCCCGGGGCTCCCGCCCCGGTTGCGCCCCATTAGGGTGCGACCCGGGAGACCCGCGATGGCGGCAAGCCATGTTCTGGCCATCGACCAGGGGACGACCTCGACCCGGGCGATCCTGTTCGATCGCCATGGCCGGCCGGTGGCGTCGGCGCAACGGGAACTGGTGCAGCACTATCCCGCCGATGGCTGGGTCGAACACGATCCCGAGGCGATCTGGCAGGACACCCTCGAGGTGTGCCGGACGGCGCTGGGCCGTGCCGGGCTTGGGGCGGAGCAGGTGGCGGCGCTCGGGATCACCAACCAGCGCGAGACCACCGTGCTGTGGGAGCGCGAGGGCGGCCGGGTGCTGCACAACGCCATCGTCTGGCAGGACCGGCGCACCGCCGCCGCCTGCCGGGCGCTGATCCGGGAAGGCGCCGAGCCGCTGGTGCGGGCGCGCACCGGCCTGTTGCTGGACCCCTATTTCTCCGCGACCAAGCTGGTGTGGTTGCTGGACCGGATTCCCGGGGCGCGGGTCCGGGCCGAGCGGGGCGAACTGTGTTTCGGCACCATTGACAGCTTTCTGCTGTTCCGGCTGACCGGCGGCCGGGTTCATGCCACCGACGCCACCAACGCCGCCCGCACCCTGTTGTTCGACCTGACCACCCAGCAATGGGACGCCTGGTTGCTGGACCTGTTCGGGGTGCCGGCGGCGCTGCTGCCGGAGGTTCGGGACAACGACGCCCATTTCGGCACCACCGACCCGGCGCTGTTCGGTGCCGCGGTGCCGGTCACGGGCATGGCCGGCGACCAGCAGGCCGCGGCCTTCGGTCAGGCGTGCTTTGCCCCCGGAATGGTCAAGAGCACTTATGGGACCGGATGCTTTGCGCTGATGACCCTTGGCGCCACGCCGCGGCTGTCGGAGCATCGGTTGCTGACCACTCTGGCCTGGCGGCTCGGCGGGCAGGCCAGCTACGCCCTGGAGGGCTCGATTTTCGTTGCCGGGGCGGCCTTGCAGTGGCTGCGGGACGGCCTGGGCCTGATCTCCGACACCCCGGCCTCGGAGGCCCATGCCCGCGCCATCGACGACACCGACGGGGTCTATCTGGTGCCGGCCTTCACCGGCCTCGGCGCGCCTTACTGGGATCCCGACGCCCGGGGCGCGCTGTTGGGCCTGACCCGCAACACCGGGGCGAGCCAGGTGGTGCGGGCGGCGCTGGAGGCGGTGTGTTACCAGAGCCGGGACCTGATGGAGGCGATGGCGGCCGATGCCGGGCAGATGCCGGCGGCGCTGCGGGTCGATGGCGGCATGGTCGGCAATGACTGGTTGATGCAGTTCCTGGCCGACATCCTGGCGGTGCCGGTGGAACGGCCGGTGGTGACCGAGACCACGGCCCTGGGCGCGGCCTGCCTTGCCGGATTGGGCGCCGGGGTCTATGGCTCGATGACCGGGCTGGCCGCGGGCTGGCAGTGCCAGCGGCGGTTCGAGCCGGGAATGGCCGAGACCCGGCGCAACCGGCTCTACGACGGCTGGCGCCATGCCGTGGCGCGGGTGCGGAGCGGATGAAGGCCGCCCCCGGCCCTTGGCGCACTCCCGCAACGGCGGTACCCGCTCATCCCCCTGTCCTCATCGCCCCAGTTGGGCTGGAGTAACCCGGCCATGCGGATTCTTTTCCATTACCCCCTGTCCTCACCGTCCCGTCGCGTGCGCGTCGCGCTTGCCGAGAAGGGGCTCGAGTTCGAGCCGGTGATCGAGCAGCCGTGGCGCCGTCGTCCCGAGTTCCTGGCCCTCAATCCCGCCGGGACCGTGCCGGTGCTGGTGGACGACGGCAGTGTGGTGGTGGTCGGCAGCGCCATTTGCGAGTATCTCGACGAGGTTTATGGCCGGACCCCGTTGCTGCCGGCGTCGCCCAAGGCACGGGCCGAGGTGCGGCGTCTGGTCGAGTGGTTCGAGATCAAGTTCGATCGTGAAGTGACCGAAAATCTGGTGGGCGAGAAGGTCATCAAGCGGGTCGGTAACCTGGGCGAGCCATCGAGTCTGGTCATTCGCGCCGGCCTTGCCAACATCCATTACCACCTGGATTACATTGCCTTTCTGGCCGAACAGCGGAGCTGGCTGGCCGGTGACGGCTTTTCTTATGCCGACATTGCCGCCGGGGTGCAGTTGTCGGCGGTCGATTACGTCGGGCTGGTGCCATGGGACGAGCATCCCGAGGCCAAGGACTGGTATGCGCGGATCAAGTCGCGCCCGAGTTTCCGGCCGTTGCTGGCGGATCTGATTCCCGGGGTGCCGCCGCCGCCATACTATACCGATCTCGACTTTTGAGTCTGACCGGCCGGATCGTCAGCCCGGAGGGCGCGGAAGAACGCCCGGAGCAGCCCGGAGGGCGCGGAAGAACGCCCGGAGCAGCCCGGCGGCCCGCCGCTCGTCGATGCCGCCATAGACCTCGGGGACATGCAGGCAGGTGCGCTGGCCGAACCAGCGCGGGCCGTGATCCACGGCGCCGCCCTTGGGATCGTAGGCACCGAAATAAACCCGGCGCAGTCGGGCCAGACTGATGGCGGCGGCACACAGCGCGCAGGGCTCCAGCGTGACGTAAAGGTCGCAGCCGGGCAGGCGCGGGGCACCCAACTGCCGGCAGGCGGCGCGGATGGCCAGCACCTCGGCGTGGGCCGAGGGGTCGGCGAGCGCCTCCACCCGGTTGCCGCAGGCGGCCAGAATCCGGCCGCTGCCGGCTTCGACGATCACCGCCCCCACCGGGACCTCGCCCGCGGCGGCGGCGGCTTCGGCTTCGGCCAGCGCGCGGGCCATGAACGACGGTGCGGGGACGCGGGCAGTCATGGCGGCCAGGGTGGCGGGCCGGGGCTGCCGGGTCAAGGGGTGCAGCGACGGGCGGGGTGCAGCGACGGGCGGGGTGCAGCGACCGGCGGGGTGCAACGGGCAGCCGGGACCTCCGATCCCGCGGCAATCCCGATGGCCGGCACAGGCGGCTCGGTGAGCCGTTCCCGGCGGCAAATCGCCGCGCCGCGGGAAGCCGCTTGCCCGGGGCCGGCGGTCTTTCCGATAATTCCATCATTCAGGAAGTGATTCGGATGCTTCGGGCGCGCACGATTGCGGGACCTGCCGGAAATGACAGGAATGGCGACGCCGGTCGATTATATTTTCTTCATTTACGGCTTGGCCTTTCTTTACGTGGGTGCCGTGTGTCTTTCGATGCGCCAGGGCATCCCGGAGCCGGTGCCGTGGAAGTTGTTGGGCCTGTTCGGGCTCAGCCATGGCCTTCACGAGTGGTTGGACCTGCTGGCGCTCAGTGTTGGCGAGAGCGTGGCGTTCACGGTGGGGCGGCTCGGGCTGATGACGCTGTCTTATGGGCTGTTGTTGGAGTTCGGGCGGCGGGGGGCCGAGCGGCTGGAGTGGCGGGTTCCGCCCTGGTGGGCCGTGATGCCGGTGGTGCTGGTTGTCGCGCTGAGCGCCACCACCAGCGGTCTCGCGGTGGCCAACGGTGCCGCGCGTCTGCTGCTGGCGCTGCCGGGATGCCTGCTTGCCGCGGTGGTGTTGGTGGTGCGGGCACGGTCGATCGGGGTCGCCGGGTGGCCGTGGCTGCTGCTCGCCGCCGGGGGCTTCGTGGCCTATGGCGTGGCCGCGGGGCTGGTGGTGCCGGCCTCGACGCTGCCGCCGGCCACGGTCATCAATCAACAGTCGTTCCTTGCCGCGACCGGTATTCCGATCCAATTGGTCCGCGGCGGCTGTGCCGTGCTGGTGGCCATGGCCCTGTGGGCTTACGATCTGGAGCGCATCGATGCCACCGGCCTGATGCGCAAGTCACGGCGGCACTTCTGGCTGACCTCCGGGAGTCTGGTGCTGGTGGTCGGCGCGGGCAGCCTGTTTACCGACTGGATGGGCCGCCTCTATGACGCCGACCTGCGCGAGGAGGTGTCCGCCGATCTTGCGCTGATGGCAAACGGGCTGGCCGCCGATCTTCACGAGGCCGAGGGCGCGGCGTTCGCCATGGCCGGAGCGGGCTGGCCCGAGCCGGGCCAGGCGGCCGATCTGCTGGTCGACCGCTTCCACCGCGCCACCGGCGGGGACCTTGCCTATCTGATGGATCGGGACGGGACGGTGGTGGCCACCTCCAACCGGGACGACGCCACCAGCCTGCTTCACCAGAACTATGGGTTCCGTCCCTATTTTCAGGAGGCGCTGGCCGGTCGGCCCAGCCATTATTTCGCCTTTGGCGCCACCACCCATCAGGCGGGCTATTTCGCCGCCCATCCGATCCGGGCCACGCCGGACGGCCCGGTGGTCGGGGCCGCGGTCGTCAAGGTGCCGTTGGACGCCGATCGGCTCGGCTTTTCCCGGGCCGTCGATGCCTATCTGATCAACCCCGACGGGATCGTGCTGCTGGCCGGCCGATCGGGGATGCAATTGCGCGTGCTGTGGCCGGTGGCGCCCGAAGTCGCCGATCGGGCGGTATCGTCCCGGCAGTTCGAACCGCTTTCGATCACGCCGCTGCTGGCCGGGGAAGCCGTTGACGGCGCCTCGCAGAGTGTCAACGGCGTGCGGATGGCGGTGGGACGTAAACAGATCGGCGATCAGGGATGGTCACTGCTGTTGCTCAAAAAAGAAAAGACGGCAGTCATTAACCGGTTGTTTGGTATTGTCGTAACCCTGCTGGTCAGTTGCCTGATTCTTGGGCATTTTGTTCTGCTGAGGCGGGAACTCAATGAGGAAGTTCAATTAAGCCGGCGCCAACGGCGCATCGAGGAATTGCTGCTGTTCAATGAACGGGGGACCGAGGCGCTGCGGCAGAGCCGCGAATTGATGGATTGCGTGACCCGCTTGCAGTCGCGTTTCATCGGCGAGAGCGATGTTGCCCGCCTGTTCGACGCGGTGTTGGATGATGTGGTCCGCTTTACCGGCAGCCGGGCCGGCTTTCTGGCCGAGTTGGTGGAGGCACCGGACGGCAGCCGGCGGCAGAGGCTATTGGCCATTTCGGGTTTCGCCCCGGACGGGGCGGCGGCCCCGGGCGGCCGATGCGACCGGGTCCCGTTCGGTCCGGTCATCGGTCCCGGCCGCGGTCTGGCCTGTGCCGCCGGGGCGGCTGCCGATGCCCCGGTGATCCTGGATCGATCGGCGCTCCAGGCGGCGGCCTGCCGGGCGCCGCCCGGCCATCCGACCCTGGAAAGCTATCTCTGGCTGCCGCTTCACCGGGGCGGGAGGGTGGTCGGCGGCATCGGTCTGGCCGACCGGCCGGGGGGCTACGATCAGGACATCGCCGCGGTGATCCAACCGGTGGTTTCGGCGTGCAGCCAGATCATCGAAGCCTGGCAGAGCGACCGCCGGCGCGAGGAAGCGGCGAGGGCGCTGGCCCATAGCGAACAACGCTATCGTGCCCTGGTCGAAACCCAGGCGGATATGGTGATTCGCGTTGACGATGCCGGCTGCTTTACCTTCGTCAACGACACCGCCTGCCGGGTGATCGGACGCCGTCGGGAAGACCTGATCGGGACTCCCTGGCGCGGGATCATCAGTCCCGAGGATGCCGGACAGACGGTGGCCACCGTCGGCCTCGCCGCCGTCGGGACCAGCTCCGCTCCCCGGGCCGCCATCGAGACCCGGGTGCCGACGGTGGCGGGCGAACGCTGGTATGCCTGGGAAAGTTGCGGCATCTGTGATGCCGCCGGCAGGCTGGTCGAGGTTCAGGCCACCGGCCGCGACATCACCGACCGCCGGCGGATCGAAGACGCGCTGCGTCAGGCCAGGGATGAGGCCGAAGCCGCGGCCAGGGCGCGGGCGGTGTTCCTGGCGACCATGAGTCACGAGCTACGCACCCCGCTGTCCTCGATCATCGGCTTTGGCGAGATGATCACCACCCTGAGCCCGGGTTCGGAGTTCCCGGCCACCGCCATGGATTACGCCCGGGACATCGTCACCAGCGGCTATCACCTGCTCGAGATCATCAACCGGGTTCTCGATTGCGCCAAGATCGAGTCCGGATTGATGACCATCGAGCCCTCGGCCCTCGATGTTCGCTATACCGTGGCCCATGTGCTCCGCGACATCCGCAGCCATTCCTTCCGGCGCGGCGTCGGCATCAGGCTGTCGGTCCCGCGGGGCCTGCCGCTGCTGCGGGCCGACCGTCATGCGGTCTATCAGGTTCTGGGCAACCTGATCTCCAACGCCATCACCTTCACGCCCGCAGGCGGAACCATTTCGGTTGCGGCCCGCGCCGGGGCCGGGCAGGGCATCGAACTGGTGGTCGCCGACACCGGCATCGGGATTTCCGAGAGCCAGTTCGCGCGCATCCGCAAACCGTTCGAGCAGGGTGATACCCGCTATGCCCGGGTTGCCGATGGCATCGGGCTCGGTTTGTTTCTGGTGGAATCGCTGGTTGCGTTACACGGCGGCTCGGTGCGAATCGTGAGCACCGTCGGGGTCGGAACGGTGGTTACGGTGTGGTTTCCGCCGTGCGGGCCGGCGTCGTGAGCGGCGCCGGGGTTCGGGGTCGGTGCGGCCGATCCCTTTACCGGGGCGGTGCTGCCGGCATGGCACGATTCAGGCGTTCATCAGCAATTCCCATTTTGCCTGAAAGCTCTGAATCCGCGGAAGCGCCCCGGCCCCGGTGCTTGCCGGCGAAACCCTGGGGAAGGAGATAATGTCATGATATTTCGTTATCTTCTCCCGCTGCCGCGAAGTGCCGGCGGGGTGGGTGGGGGTGTTGGCGCAGGCTCCCGGCCATTATGGGAATTGTCGGGTGTTCATAGTTTCCTTAGGATTGTCGGAAGAGAATGCTTTATACTTGCCTGTCCCCAAACCGGGGCGCCAGGGGCCGGTAGCCGGGAACGGCGGTCCGGCATCGGGTCAGGATCGAAGATGTTCGAACCGGCAACGACCGATGTTTCGCCTTTTCCGTGTCCGCTTCCGTTCTCCGGCCCGCGAGCCCGTCGCCCGATGCCGGCCGGGAGAGGGAGGCTGGTGGCGGGGCCGGCCATCCGGGCCGGGGATGTCTTGTCGTCGTCGGGTCGGCGGCGCCCGCTGGAACGCGCGGTATGGCCGGTCGGGATCGGGAGTGGGACGCGCAGATGACGCCTGAAGACGCCCAAATGCAGGCGATACCGGCACGAATCCTGATCGTGGACGATACGCCCGAGAATCTGACGGTGTTGACCCGGGTGCTGCGTGACCGTGGTTATGGGGTGGTTACGGCGCTGTCGGGCAAGCGGGCGTTGCAGGTGGCGCTCCGCGAACCGCCGGATCTGCTGCTGCTCGACGTGCGTATGCCCGAAATGGATGGCTACGAGGTGTGCCGACGCTTCAAGGCCGAGCCGGGGCTGGCGGCGATTCCCATCATCTTCATCAGTGCCGCGATTGATGCCGACGTCAAGGTCAGGGCCTTTACCTCGGGCGGCGTTGACTTCATCTCCAAGCCGTTCGAGCCCGAGGAGGTTCTGGCCCGGGTCCAGACCCATCTTGCCGTCCATGCCCTGGAACGCCAACTGGAACAGCGGCTGGTGGAACGGACCGAGCAACTGGTGGCCAGCGAGCGCCGTTACCGCAGTCTGGTCGAGACCCTGCGCGACGACTATTTTTTCTATTCGCGTGACTCCGATGGCCGGATCGTCTACGTCAGCCAGTCCATTACCGCGGTGCTGGGCTATTCCCCCGAGGAGTTCGCCGCGCACTATTCCGAATACCTGACCCCGAATCCGGTCAACGAGGCTGCTCTGGAGTGCGTGGCGCGGAGTTGTCGCGGCGAACGCCAACCGCCCTATCTGATGGAGTTTCGGCATCGCGACGGCAGCCTTCACTGCCTGGAGATGTCGACTTGCCCCGTGTTCGACGCCGAGGGCGGGGTGGTCGTGGTGGACGGCATCGGTCACGACATCACCCAGCGGACGGTCGCAGAGAATGCCCTGCGCCGAACCAACCGGGCGTTAAAGACACTGACCAATTGTAATTGCATCCTGGTTCATGCCACCGACGAGGGCCAGCTTCTGGCCGAAATGTGCCGGGTTATCGTCGAGATCGGCGGCTATCGGCTGGCGCTGATCTCCATGGTTGATCCGCCGCGTGGGAAGCTTCGGCCGGTGGCGCAACTGGCCAAAGGACAGGAAGGAAACCGGAGCACAGCGGTTCCGTGGGAGGACGGTGACCTGGATCGGGAGCCGCTGGCCGCGGTGGTGCGCACCGGGACGTTACGGGTGGTCCAGGACACGGCAACCGACCCCGATTTCGCGCCCTGGCGGGATCGGGCGGCGGCGCTTGGTTACGCCTCGGTCCTGGTGCTGCCACTGGCGTCCGGCAACCGGGTGTTCGGGGTGCTGAGCATTCACAGCGCCGAACCCCATGCCTTCGATGAGGAAGAGGTCCGGTTGCTGGCGGAGCTGGGCGAGGATCTGGGCTACGGCCTCTCGGCCCTGCGCACCCGGGCCGACCACGAGCGGGCGTTGCAACGCCTGGAGGCCAGCATGGAGGCCACGGTCCAGGCGATTGCCGGCACCGTGGAGATGCGCGACCCCTATACCGCCGGCCATCAGCAACGGGTGGCGCAACTGGCGCGCGCCATCGCCCGCGAGTTGGGGATGCCCGAGGCCGAAATTCATAGCCTGTATCTTGCCAGCATCGTCCACGATCTGGGCAAGATTCATATTCCCGCGGAAATCCTGAGCAAGCCCGGCCGGCTGTCGCCGATTGAATACGAGTTGATCAAGACCCATGCCACCGCCGGCTTTGATTTGCTCAAAGCCGTCGATTTTCCCTGGCCGATCGCCCAGATCGTCTCCCAGCACCACGAACGGCTGGACGGCTCGGGCTATCCCCACGGTCTGGCCGGAGACGAGATCCTGCCCCACGCCCGGATCATGGCGGTGGCGGACGTGGTCGAGGCGATGGCGTCCCACCGGCCCTATCGGCCGGCGCTGGGCATCGCAACGGCGCTCGCGGAAATAGAACAAAATCAGGGTCGCCTCTATGATCCCGCGGCGGTGGCGGCCTGTCTCCGGCTGTTTCGGAACCGGGGATTCGTGTTTCACTGAGGGTCACACGAATTGCACAAATTTTCCGGGCAAAGTGTGTATCTTCATGGCGGCATCGGCCTGACGTTTGATGTCGGTGAGCCATGTCATTGACGCATCGGAGGCCAACGGCCCTTTGAACCCGAGAGTTTTGGAGGTCAAGGAGGCGCGCCTCCTTGCGGGTGCAGGGCAGAGCCTTGCAAAATCGGGATAACAGCCCTATCCTGGCACCTAAGGCCCCCCACCAGGGAGGTGACGCTCCTCGACCGCCATAACCCCGACCAGGCCCATCTCCACCGCACACCAGCCCTGCCATCCATGCCGCAGTGCCGCGGACGATCTTCACAAGCGGGGTCTGCGGTGTATAGTGCCGCGAAATTCTGGAGGTGGCCGATGGCTGGCGAGACCCGGTTCCGCGAAGCTCTGACCTTCGACGACGTTCTGCTGGTGCCGGCGGCATCCTCGGTGATGCCCGGAGAGACCGATACCCGGACCCGGTTGACCCGGACCATCGAGCTGGGGATTCCGTTGATTTCGGCGGCGATGGATACCGTGACCGAGAGCGCGCTGGCCATCGCCATGGCCCAGGCCGGCGGCCTGGGCGTGGTTCACCGCAACCTGGACGTGGAGCGGCAGGCGGACGAGGTGCGCCGGGTCAAGCGGTTCGAGTCCGGGATGGTGGTCAACCCCATCACCATCGCGCCGACCGCGACGCTCAAGGATGCGCGGCAACTGATGGCCACCTACCGCATCTCGGGCATTCCGGTGGTCGAGTCGCCGAACAAGCGCAAACGCGCCGGCCGGCTGGTGGGCATTCTGACCAACCGTGACGTCCGCTTCGCCACCGATCCCGATCAGCCGGTGAGTGAGTTGATGACTCACGACGGGCTGGTGACGGTCCGCGAGGGCGTGGACAGCGCCGAGGCCAAGCGTCTGCTGCACCAGCATCGCATTGAGAAGCTGCTGGTGGTGGACGATGATTACCATTGCATCGGCCTGATCACGGTCAAGGACATCGAAAAGGCCCACCGCTTCCCCAACGCCTGCAAGGACGACAAGGGACGGTTGCGGGTCGCCGCGGCCACCGCTACCGGCCAGGATGGGATCGCCCGTGCCGAGGCGTTGTTCGATGCCGAGGTCGATGTGCTGGTGGTAGATACTGCCCATGGCCATTCGGAGAAGGTGATCGAGACGGTGCGGGCGGTGCGCCGGCTGTCCAACTGTACCCAGGTGGTGGCGGGGAACGTCGCCACCGCAGACGCCGCCCGGGCGCTGATCGACGCCGGGGCCGATGCGGTCAAGGTCGGCATCGGTCCGGGCTCGATCTGCACCACGCGCATGGTCGCGGGCGTCGGGGTTCCGCAACTGACCGCGGTCATGGACGTGGCGGAGGTCTGCCGGGCGCAGGGGATCCCGGTGATCGCCGACGGCGGCANNATGCTCGGCAGCCTGTTTGCCGGCACCGACGAAAGCCCGGGCGAGGTCATCCTGTTCCAGGGTCGGTCCTACAAGTCCTATCGCGGCATGGGTTCGGTGGGGGCGATGGCGCGCGGCTCGGCCGATCGATACTTCCAGGCCGAGGTTTCCACCATGAAACTGGTGCCCGAGGGGGTCGAGGGCCGGGTCCCCTACCGGGGGCCGGTGGGCAGCGTCATTCACCAACTGGTGGGCGGCCTGCGGGCGGCCATGGGCTATACCGGCTGCGCGACCATCCCGGAGATGCAAACCCGCAGCCAGTTCGTGCGCATCACCAACGCCGGCCTGCGCGAAAGCCACGTCCATGACGT
>PLTC01000013.1:20325-48886 GCA_003165295.1 Rhodospirillales bacterium | reverse complement strand
TCATCCTCACCACCCCGCTCAATGCCTCCTTCGACTACACCGACAAGTTCCGGGTGGTGGTGGAGATCATCCGCCTGCCCCGCATCCTGACCGTCACCCTGTGCGGCATGGGATTGGCCCTCTCGGGCGCGGCCATGCAGGGGGTCTTCCGCAACCCCCTGGTCGGCCCGGAAGTGGCCGGGGTCTCGGCGGGCGCTTGCTTTGGCGGTGTCCTGGCCATCATGCTCTCCCTTCCCTCCATCGGCATCGTTACCCTGGCCTTTGCCTGCGGCTTCGGCGCCTTGGTAATCGCCTTTGCCCTGGCCAAACTGGCGGGTCGGTCCAGTGTCCTGGCCTTGGTACTCTCCGGGGTCATCGTGGGCGGCTTTTTCTCCTCCCTGGTGGGACTGGCACAGTACGTGGCCGACCCCCAGGTCAAGCTCCCCTCCATCGTCTACTGGCTGATGGGCAGTTTTGCCGGGGCCACCTACGAAAAGGTCGCCATCGTGGCCGGAATCATGCTGTTCGCCGGGACCCTGCTCATGATGCTGCGCTGGCGCATCAACCTGCTCTCCCTGGGGGAGACCGACGCCCAAGCCCTGGGCATCAATATCCGGGCCTTGCGTTGGGGGATCGTCTCCCTAGTGGCGTTGATCGTGGCGGCCCAGGTATCGGTGAGCGGCGGCGTCGGCTGGGTGGGACTGATCATCCCCCATATGGCGCGGATGTTGGTGGGGCCAGAGCACACGCGGTTGCTGCCAGCTTCGGCATTACTGGGAGGTATATATCTGTTGGCCATGGACGACATCGCCCGCAGCGTCGGCTCCCAGGAAATACCCATTGGCCTGCTGACCGCCATGATCGGCACACCGATCTTCGCCTTCCTGTTCTGGCGGATGCACGGCAAGGGGTGGAATCGTGACTGATGCCGCCGTTTGCTTCGACAACCTGGGTTTTTTCTACGAAGCCGACCATTGGGTGTTGCGCGGCTACAGCGGCCGGGTGGAACGGGGCCGGGCCTTCGCCATCCTCGGCCCAAATGGTCGGGGCAAGACCACCCTGCTCAAGCTGCTGACGGGCCGGCTTGAGCCCGATTCCGGGGCGGTGCGGCTGTCGCCGACCCTGGAGCCGGCCTATTTCGACCAGAAGCGTACCGCGCTGGACCCGGAAGCCGGCCTGCGGCAAATTTTGTGCCCGTTCGGCGGCGACAGTGTCCTGGTCAACGGCAAGCCGCGCCATGTCGCCTCCTACCTCAAGGACTTCCTGTTCGACAGCCGCCAGCTCGACAGTCCGGTACGCACCCTGTCCGGTGGCGAGCGCAACCGGTTGTTGCTGGCCCTGCTGTTCGCCCGGCCGTCGAACCTGCTGATCATGGACGAACCGACCAACGACCTGGACATGGATACCCTCGACCTGCTCCAGGAGGTGCTGAGCGACTACCAGGGCACGCTGCTGCTGGTCAGCCACGACCGCGATTTCCTCGACCGGCTGGTGACCTCGACCATCGCCGTCGAAGGCGACGGCACCGTCGCCGAATACGCCGGCGGTTACAGCGATTACCTGCGCCAGCGGCCACCGCCGCCCGCCCCCGCCCGGCCGACGCCCCGCCCGGCCGAAGCCGAGGCCACCGGGACCGGAATCCGGAGCCGGCGCAAGCTGGGGTACCGGCAGCAGCGGGAACTGGACCAGTTGCCCGAACGCATTGAGGCCCTGACCCGCGCCGTCGCGGCCCTGGCCGAACAGGTCGCCGACCCGGACCTGTTCCGCCGCGACCCCGCCGCCTATCCCCGCCTCACGGCCGCCTTGGAAGAGCGCCAGGCCGAACTGGCCGCGGCCGAGGAAAGCTGGCTGGAACTCGAAGCCCTGCGCGAAGACCTGGAGCGGGGAGCGTGATCCGCTCTGCACCGGGATGATGCGCCTCGTAACCGAGCCGAGACGGACCCGACCCGGGCATTTGTCCCCATCCCCCGCCGCCGCCAGAAGACAAGATGGATAAAAGACGAATGGGATGAAGACCCATATCGGGAAGCCCGACGCAAGGCTTGAAAGGACGACCGCGAGGGTGGTTAATGCCGGGAGATGCCCTATGAGCGGACCCTATGATCATCGGCAGGTTGACCAGCCGGTTTCCGACGACAAATCTCCAGGCTGTGCGGATCGTGCTTAATACTACAATTGCACTTCCGCAAAATGCGGTGGACGCACCTTGCCCGCCGCACCCATCCCGCACGGATTCCCTTGGGAAACCGACCCAACCCGTCCGTGCCAACAATGGCGAGACAATAAGGTCATAACTCCACCGATCACGATCGGCCGGACGCTCAAAAAAAACAGTCTCAAGTCGCACCTGAAGGAACAATGGGTCATTCCGCCGGCTGCCAACGCAGCGTTTGCGGCGAACATGGAAGACGTGCCGGAGGTCTGCACACGCCCGCACGCCCCAGATAAGCCACTGGTCTGCCTGGACGAAACCTTGAGAAAAGTTGGAGTTGCCAGAGGAAAGCGATGGCAGCATAATTGGACGGCCATGGGGCCGCGGCACGGCGGCAAGGTCAGCATCTCAGATAGCGTTCGCGTCATTTCGCCTGAGGCTTTTTGGATTCTCAGGTGGGCCGGGTATATGATGATCTCCGACAGTGAAATTTAATCGGCCACAGAGGAATGAGAGAGTAGAGATGAGCTACGATTCCTTTACGGAAGCACTCCGGCCTCTGGCATCTCGCATGCCGCAGATTGTGCGCGAGCGCGAAATTTTAAGGGTCGCTGCCATCTTGGACCGTAATGGACCGGGCACTGCCGAGACGGCCCGTCGCGAAGTACTCAAATGGGTCAAGAACCAGGCCGGTGGATGGTTGCCAAAGGAGGCATTGGACCATCAAAGCTTTGACCATTTGGCTGGCGGTCGTAATTGCTCCGGCATCAGGATGGTCGATGACAGCACGGATATTTGGGCAATCCGGTCAGATCGCCCCGATCGGCACGTCGCCCAGCGCGTCTGGACGACTGAAATTACGATTGGCCATCTTCAATCGGAAGCGCCGCGAATCGGCGTTCGATCCCTGGTGAGTTCGCCAGAGGACAAGTTGGCAATCGCACCCGCAGTCCCCGGATTTCTTCGGCAAATTGCAGCTATATGTCCTTTGCGAAGTGGTCCGCTTGACCTCTCGGACGCTCCCTGGGTCGTGGGGTCGGAAGAGGATGCGGAGCGGTTGATAGAGATTTTGGTCGATCCTCAACGAGAGTTGCCTGTATTCGCACTGACAGTGCCGGACGACCCGCGGAACGAATCTCCGCTACTGGACCCGGTGTCGTTGGCGCAAACCACGCTCGGCATCGCGTCCGTCGTGGTCATCCCTGCCCAGTTCACCTGGGCATTGACCGAGCGATTTGGGAAACGGCTTTCGGTCTTCGGTGGGGCTGTCCGCGTATATCTCCCAGGTTTTAGCGAGGACGCGAATCCCTATGGTGGACACGAGCTTATTCTGCGCGAGGAAATTTCTACGGCAACAGATGCGGAAAAGGCCGGTAACTGGATGCGTCGTTTGGCGGCAAGCGAAAGCATCACCCGCGTTCGTCTTGGACGTGGCGTACTCTCCTTCACCGCAGTTCGCCAACAAAGCCTCGATCTGTCCCGCAGCCGTTTGGAATATGAAGGCGCCAGCGATACCGACCAGTTAGTTGCCGCACAAAAACAAATAAATTTGCTGAAGGGGGACTTGAGACAAGCCTTGGATGCCCAGCAATGGTTCTCGGACGAGCACAAAGTTGCTGAGGATCGCGCCAAAACGGCAGAGGCTCAACTGACCGCGGCCGAGTTCCGTATCAGGCAGCTTACCGATCAACTGAAGGCGCGTGGAGAGGCTCCCGATACCAATATACCTCTTCCGAGTTGCTGGGACGCTTTTGCCGATTGGTGTGAACAACATCTGGTTGGCCGACTTCTTCTGTCGCCACGGGCCAGACGGGAAGTGAAATCGCCGCTGTTCCAGGAGGTTTCCGTTGCAGCCCGGTGTCTTCTGTGGCTGGCCAATGACTACCGCGAACGACGCCTGGGCGGCGGGGATGGAGGTCTCCGGTTTCCCTTCGAGAGTGGCATTCGGAATGATCGCTGCGGAGCGGATGGCTTTTTATTCGATTGGCAAGGTAAACGGTACAACGTAGAGTGGCACGTCAAGAACGGAGGTAACACCCGTGCCCCGGCCCTTTGTCTCCGCATTTATTATTTCTGGGATGACGCGAGCCAACAAGTCATTATCGCATCCATGCCCGCACACAGACCCACCGGTGCAACTTGAGAGAAAGTCATGAACGACTAAACCTCTCTGAGGTACGCTCTTATTGTGCAGTCAAAGGCAATTTTGCTTCGATAAATTACTAATGATTGCGCGTGTTGCATCGGGCGACGTCTCCGGTATTATGCCGCCTTCGGCAACGGAGGGGGGATCACGTCGATCTCCTGCGGATTTATTTATATGATGAAATTATCGACCGGGATTGAGGATGTGACGGTGCCGGCGGACCGGGAAGCGTTCGGCATGGTGGTTTATTCCAGCGCCGGGCAAAGCCGGGTTCTGCCGGCGGCGGTGGTTCTCGATGTTGCGCCGGCCCGGCCGGCGGCGCCGCTCCCCTTTGCTCCGACCGCCCTCGAGGGTCTGGTCGAGACCGATGGCCGGCTGGCGCCCCAGTGGGACCTGCCCCAGGCGATGGGCGGCGCTGCCCGAGCCGGACGTTGTTCAATGCTGATCGCAACCACCCGGGGGCCGATCCGGGTCCGGGTTGACGCGGTATCCGTCGTCGGGTCCGCCCGGGAACCGGCACCCGACCTGCCCTCCGGTCTGGCCGCGATCGAGGCGCTGGCGGCAACTCTGGCCCCGGCCGACACCGTTCCGGTGTTGGCGCCCGAGGCTGCGACCGCCATAGCCCGGCCGCTGGAGGTGCTGCTGGTCGCAAGCCATGGCCTGGTCCTGGCCTTGCCTGCCCTCGGGGTCGAACAGGTGGCGCGCCACCAGGGCACCCGGGCGCTTCGGACCGGCCACCCCGGCGAGCGGGTGGTGGTCATCGGTAACGACCTGTTGCCCGGCTGGTCGCTGGCGGCGTGGCTCGGACAGGCGCCGGCGGAACCGCAAGCCGAAGAAGGGTGGGCCGTGATCCTCCGGGGTGACGGCGGCCGGACGGCGCTGACGGTGGCCGAGGTCCGGGGTTTGGTCTCGGTCCCCGCGGATCGGGTCCGGCGCCTGTCGCACCGCAACGGCGCCACGCTCTGGCTGTCCGACCCCGGCCGGGGCGCCATCGAGGTGATCGAACCCGCCGGAGTCGCGGGCCTGCCGGTTGGGGTGACAGACCCGGTGCCCGATGCCGCCCTGCCGCCACCGACGGCCCGACCCGAGCGCCGGTCCGCGGATCGGGGCCTGCTGGCCGCGACCGTCGGGCCGTTCACCTGCGTCTTTCCGGTGGCCATGGTTGCCGAGGTGCTTGGCACGCCGGACCGCCGCCGATGGTCGGCGTGGCGAAGCCGGAACGCCTGGCCGGTGCTGGATCCCGCCCTGCTGTTGGGGCTTCCCGGTCCCGATGCCGCGTCTTCCCCGATGCTGGTGCTGATGCTCAAACGGCCGGGCCGGCGTTCGCTTGCCCTGCCCGCCGCGGGGATCCGACCCGCCGACGCCCGGCCCGGGTGGCAGCCGCTGCCGCCGGTGCCGCCGCCGGTCCGGGCGCTGTTCCGGGCCGTCCGCATCCGGGGAGCAACCTGTGAGCTGCTGGTCCGGGACGCCGCGGTCCGGGAGACCGGCCACCTTGTCAAGAGAGCCCTGACCGGCTGGCTGGACCGCACCTGAAACACTTCTGCTGGAAAATTGTCGATGTTCAAGAACCTTAAGATCGGTCCGAAGCTGGTGGCGCTGGTTTGCCTGCTGAGCCTGTTCATGGTCGCCATCGGGCTGATCGGCCTCAGCGGAATGAAGGCCGGTGACGCCGCGATCGACACGATTTACAACGACCGGGTGGTGCCGCTCCGTGACCTGAAGGTCATTGAGGCCATGTACGCCGACAACATCGTCGATACCACCCATAAGGCGCGCAATGGCGCCCTGAGCTACGACCAGGCCATCCACAACATCGATGTCGCCACCGACACCATCAAAGCCAAGTGGCATGACTATCTCTCGACCTATCTGGTCGACGATGAAAAAGCCCTGGTCGTCGAGGTCACGCCCCTGATGGCCGTTGCCGACAGCGCCACCGGCCGGGTCCGGGCGATCCTGGAGGCCGGCAAAGCCGACCAGCTTGCCGATTTCACCATCAAATCCCTCTACCCCGCCATCGACCCGGTTTCGGAAAAATTCTCGGCACTGATCGAAGTCCAGCTCAAGGTGGCAAAGGATGTCTATGACCAGTACCAGGCGCTTTACGATCTTTCGCGCAAACGGATGATCGCCTTGATGATCGGGGCGCTGCTGGCCGGGCTGGCGCTGGGCGTCGTCATCATCCGCTCCATCACCGGTCCGATCGGCTATGCCTCGGGCCTGATCGGACGCATGGCCAAAGGCGATCTCGAGATCGAGGTGATCGACGACGGCCGCCGGGACGAGGCCGGCCAGATGATCCGCGCCACCGCCGAAATCGCCCGTACCCTCAAGGCCGTAGCCGGGGACCTGCGGGGCCTGATCGATGCCGCCCGGGTGGGCGCGCTGTCGGTCCGGGCCGATGCCGCGCACCATCACGGCGAATTCGTGGCCCTGGTCGAAGGTGTCAACGACCTGGTCGAGGTGCTGACCGCACCGCTGTTCGAGGTGGCCACGGTGATGGCCCGGCTGGCCTCGGGCGATGTCCGCGGACGCATGACCGGCGCCTATGAAGGCGACCTGCGCGCGCTCAAGGGCAACGTCAACCGCAGCCTTGACGCCCTGGTGACGCTTCTCGACGAAGTCTCGGTGTTCGCCACCGCCATGGCCGAGGGCGACCTGACCCGCTCCCTCGACGGCTCGTACCAGGGCGACTTCGCCGCGATCAAGGTCAACCTCAACAAAGCGGTGGACCAGCTCGGCGCGGTGCTGCGGGAGGTCGGCCGTTCGACTCACCATGTGGCCGACTCGGCCGCCGAAACCACGGCAGCCGCGGTGGACGTGTCGCGGCAGGCCGCCAGCCAGATGCTCACGCTGGCCGAGGTTTCCAGCGCCATCGAGCAGACGGTGGCCGCCATCGCCGAAATTGCCCGGAGCGCCGAGCGCGGCAGCGTGCTGGCCCGGGGCGCCGCCGCCACCGCCGAGGACGGACAGTCGAAACTGACCCGGCTGGCCGGCGCGGTGGACAGTATCGCGTCCCGGAACACCCGGATCAGCCAGATCAGCGGCCTGATCGCCAGCATTGCCGACAAGACCTATGTGCTGGCGCTCAACGCCGGCCTGGAAGCGGTCCGGGCCGGCGACCACGGCCGCGGCTTCGGGCTGATCGCCCACAAGATCACGGCTCTGGCCGAAGAGGTGGCGGTTGCCACCCGCGACATCCGCGGTCTGGTGGACGAGGCCACCGAAAGCGTCAGGTCCGGGGTGGTCGCCGCCGGCGAGGCGCGAGCGGCCATCGACCGGCTGGTCACCACCTCCCGGGAAAGCGGCGAAACCGTCCAGGCCATCGCCGCCGCCATCGACGAGCAGAACGCCATGGCGCAGGTGCTCAAGGACCGGGTCCTGCACCTGCATATGGTCGGACAGACCACCGCCGGCGCGGCCGAGGAAATCTCGGCGACCATGAATTCGCTGACCGCCATGGCCCGGCATTTGAATGCCGAGGCCGACCGCATCCGCCTCGCCTGAGGATCGATCATACCGGCGAAGCTTGTGATTGACACAAGGGGGCTTTGCCCCCTTACCCCCGACCAGGGCTTTGCCCTGGACCCACCAAAGGCCGATGGCCCTTGGAACCCGGGACTTAAGTTATGGGTCAAGGGGCGTCACGCTCCTGGCGGGGGGTCAAGGGGGCAGAGCGCCCCTTTGTGTCATTCATTCCGCACACCGGTATCACTCCAGCGCCTGAGGACGACCGTCATGGGCAAGACACTCCGGCAGGCCGCCGGCAAGCTGGTGATGCCGCTGCTGATCTCGGTGGCCATTTTCAGCTTCTTTTATCTGGGGGGCGATGCCTACCAGACCTTTGGTCTGGCCGCCGTCGACAGCACGCGCAAGGCGTTGAAATACGTTCTGGGCGTGGCGGCGTTCCTGTCGCTGGCGGTTCTGGCCCAGCGGATCATCCGCTATGTGGTGTTCGACGGGCTGATCGCCTCGGCCACCGGCGCGCCGGTGCCCAAGCTGCTCAGCCAGATTTCCGGGCTGGTGATTTTCGTGATCGCCACCTCGGCCTGCGCCGGCATCGTATTCGACCAGGACCTGACCGTGCTGTGGGCGGCCTCGGGGGTCGCCGGTCTGGTCCTGGGCATGGCGTTGCGCGAATTGCTCCAGGACGTGTTCGCCGGCATCGCCCTCAACATTGACCGGGCGGTCCGCATCGGCGAACATATCCAGTTGCACAAGGCCGGCGACGCCCGGATCAGCGGCCAGTTGCTGGAGATCAGTTGGCGCACCACCCGGATCAAGGACATGATGGGCGATGTGGTGATCCTGCCCAACAGCCGGTTCAGTTCCTACACCATCACCAATTTCAGCCAACCCGAGCCGGTCAGTTTCCGCGCGGTCAGCGTCCTGCTCGACGCCCGGGTGCCCCAGAGCCGGGCCATGCGCGTGCTCCAGGCGGCGGCGCTGGAGGCGATGATCCGGCTGGCCGGAGCCGCGACCCCGGCGCCCTGGGTCGAGGTCAAGGCGATCCGGCTTGAGGGCGTGGAATACGCCATCTATTTCAAGGCGGAATGGCGCCACCTGGGCGACGCGCCGCCGCTGATCCTGCAAAACGTCCTGGAGCATCTGGCGCAGGCCGGTCTGGAGCCGGCCAGCAACCGCGCCGCCGACACCGCCGGCGGCAGCGGCACCCAATTGCCCGACGCCGGCCGGCTGGCCACGCTGATCGGCACCACCACGCTGTTCCGCACCCTGGCCGAACCCGACCTGCAGCTGCTCGGCCAGCACGCCCGACTGACGGTGGAACCCGCCAACCGGGTGGTGGTCCAGGCCGGAGAGGCCGGAACCGTGCTCTATCTGGTTCTGGAAGGATTGCTGTCGGCCGAAGGCACCCGCCGAACCGCCGGGCTCCCGGTCCTGCCGACCATGCTGCGCCCGGGCGACCTGTTCGACGCCCCGGTGGTGCTGCTGGGTGAAGCCCATGTCAGCACCGTCCGCACCCGGACCCCGGCGCTGTTATGCGAACTCAGCTCCGAAACCTTGCAGCGTCTTTTCACCACCGCGCCCCAGGCACTGCCCCAGGTCGCCCAGGCGCTGGCCGAGCATTATGCCCCCAAAGGCAACACGCGCCCCGAAGACGACCGCACCAATGACATCCTCCGGCAGATGCGCCACCTGTTCCCGGCGAGCCCGGGCACCGGGCAGAGACGGCCCGGACGTTAGCGGGCCAGTTCTTGCCGGGTTCCGTTCTTCGCCGGAAGTGGCGCGCTATCCGGTTGGTCGGCGTTCAGAATTACACGATTCAGTTGAAGCGGTCTCCGACCGCTTTGAACCAACATGCCCTGGCGCGTGACTCGTTTGGTAAAAAGGGGTGTTCGGTAGAGATACATGGAAAATTACTCTCTTTGGATTCCGTCGTAAGAGTATCGTCATATCCAAGGCAAAACGGATGGCCGATGTCACGATGGCGCTGTTTGCACGTTTCAGAGTGAATGGGTCGATTGAGGAGCTTCTGCTCTGGGCGCCGCTTTGCATGCGCTCTTAGGTAGTATACAATACGATGTATCTCTACCGAACATCCTACCAGGAAGAGCCACCAATTTTACCCGGCCGCGGGGGACCGCGGCACGGGGGCAAGGTGACAGTCTTAGGTGCCGGCCGGCAGGCTGCGGAACGCCGCCAGCGCCCGTTCCCGTGCCTGCCGGTGATCGACCATCGGCGGTGGGTAGGCGGTTCCCGTGGGGGCGCGGCCGGTCCGCCAGGGTTCGTGGATGTGGGCCGCCGACAAACCGGCCAGCTCGGGAACGAACCGGCGGACCAGCGTACCGTCGGGGTCGAAGCGCCGACCCTGGAGCACCGGATTGAAAATGCGGAAGAACGGCGCGGCATCGGTGCCGCAGCCGGCCACCCATTGCCAGCCGGCGGCATTGTTGGCGAGATCGGCATCCACCAGCCCGTCCCAGAACCAGGCGGCACCGTCCTGCCAGGGCAGCAGCAGGTGCTTGACCAGGAACGAAGCCGCGACCATGCGCAAACGGTTGTGCATCCAGCCGGTCACGCGCAACTGACGCATCGCCGCATCCACCAGCGGATAGCCGGTGCGGCCCTGTTGCCAGGCGGCCATGGCGTGGTCGTCGCGACGGCTGGGAAAGGACTCGAAGCGACGGTCGAACGGGCGGAGCGGCAGTTCGGGGAAATGGTGGAGCAGATGGGTGGAGAACTCGCGCCAGCCCAGTTGGCGCAGGAAGGCGTAACGCGAGGCGTCCCCCGGTCCGCCATCAAGGGTCGCCGACACCGCATGCCAGACCTGGCGGACACTGAGTTCACCCCAATGCAGGGACGGCGAGAGTTGGGAGGTGCCGGGTCGGTCGACCCGATCGCGCTCGTGTTGATAGCCGGTGGCGGCGTCTTCAAGAAACGCGGCCAGTCGGTCCCGGGCCGCGGCCTCGCCCGGGGTCCAGGTGGCGGCCACGCCGTCCCAGCCGTCGGGCCGGTCGGGCACCAGTCGCCAGTGGTCCAGCGTCTCTCCGGCCGGCGGCGACCGCACCGCGGGAACCGGTGGCGGCGGCACCGGCAGCGGCCGGTTGGGGGCCGGCAGGGTCAGGCAACGCCGCCAGAACGGGCCAAAAACCGTCCAGGGCCGGGTGCGGCCGGCGGCCATCGTCGCCGGATCGAACAGCACCGAACCGGAAAAGAACGCCATCCCGACGCCGCAGTGCGCCAGGCGTTCCGCGACCTCGTGATCGCGGACCTGCCGCCAGGGTTCCACCACCTGATTGCAGAATACCGCCCGTGCCCCGGTGGCGACCGCCAGCTCCGTCAGCACCAAGGCTTCGGAACCCCGGCACAGCAGCAGCGGCGCGCCCCAGGCGGCCAGTGACCGGCCCAGCGCCGAAAGACTGTGGTGCAGCCACCAGCGTCCGGCCGCGCCCAGGGGCCAGGGGTCGCCGTTGCCCGGGTCCAGAACGTAAACCGGCAGCAGCGGCCGGCCGCCCTCGACCGCCGCCGACAGGGCGGGATTGTCCGACATCCGCAGGTCGCGCCGAAACCAAACGATGATCGGAGTGTCGTCGGTCATGGCGTTCCAAGGGTTCGGGGAAATGGCGACCGGTTGCTGAGCCTCGGGAAAGGCGATCCCTCCGAAAGGCGTAGCCATCAGGTGGCGCGGGCGCGCCCCGGATCAAGTGTGGGCCGGGTCCGGTGGTGGTCAGGGCCGGCGCGGTGACCCCGGACGATCATGGTGGATGCCGTCGGCCTGGGCCCCAAGGTCCAGGCGCCACGGTCGCAGCCGTTCCAGGGCAATGACGCAGGCGAACAACCCCACCCCGACGGCAACCGCCAGCGCCGGGAACGGCGTGCCGGAAAGACCGGCCAGGGTCAGCGGTCCCGGCCCGTCCGCCGGCAGCGGCCGCAACAACAGCTCCAGGGTCAGGTATGCGGCCAGACCCGCGAGCCCTCCCAGGACCACGAACCAGGCGTCCCGGTATCCGGCACCGATCTGGGCCATGATCATCGCCGGACAGCCGCCGGCCAGAGTCATCCCGGTTCCGATCAGCAGGCCGCCGACGAGGTCGCCAATCAACAGAACCGGCTTGGGATGCAAGGTAACGATCCCGAGTTCGCGGAGCAGGGTCACGACGATCAGGATGGTGACGATGGCGCTGAACCAGACCTTGATCAGGATGAAGTTGCGAAGCTGCATCTGCGCCACCACGACGCCCGGCTCGAACACCCGCGACTTTTCCAACAGAAAGCCGAAGGCAACTCCGAAGACAAGCCCCGACAGGAGGGCGATCAGGATGGTCATGGCCACGATGGCTCCCTGGGGCTCACAGCCGGTGCAGCAACCGGCCCGTCACGAGACCGCCAGCCATGATTGCCGCCAGTGCGAGGAACGAGCCCGCAGACTGTTGCACCACCCCCGAAAGGCCGTGGTCGGTAAGGTCACCGCCAGCCAGCAACGCCCCCGGCACCATCAGGAAGCCGCCGGCAAAACCGGCGACGGCACGACGCTTCGGCGATGGCGCTCCCAGCACCCGGGTCCAGATGGGCGATGGCGCCGAGTGCCGGCTGCCGGCGGCCGTTGCCGACAGCGAGGCGCCCAACCCGATTCCCACCAGCAGCGCCACCGGCCAGCCGTAGCCGGTGGCGGGACCGGCAGCGGTGAACGGAGATCCGGTCACGGTCGCCAACGTCGTCACGGATTGCGACAGCGCATCGGCAAAAAGCATCGCCGGAATCAGCAACAGCCCGATCAGGATGCCGGTGACATAGGGCGACCAGGCCCGTTCGCGAATCGTGCACATGGGCATCTCCGTCTTCTTCAAGGTCGGTTCACGCCCCCCCGGGGTTTGGACTTAGTGTGGTTAATCGGGGGCGCCTTGGCGAGCTGTCAGATTGTCGCCGCCGGGTTTCGCTTCGTCTGCGGCATGGCTCCCGCTATGATCGGCATTGGGCATTTTCGGCGCGGCGTGCGCCGGTTGTTGAAAGGTAAAGGCCATGACCATTCCAGGGACGCCGCCGATGCTGGGCATCGTTGGCGGCAGCGGTGTCTACGACATCGACGGCTTGATCAGGAAGCAGTGGCGGGCGGTGGCGTCGCCTTTTGGTGCGCCTTCGGATGAACTGCTGTTCGGCGAGTTGGATGGTCAGCCCCTGGTTTTTCTGCCCCGCCATGGCCGCGGCCACCGGGTGCCGCCCTCGGAAATCAACTATCGGGCCAATATCGACGTGCTCAAGCGCGTCGGCGTCACCGAAATCCTGTCGCTGTCGGCGGTCGGCTCTTTGAAGGAGCATCTGCCGCCCGGGACCTTCGTGATCGCGGACCAGTTCATCGACCGCACCTTTGCGCGGGCCAAGTCCTTCTTTACCACCGGCATGGTTGCCCATGTCGGTTTCGGCCACCCGGTTTGCGGGCGATTGGGCGATGCCGTCGAATTCGCCCTGAAGGAACTGGACATCAAGCACCAGCGCGGCGGTACCTATCTGGTGATGGAAGGGCCGCAGTTCTCGACCAAGGCCGAATCCCAGCTCTACCAGTCATGGGGGTGCGACGTGATCGGCATGACCAACATGCCCGAGGCCAAGCTCGCCCGCGAAGCCGAACTGTGTTATGCGACCATCGGCATGGTCACCGACTATGATTGCTGGCATGAAGACCACGATCATGTCACGGTTGACGCAATCATCAAGGTGTTGCTCGACAACGCCGACCGCGGGCGCAGCCTGGTCCGACGCACCGCGCCGCTGTTGCGGGTGCGTGATCAAAGCTGCCACTGCGGCTGCCATACCACTCTTGAAAATGCCTTGATCACCGCCCCGGACAGGCGCGATCCGGCGGTGCTGGCGCGGCTGGATGCCGTGGCCGGGCGGGTGCTGGGTCGGCGCTAGGGCGGTGTTCCGCCCTTGCCGGAATGCCGGCAGAGAAGGCTTGCCGGCAGTGTCCGTCAGCGGCGATCGGTTCCGTGCCTTTTGATACACCATTGCCATGGGAGGTTGATCATGTCCGGTCAGCCGGTTATCGCTCCAATTGCCTGGGAAGACCGATATAAGGTCGGGATCGCCGCGATCGACCAGGATCATCAGGACTTATTCCGAGTCTATAACGAAATCGCGCTCAACCTGTCGACGGCCTCCGATGATCGGGTCAGGCAAACGATCATTACCGCCCTGGGGCGGTACACGACCGATCACTTCAGGACCGAAGAAGAATTGATGCTGGCGATCGGGTATCCCGAGTACCACGAGCATAAGGCGGCGCACGAGTCATTCTGCGAATATCTTGATGATCTTGCAACCGCATTTGCCAACCAGGAAGACGCCGGTTCCGACTTTGTCCAATTCCTGGGAACCTGGATTCTTTCTCATGTATTGGTCATGGACCTCCGAATCGTCGAATATATTCGGGCCGATGGCGAAAATTCCGAACGCATTGATTAACGTCGAGGCTCTTCCCGGATGATCCTTTTCAGGATATTAAATCAGGCTCATACTGCGTTCCAGGGTGATGATGTTTTTAGGAAAAACAAGGGGCTGGTCATAGAGTCGGGGATTATCGGCGCCGCGGCCCCCGGGCGCCTCGTCGGGGTTGAAAGCTTCAACTCACTGAAAGCAAACCAATTCCCAACATCCTGGAATCCCGGAAGAGCCTTAAATCATTAAAATTGTTCGGGGTGTAATGGTCGGTATTATTTATGGTTTTGTGGTATCGCTTTTTTTGACTTAACGGCATCACGTCAGCCCTGAGCAGCGTCGAGCCGGGCTCAACGTCGGGTCCGGGGTTTGGCGATCATCTCCCGGGGAAGCTCAACCGCCCGGAGCCGTTCCAGTTCCCTGGTGGTGTCATCAATCGCCTTCTTAAGGGCAGTGAACAGAGATTCCGCGGCTTCCAGTGAGTCGCACCTCTGAATATCTCCAGCAATAGTTGCAACTCTGACCCCGCCAATATTGAGAAACATGCCCTTTATCGCATGAACCGCACCATGGCTGGCGGGAATCCGGTTCTGGCCCATCTCGCTCTCTAGTAACGATAGTTGTCTTGAGCTGCTTGAGATGAAATCGAGAATCAGATCGTCGAAGGCCTGCGGCTTCATCATGCCCCGGAATTCGAGGACCCGCTGCGCGTCCACCAGAGGAAGAGTGGCGATCCCGGAGTCCGCCCCGGCCAGAAGAGGCGCGTCCGCAGTTTCCGCCGGTGGCGGTGCGGCACCGTGGAGGCGTGCCAGAACGGCGTCCAGTTGATCCCATTCGATGGGCTTGGTCAGGATGTCGGTGAGCCCGGAGTCCATGTAACTCGCCCGATGCTCGGCAAGGGCATCGGCGGTCAGCGCGACGATGGGGACCTTGGAACCGGGCGGCGGCAGGGCTCGGATGCGTCGCGTCGCGGTGACGCCGTCCATCACCGGCATCTGCATGTCCATCAGGATCAGATCGAACCGCTGTCTCGCGGCCATTTCACAGGCTTCGGCGCCGTTTCCGACCGCCGTGACCAGATGGTGACGTTGTTCCAGGCCAAGCGTCACGATTCTGCGGTTAATGGCGTTGTCGTCCACCACCAGGATGGTCAGAGGCGGCACCGCGGCCAACGGTTGCGGGTCGGAGGCCACGATCCCTTCGGCGGTGCCCGGCTGGACCAGGCAGGTAAACCGGAACAGCGAACCGCGCCCGGGCGTGCTGGTGGCAACAATCTCTCCACCCATCTGTTCGGCCAGCCGCTTGCTGATCGCCAGCCCGAGACCGGTGCCCCCTTGTTCCCGGGTCGCCGGGTCGCCGGCCTGGGAAAACGGTGCGAACAAATTGGCGAGGTCGGCCGCAGAGATGCCGATGCCGGTATCCTCCACCTCGAAAATCAGCCGGACGCCGGCTCCAGCGGCCTCATGCCGAAGCCTGACCACGATCGTCCCGTTTTTCGTGAACTTGACGGCATTGCTCACGAGATTGCCGAGAACCTGCTTGATCCGAACCGGGTCGCCCTTGAGCCGCGGCAGGGCGTCCCGGTCGCCCGGCGCAATGGACAGCGAGCAGCCTTGCTCCACCGCCTTGGGCCAGAACAGGCGCACGGTTTCTTCGGTCAGAATCCCGGCATCAAAGTTGACAACGTCCAGAGTCAGCTTATCGGCATCGATCTTCGAGTAATCCAGAATATCATTGAGGATCGTCAACAAAGTCTTGGCCGAAGCCCGCATGGTATCGACATATGATTTCTGATCGTCATTTAATGGCGTCTTGATCAGAAAATCGGCCATGCCGATAATTCCGGTCATCGGAGTTCTGATTTCGTGACTGATGGTCGCAAGAAAGCGGGATTTGGCGGCGTCGGCAGCTTTCAGTCGTTCGTTGTTCCGACGCAAATCCGCCTCGCGCTGTGCCGCCAGCGACAGGTAGGCGGCGATCCCGAGGCAGGCAAAGACCATGGCCGCGATGCTGCCGCCGGTAAGGGTGAGATAGGTGACGTCAAGCCGGTGCCAGCCGGCCAGCAGCGCCTTCGTGTTCGCGGTGACCACCACCGAAACTCCGGGATGAGCCGGAAGATCATGGCGAAAGACGATGGTCCGGGCCGACCGGAAGGACTCGAAGGATGGCATGGCAAAGGTGATATCCAGCGGGTTGTCCCCGATCGCCGCGGCAACGGGGGTGTCGACCCGGCCTGGACCGTTGCAGGCGGCAACGATAATCCCCTTGAGGTTGACGAACATACCCGACATGGCCGGATCGGGCCGCAATTGTTCGCAAACATTTCTGAAATAATCGGGCTCGATTCCGGCAAACAGCACCCCGGAAAAGGCATCCGGCCGGTCTTCCAGCCGGTGGGCAATGGCAAAGGTGTAGGTTATGGTGTTGCGCCCGCGGTATGGCCCATAAACCGCGGAAACTGATCCGTTCTTCAGTTCTTCGAAATAAGGACGATCGGCAACCGAGATATGGGGCGCGGGAGTCATGGAAGAATGAAACAATTGCCAGCCATCGCGATCGTATAAGGCGAAGTCTCGCACCTGGGGCATGCCCGCCCTGAGTTTTCGGGCGTGCAGAAAGGTATGTCCGCGATTGGCCGGCCAGTCCTGCCAGTGGTCGCCACTGTCGGCGAGAATCGACAACGCCCCTTTCATCTCCACCAGCGCCATATCGATGGCCGACAGCGAGCGGTCGGCGGTTTCGGCCATGCCGCTGGCAAACCCCTTGAGCACCGCTACGATTCGGACCACCTCTTCGGTCCGGCTGGCCTGGTGCTGCGCCAGCAGAATGACGCCAAGCGTGGCGGTGGCCGCCAACGCGACCAACACCAGGGCGCCCGACAGGCATGTTCGCCATTTGCGGCTTATGGAACTCACGGGCGGTACCGTCACGCTGGGAAGTGCTTGCAGGCGGAGCTTAGCACAGCGCCGGAGTGCGGCAACGCGCTTGTCCCGACAGAGCACAGTTGTCCCGGCAAAACCATGGAGGCGCCACGCTTCACCGGCCCGCCGTCGGTTGCCGGCCCGTCGGTTGCCGGGCTGTGATGAACCCGACGATGGCGGCGACCGCCCGGTCCTCGACGCCGAAATAGCCATGGTAGGAAAGCGCCCGGCATGGCCCCGAGCGTGGGGGACCGCCGCCTTCGATCAGCGTTACCATGATGCGTGGCGATCGGGTCAGGCGTTTGGCGATGAGCGCGGCATTGGCGGGCGGGCTCGACCGGCAGGCATCCCTGGCATGGTCCATCACCAGCGTCGGTACGGTGATGTCCTGGAGGTCGAGAGTCGTGACACCCAACTCCGGCGCGTTACGTCCGCTGGCGCTGACCGGGGAGGACAGAACCACGCCGTCGATGGCCCGGCCCAGGCGAATGGCGTTCGAGGCCGCCGACACGCTGCCCATGCTGGTCCCGACCAGCCAGACCGGTGCTGCGACCTTTTGTCTCAGCCATGCCACCACCGTCGCGATGTCCCGGCTGTGGCTTGCTCCCTTACGAAACGCTTCGGAAAGGCCGTCCGCATGGTCCGAAGGCGCGTCGAGGGCAACCACGGCAAAACCTGAGGCCGCGAATCGCGGTCTCGAACGAATCAGGAAGGTATCGGCCCGGGCGATCACCGGGTGGCCGCCCCGGCCCCCGATCCCGATCGCACCTCGGCCACCGGGGAACAGGATCACCGCGGCAAGCGGCCTGGCCGGGGTGTCGAACGTGAAGGTTTCGGTGACGCCGGCCCGGGTCGGAAGGGTCACGACAACCTCTTCGGCGCGGGCCACGGCACCGGCCAACATAAATATGACCAAAGCGAAAATCACCGGGCGACATCTCTCCAGACTCGATGCCGGCCCGGTTACGGCGGTTCCGCTGCTGTGACGTTCTGCACTCAAGCGAACTGCTGGTAATTTTCGATGATGTGCGTGACCAGCCCGTAATCACGAGCCTCCTCCGCACTCATCCAATAGTTGCGATCGGTATCCCGCTCAACCTTGTCCAGCGGTTGGCCGGTTTCCCGGGCGATGATCTGATTCAGGCGCTGGCGCATCTTGATGATCTCCTTGGCCTCAATGGCGATGTCGGTGGCCTTGCCGCCGACGCCGCCCAGCGGCTGGTGGATCAAAAAGCGGGTGTTGGGCAGGCAGAACCGGCGCTCGCGGTGGGCGCCAAGGAAGATGTGGGCGCCGGCGCTGGCGACCCAACCGGTACCGAGCACCTTCACCACCGGCTTGATGTAGCGAATCATGTCGTGGATGGTATCACCGGCTTCCACATGGCCGCCGGGCGAATTGATGATGACCCGAATCGGGTCGTCGTTCTCGAAGGACAGCGCCAGCAACTGCGCCGAGACGTCCTGAGCCAGCTTCATGGTGATCTGGCCGAAGATCAGGACGGTGCGGGACGCAAAAAGGTTCCGGGAGACGGTGGCGAACGGGGTGGCGGCGTCCTTGGCCGGCGCGTCGGGCTGGTCGGTCCCCGGCTCTTCGCCGTTCTCGTCGTCGTCGTCGTCAGCACGGAGATAAGGGGCATCGGCCATGGTGTCAGGGTCTCCCGGTTCCACTCTCAACGGTCCAAACTCAAAGCCTGAAATTCACAGGTCCGCACGTTCAGCGGTCGGCATCTTCAGCCGCACCGCCCGGCGGCTTCCGGCCTCAAGGGGATCAATAGGCCGGAATCCGACGCGGTTCAACCACTGGCGCAGCCGATCAACCACTGGCGCAGCCGATCAACCACTGNNCACTGGCGCAGCCGATCAACCACTGCCACGGCCGGTCAGCCACCGGCGCGGCCCGCCGGCGGCCGACCCCGGCCGCGCATTCTCAGCGTTGCCACGGCGGACGACCGCGCAGCACCGGCTCGATCAGGTCGGGCGGCTGAGGTCGGGAATAATAATACCCCTGGCCGTAGTCACAGGCCAGTGCCCGCAGCAGGTTGGCGTCGGATTCGTTTTCGATGCCTTCGGCAACCACGTCAAAGCCCAAAAGGCGCGCAAGATCCACGATGATCCGCACGATGGAACGGTTCTCTTCGGACAGATGAAGCGCGCTGACGAACGAGCGGTCGACCTTGATGCTGTCGAGCGGGAATTTGTGCAGATACGAAAGCGAGGAGTAGCCGGTGCNNCGGTGCCGAAGTCGTCGATGGACAGGCTGACTCCCAGGTTTTTGAGTTCGCGCAGGATCACGATGGAATCCTCGGGCCGGCGCATCACCGCACTTTCGGTCAGTTCCAGCTTCAACCATTTCGGATCGACCCCGGTCTCGGTGATGACGGCGCGAACGGTGTCGGCAAAGCCCGGCTCGTCCAACTGCCGCGGCGACAGGTTGATGCTCATAAACAGCTCGGGCATGCCGGGCAGGCGCATGGCCTGCCAGCGCACCAACTGACGGCAGGCGACGCTCAGCACCCAGTGGCCGAGCGCCACCACGAGGCCGGTCTCCTCGGCGATGGGGATGNNCGGGTGGTTCCAGCGGACCAGCGCCTCGAATCCCGCCAGACGCTCCGAAACCAGTTCGACAATCGGCTGATAGGCCACCCACAACCCGACCCCCAGGTCGAGAGCACTGCGCAAATCATGCTCGGTCCGAACCTGATCTATCACCCGTGCGTGCATGGCGGGGTCAAACCACACCACCCGAGAGCCCCCGGTTTCCCGGGCCCGGCTGGTGGCGATCTCGGCGTCGCGCAACAGGTCCTCGGCGGTTTCGTGCTGGCTGGAGACGGCGACGATGCCGATGCTCGCCGACAGGAACACCGCCGCCCCCGACGGGGTGACCACCGAGCGCAGGATTTCAGCGATGGTCCCGAGTCGTCGCAACAGCACCGGGTCATCGCGGTGGCCGTGGAGCAACAGTGCCAGCACATGGTCGCCGACTCGGACCAGATGATCCCCCGGCAGGACGTCGCCGGCGAGGCGCCCGGCGACGCCGATCAGCAGCTCGTCGGCAAAGGCGTGACCAAAGCTGTTGCGGATGCTGGAAAAGCGGTCGATGTGGAGGTTGACCAGCAGCATCGGCTCGTGCTGGACCAGCCCGTCACCGATCAACCGCAGCAGCATTTGCCGGTTGCCCAGCCCCGTGACCGGGTCGTGCCAGGCCAGCGCGGCAAGCTGGTCCTGGGGCTGCCGGCAGTCGGACAGGTCGCGCAGGTTGGCGGTGAAGAACCGCCGTTCGCCCACCACCACCTCGGCCAGGGACAATTCGACGGACAGCCGGCTGCCGTCGGCGCGCATCGCCTCGGTTTCGATCCGCCGGCGCTGGACAGGCTGCCGCCCCCGCGCGAAGGCACGCATCAGGCCCCGCAGATGGTCCGCCTGAACTTCGGGCGGGACGATCAGCCCGGCGATCGGGCGGCCAAGCGCCTGATCCCGTGCGTAGCCAAACATCTGTGCCGCCGCAGGGTTGTAGTCCACCACGATACCCTGGTCGTCGATGGCAATCATGGCGTCGCGGGAATTGTTGATGGCGGCGGTCTTGATCGCTTCGCTGAGGCGTAGCGCCGCATCGGCGGCGCGGTCCTCGGTGCAGTCCACCGCCATCACCGAGAAGGCGTCGGCGCTGCCGTCGGCGCCCGGATGGGGTGCCACCACCCGGCGCAGGAAGCGGCGGTGGCCGGCGCCGTCGATGACCCAGCCGTCGATGGCCACGGTCTCTCCGGCCAACGCCCGATGGCCGTGGAGTTCCAACTCGTGGGCCGCCGCCGGACCCAGGACTTCGGCGACGGTACGGCCGACGACGTGGGCCGGCGACCGGCCGACGGCCGCGACAAAGCTGTGGTTGGCGTAGCGGAAGCGACCGTCAGAGCCGATGACGCAAAGCTGGGCCGGCAGCGCCTCGACCAAACGCAGCATCGCGCCCGGCGGCATCCGGGCACCGGCTTCCGAGCCCGGCGGCGACAGGCAGGTTGTGAGCGGCGCAAGGTCAGGGGTCATGGTCGATCAACCCTGGGGCGAAGTCGATAGTCACCTTAAACCCAATCTGGCGCCGCCGTCAAAACTTTACCGTCAGCCCGTCACCGCACCACGGCATCCGGGCCGAAGACCGGCGCCGAATCCGGTGTTGCCGCCGGCCAACCCTCCCCATATGGGAGGGAGGGACCATACCCGGAGCTTGAGGTAAGGGGAACTGTCATGGCGCTCAAGGATATCCTGGTGATCGTCGACGAGATGCCGTCGGCGGAGGCACGGATCGAAGTCGCGCTGGCCCTGGCGGCCGACCACGACGCTCACCTTACCGGGCTTTATATATCTCCCCCGGTGAATTTGCCGAGTTATGTTGAAAGCTTTCTGACCGAAGAGATGCGCGAGAGCTGGGAGACCGAGGAGCGGGAACGGGCGGCACGGGCCGGCGCGCGCTTCACCGACATGCTCGGCCGGACCGGCCGGCTCGCCCGGTCGGAATGGCGCGCCGTTGCCGGTACGACCGCCGAGATGGCGGCAACCCATGGCCGCTATGCGGATCTGGTGGTGGTGGGCCAGCGGGACCCGGAGGTCGGACGGGACCTGCCCTGGGTCGAGCCCGATGCTCTGGTCTTCGCCTGCGGCCGGCCGGTGCTGGTGGTGCCCTATGCCGGACGTTTCGCCACCGTCGGCCGGCGGGTGCTGCTCGGCTGGAACGGCAGCCGGGAGGCGGCGCGGGCGGTGGCCGACGCCATGCCGGTGTTGGAGCGCGCCCGGCTGGTGACGCTGCTGGCCATCGAAACCGCACCGGGGCGGGATGACCCCGAAGACCAGCCGGGCCTGGGGATCGCCCGTCACCTGGCCCATCACGGCATCACCGCCGAGGCCGCGCGGTTCATCTGCGAGCCCCACGAGGTCGGGGATACCTTGCTGAACTACGCCACCGATCTCGGGTCCGACCTGATCGTGATGGGCGCCTACGGCCAGAACCGGCTGCGCAGTCTGGTGTTGGGCAGCCTGACCGCCTTCATCCTCGAGCACATGACGGTGCCGGTGCTGCTCAGCCATTAGCGCAAACCCGGCCGGGGCCGGCGCGCGATATCAGGCCGCCGACCGTCGCCAACCACCATCGGCGACGGCACTGGACGCCGGCACTCCGGGACGTTAGGGTGGCTGCCCCGATTGCGGGCGATCACAGCAACCACCGGATGACAGTCCCCATGACCACCACCGAACGTCCGTCGGGCCGGGCCTTTGATGCCCTGCGTACCGTCAGCCTCGAGCCCGGCTATGCCAAGTATGCCGAAGGGTCGTGTCTGGTCCGCTTCGGTGACACCCATGTCCTCTGCACCGCCAGCGTCGACGAGCGCGTGCCGCCGTTCATGCGCAACAGCGGGTTGGGCTGGGTCACGGCGGAATACGGCATGCTGCCCCGCTCCACGGTCAGCCGGACCGACCGCGAGGCGGCGCGCGGGCGGCAATCGGGACGAACCCAGGAAATCCAGCGGTTGATCGGTCGGGCACTGCGGGCCGTCACCGACCGCAAGGCACTGGGGGAAATCCAGATCAAGATCGACTGCGACGTGCTTCAGGCCGACGGCGGCACCCGCACCGCCGCCATCACCGGCAGCTATGTCGCGCTTCATCACGCCTTTCAGCACCTGATCCGGGTCAAGGCGATCAAGACCCTGCCGCTGATCGATTCGGTGGCGGCGGTCTCCTGCGGCCTTTATCGGGGCGCAGCGGTGCTCGATCTCGATTATGCCGAGGACAGCACCGCGCAGGCCGATGCCAACTTCGTGCTCACCGGCAGCGGCGGCATCGTCGAGATTCAGGGCACCGCCGAGGAAAGGCCCTTCAGCGAGGAGCAGTTCCTGGCCCTGCTGGCCCTGGCGCGCGGGGGCGTGACCGAACTGACCGCGTTGCAGAAGGCCGCGGTGGGCGGCTGACCCCCCTGGGCGTTATCGGGTTGCCCCCTGGGCGTTATCGGGTTGCCCCCTGGGCGTTATCGGGTTGCCCCCTGGGCGTTATCGGGTTGCCCCCTGGGCATTATCGGGTTGTCGGAATCTTCTTGAAATTGCCAGGATGATGAACTAGCCTTCCGAGTTGTTCTTGGGAGAATGGCGATGTTGAGGAAGGCTTTGTTCAACATCATCCGGCTGGAGCAGCGGCAACTCGAGGAGCGGATCGTCGAGGAGGAAAAGCGGCCAACGCCGGATGTCGGTCGGCTGGTCGCCTTGCGCCGGGAGGAAAGTTCCCTGCGCCGGGAACTGGAGCAGTGCGCCGATCCGTAAGCGAGACCGGGGCTCACGCGGTTTTGGGGTGAACGGTTTGCCGCCATGAATGGGTTGGGTTTCGACAAGCCCCCGGCGGCAACCCGGATCGTGGTGGCCATGTCGGGTGGCGTTGATTCGTCGGTGACGGCGGCCCTGCTGGTCGAGCAGGGCTATGAGGTGATCGGCATCACCCTCCAGCTTTACGACCATGGACAGGCGGTCGGACGCAAGGGGACGTGTTGCGCCGGCCAGGATATTTATGACGCCCGCCGGGTCAGCGACGGTCTGGGCATTCCCCATTATGTGCTCGACCTGGAAAGCCGGTTTTCCGAAGCGGTCATCGACGATTTTGTCGCCGGCTACCTCCGGGGCGAAACCCCGATTCCCTGCGTGCGCTGCAACCAGACCGTCAAATTCCAGGATCTGCTGGCCACCGCGCGCGACCTGGGCGCCGACGCGCTGGCCACCGGCCACTATGTCCGGCGCCGGATCGGGCCGGGTGGCGCCGAGTTGCACCGCGCGGTGGAGGCGGTTCGCGACCAGAGTTATTTCCTGTTCGCCACCACCGCCGCCCAGTTGGACTTCCTGCGCTTTCCGCTGGGCGGACTGACCAAGGACGAAACCCGGGCGATGGCGCGGCGCTTTGACCTGCCGGTGGCGGCCAAGCCCGACAGCCAGGACATTTGTTTCGTCCCCGGTGGTTCTTACGCCGCGATGGTGACCGGACGGCGCCCCGAGGCGGCGGCTCCGGGAGAAATCGTCCATGTGGACGGCCGGGTACTGGGCCGTCACCCCGGGATCATCCACTACACGGTGGGTCAGCGCCGCGGCCTTGGCCTGAGCGCCCGGCCCGGCTGCGAACGCGAGCCGCTGTTCGTGGTCGGCCTGGACGCGCCCCGGCGGCGGGTGGTGGTGGGACCGCGGGCGGCCCTGGCCCGCCGGCGGGTCCGGCTCCAGGATGTCAACTGGCTGGCCGCCCCGCCACCGGCCGACGGGCTGGCGGTGACGGTCAAACTGCGCTCGACCCAGCCCGCAATCGCCGCCACCCTGTCGCTTGCCGGGACCACCGCCGAGGTGGTCCTGGCCGAGCCCGAACACGGCGTCGCCCCCGGTCAGGCCTGCGTCGCCTACCACGACGATCGCCTGCTGGGCGGCGGCTGGATCGTCGATGCCATACCAGACGCCGCAACAAGGGCTTGACAAGCCCGCCGGTCTTTTCTAAACACCGCTCTCAGCCTTTGCGGCGGAGTAGCTCAGTTGGTCAGAGCAGAGGAATCATAATCCTTGTGTCGGGGGTTCAAATCCCTCCTCCGCTACCAGTCAGAGCCCGGTTAAGTCGCTGACTTAGCCGGGCTTTTTTTCTGGGTGGGAGGTGCCCCCTCCCCGCCCGCCGGCAAGAGGCAGGGATGGCCGGCAATGGCCCATCTTGTCCTTGCGGAGCTATTACCCTATTTCTATGTCAAACCTCCGGCCCGGTGCGGGCGGGGAAAATTAGTCGGTCCAACGGATTGTGAAATTGGAACGAAGTCCAACGCTATTGACATAAAAGGCAGCACCATGATCTTCTACCAAGAAGAACGTCTGGCCATGTTCATAGATGGCGCGAATCTCTATGCCGCGGCGCGCGCTCTTGGCTTTGACATCGACTATAAGCGACTACTGGACATGTTCGCGTCCAAGGGACGCCTGATTCGGGCGTTCTATTATACTGCTCTGGTAGAGGACCAGGAGTATTCTCCGATCCGGCCGCTGGTCGACTGGTTGGATTACAATGGTTACACGATGGTAACCAAGCCCACGAAGGAATTCACTGACGCTTCGGGGCGCCGCAAGATCAAGGGGAACATGGATATCGAGCTGGCCATTGACGTGATGGAGATGGCCGAGCATGTGGATCACATCCTGCTGTTTTCCGGTGACGGCGACTTCCGCCGGCTGGTCGAAGCGGTGCAGCGCAAGGGAGTCCGGGTCAGCGTGGTCAGCACCGTCCGGTCACAGCCGTCCATGGTCGCCGACGAATTACGCCGTCAGGCCGACAACTTCATCGAGCTTCAGGAACTGTCGCCGGTGATTGCGCGGGTTCATCATCACCGCGAGCCGCTCCAGAACGACGCCTCGCCCAGCGCCGGCTATGATCACTCGTGACCGACGCCCGGCACCGTCCGCTGGCGGTGCCGGGCAAGATGCAGTGGCGTCCGCGATTTCGGAACCTTGAACACGAAATTGTAGCGGGCGACGTGGTAGCTGGGGTCGAAGCCGTAAAAATTGAGCCTCATCTGTGCCAGCTCTTCGGCGCGATAGGCCGCCAGCGGCTTGGTGGCCTCATCGCCGGCGCGGCGTCGACGTTTTTCCTGGAGCAGCGCGGGCAGCGCCGGGTCGTGGGCCAATGCCGCCGCCCTCAGGGCGACACCGCCCCGGAAATCGGCGAGACCACTGCCGAACGCCTCGTCGATCAGACCAAGCCGGCGGGCTTCGGGACTGCCCATCGGTAACCGGGCCTCGGTGACCAGGCGGGCGCGTTCGGCGCCGCAGCGGCGGGGCAACAGATAGGTCCAGTATTCCGAGCCGTAGAGATTGCCCATGCCCTTGTAGTGCGGGTTCAGCACCACCCCGATCCGCGCCCACACCAGATCCGCGGCCAGCGCCAGGAACAGGCCGCCGGCGCCGGCGTTACCGGCCAGCGCCGCGATGATCAGCGTATCGCAGGCGGTGATCAGCGCCGCCGCGACATCGTCTATGGCGTTGATCGCCGCCCAGGATTCATCGGCGGGGCTGGCCGCCGCCTCGATCGGGTTGAGGTCGATGCCGTTGCTCCAGAAATCCGGCCCGCCGGTCAACACCAGCACCCGGATCCCGCGGCTCAGGGCCATCCTCAGCCGGTCCAGCAGACGGCGGCAACGGTCGGTGTTGAGAGCGCCGTTGTGGAAGGGAAAATGCAGATACCCGACCGGCCCCTGCTCTTCGTACCCGAGATCGGAATAACCGCCGCCGGCCTCGGGCAGCGCCGCCAGCGCCGCACCCCCGAGCAGACGTTCGACCACCCCCACCGCCGGCAGTTTCAGCCCATGGTTCCCGTCCGCCGCGGGCTCGCGCATCCGGCCGATCCAGACCGCGCCGTCGACGGTGGCACGGCAGACCGCCTCTCCCGAACGGGCGATGAACGCCCCTGGCCGCCCCACCAGACCGACGGCGGCGTGGCCATCGAACAGCGCCACCGGTCGACCGGCCACCGGATCGAGGACGCCTGGGCTGCCGTCACCGCTACGGAGCTTGCGCAGCACGGTCGCGGTGTCGTCGTGGTGCCAGTCGATGGCCCGGTCGGCCTGCCGCATCGCCGGCCGCCAGCGGCTGTGGCCACCCGCGGGCAGAAGCGACGACAGCGGAACCGGCCGATCGCCGGCCGCGAGCCGGGCCAGCGACTCCAGCACCAGCGCCACCGCCGTTTCGGTGACCTCGTGGCGGTAGAGACTGCCCTTGGCCGCCGGGCGCATCGGGAAGTTGGCAGTCTCCCAAACCGCGCCGCCGTCCAGTTCGGCCTCCGCCTGGAGCACCGTGACGCCCCAGTGCGGCTCACCTTCAAGGATCGCCCAGTCGAGGGCCGACGGGCCACGGTCGCCCAGCGGCCCGGGATGAACCACGAGGCACGGCACCGCCCGCCAGACATCCTCGGGAAGCCGCCGCTTGAGGAAGGAGGCAACCACCACCTGGGGCCGGAACAGCGCCAGCGCCTCCCGCGTCACCGCGTCATTGATGTCGAACTCCACCGAAACCTCGTAGCCGCGCTCGCGCAGTTCGACGAACAGGCGCTGGGTCAGACTGTTAAAGGCATGGCAGAGCAGCAGGATGCGCATGGCACAGGGTCTTCGGTGGGCTCTGCCCACACCCGCAAAGGGCCGGTCGGCCCTTTGAACCCGTAACGTGTCGAGGTCAAGGAGGCGAGCCTCCTTCGCGGGTGCAGGAAAGAGCCCTGCAAAATCAGGACGCGCTGTTGGCAAGGGCCGCCTGGGCCGCGGCCAACCGGGCGATCGGCACCCGATAGGGCGAACACGAGACGTAGTCGAGCCCGACCTTCTCACAGAAATGGACCGAGGCCGGATCACCGCCATGCTCGCCGCAGATGCCGAGCTTGAGCGACGGCCGGGTCCGCCGACCGCGTTCGACCGCAATGGAGAGCAATTCGCCCACCCCTTCCGTGTCCAGAGTCGCGAACGGATCCTGTTCGAACACGCCCAACCGCCGGTATTCGGGCAGAAAACTGCCGGCATCGTCCCGGCTGATCCCCAGCGTGGTCTGGGTCAGATCGTTGGTGCCAAAGCTGAAGAACTGCGCCTGTTCGGCGATGTCGGCGGCCCTGAGCGCCGCCCGCGGCAGTTCGATCATGGTCCCGACCATGTAGCTGAGATCGACGCCGACCGCGGCGATGGTCTCCGCCGCGACCCGGTCGATCAGCACCTTGAGGATTTCCAGTTCCTTGCGCGACAGCACGAGCGGCACCATGATTTCCGGCGTCACCGGCTGGCCGCCAACCCGCGTCACCTCCGCCGCCGCCTGGAAAATCGCCCGGACCTGCATCTCGTAGATTTCGGGATAGGTGATGCCGAGCCGGCAGCCGCGGTGACCGAGCATCGGATTCGACTCGTGGAGTTGCAGTGCCCGCTGCCGCACCTTCAGCGAATCGGTGCCGGCGGCCCGCGCCACCTCGTCCATCTCGTCCTCGCTGTTGGGCAGGAACTCATGGAGCGGCGGGTCGAGCAACCGGATCGTCACCGGCAGCCCTTCCATGATCCGAAACAGCTCGACGAAGTCCTTCTGCTGCATCGGCAGAATCTTGGCCAGCGCCGCCCGCCGTCCGGCCTCGTTCTCGGCCAGGATCATCTCGCGCACCGNNTGCCTTCGGCGCCGAAGCTGCGGGCGGTGCGGGCGTCCAGCGGCGTCTCGGCATTGGCCCGCACCCGCAACCGCCGCAGCCCGTCCGCCCACTCCATCAACTGCGCGAAGTCACCCGAGAGTTCCGGCTGGATGGTCGGAACCTCTCCCAACATGATCTCGCCGGTGGAGCCATCAATGGTGATGATCTCGCCGGCGCGGACACGGTTCTGCCCGATCAGAATCTGCTGGGCCTTGTAGTCGACCCGCAATTCGCCGGCTCCGGCGACGCAGGCCCGGCCCATGCCGCGGGCCACCACCG
>PLTC01000013.1:20152-20319 GCA_003165295.1 Rhodospirillales bacterium | reverse complement strand
CGCCGCGCCGGGCGAGGCCGGCAGCCCCCGCGACAGCACCTTGCGCGGCGCCTTGGGGTCGAGAGTCGGGTGCAGGAGCTGGTCGAGGGAAGCGGGCTCGATGCGCTGCACCGCCTCGGCCTTGGTAATCAGCCCCTCCGCCACCATGTCCACCGCGATCTTCAGCG
>PLTC01000013.1:0-20145 GCA_003165295.1 Rhodospirillales bacterium | reverse complement strand
GATGTCCTGCATGTCGCGGTAGTGCCGCTCCAGGATGTTCCGCACCTCATCAAGCTGGACGAACAGTTCCGGCATCACCTCTTCCATTGCCGGCAGCGTCGACAGGTTGGCGTGTTTGCCGGCCACCGTCAGGTGCTGGGGCGTGCGGATGCCCGCGACCACATCCTCGCCCTGGGCGTTGACCAGATACTCGCCGTAAAAGGCGTTTTCTCCGGTGGACGGGTTGCGGGTAAAGGCAACGCCGGTGGCACAGTCCTGGCCCATGTTGCCGAACACCATGGCCTGGACATTGACCGCGGTTCCCCAGTCGCCGGGAATTTCCTGCAGGCGCCGATAGGTGATGGCGCGCGGGTTCATCCACGAGCCGAACACCGCACCGATCGCGCCCCACAATTGCTGTCCGACGTCCTGGGGAAACGGCACCCCCAGTTCGCGCTCGACCATCTCGTGATAACCGGCGATCACCGCCTGCCAGTCCTCTGCGGTCATGTCGGTATCGAGGGAACGCCGGTTCTGGTGCTTGAAGTCCTCGAGGATTTCCTCGAACAGATGGTGGTCAACGCCAAGCACGACGTTGCCGTACATCTGGATGAAACGCCGGTAGCTGTCATAGGCGAAACGGGCATCGCCGCTGCGTGCGATCAGCCCCAAGACGGTTTGATCATTCAGACCCAGATTGAGCACCGTGTCCATCATGCCCGGCATCGACGCCCGCGACCCCGAGCGCACCGACACCAGCAAGGGATTGACCGTGTCGCCGAAACGGGCGCCGACGCTGGCCTCGATCTTCGCCAGCGCCACCGCCACCGCGGCCTCCAGCTCGGCCGGATACTTCTGGTCGTGGGCGTAGTAGTAGGTGCAGACCTCAGTGGTAATGGTAAAGCCGGGCGGCACCGGCAGCCCCAGGCTGCTCATCTCGGCAAGATTGGCACCCTTCCCGCCCAACAGGTTCTTCATGGCGGCGCTGCCCTCGGCAGTCCCGCCACCGAAACCGTAGACCCACCTGGTGTTGCCCTGACTGCTCATCGTGTTCATCGCCCCTCGATGCGTCGTATCCGCCTTCGGTTGCTCCCGTCGGCGCCCATCCCGATCCCGGGCGATCAGCCCTCGATCCGGGAAAAATCCGCGATGCCGTTCATGGTGGCCCGAATCCGGGTCAACACCCTGAGGCGGTTTTCGCGTAACCGCCGGTCCTCGCTGTTGACCGTGACCTTATCAAAAAAGGCGTCCCCGGGCGCCCTCAGCCGGGCCAGTTCGGCCATGGCGCCCGCGAAATCCTCGACGGCCAGCCGCTGCCGCACCGCCTCGTCAACCGTCTGGAGCGCCGCCGCCAGCGCCCGCTCCTCTTCCGCGACCAACAGGTCGGCCGCGGGCGGTCCGTCATAGGTGACACCATCCTTCTTTTCTTCGATCCGCACGATATTCGCGGCACGCCGGCAGGCAATCAGCAGATTGGCGCCGTCATCGGTGGCCAGGAACGACTCCAGGGCCTCGACTCGAGCCAGCAGCCGGACCAGATCGTCCTCGCCGCCCAGCGCGAACACCGCGTCGATCAGATCGTAACGGACACCCCGATCCCGCAGCACCACCTTCAGCCGGTCCGCGCAAAACTCCAGCAACTGCGCCGCCACCGGCGCCGCCGCGGCCAGTCCGGTCACGCGATAGCCGGCATGGGCCTGCCGGAACAGCGCCAACAGGTTAAGACGCAAGCGGTTTTCCACCACCAGCCGGATGATCCCGAGTGCCGCGCGGCGCAAGGCATAGGGGTCTTTGCTTCCGGTCGGCTTCTCGTCGATGGCGAAAAAACCCACCAGACTGTCGATCTTATCGGCCAGCGCCACGGCAATGCTGTTCGGCGCGGTGGGACAGCCGTCAGCCGGACCCAGCGGCTTGTAGTGTTCGGCAACCGCCTGCGCCACCGCCCGATCTTCCCCGTCATGCAGCGCGTAATAGCGCCCCATCACCCCTTGCAGCTCGGGAAATTCGCCGACCATGCCGCTGGTCAGGTCGGCCTTGGCCAGGATTGCCGCCCGCCGGGCCAGACCGGCCTCGGCCCCGGGAATCAGCGGCGCGAGAGCCGCCGCCAGTTCGGTCAGCCGCTCCACCTTGTCGTGGACGGTGCCCAGTCTGGCGTGAAAGGTGATGGCCTTCAGCGCCGCCACCCGATGGTCGAGGCGGGTCCTGCGGTCCTGGTCCCAGAAGAACCGGGCGTCGCTGAGTCGCGCCCGCAACACCCGCTGGTTGCCCGCCACCACTGCGGCACCGCCGTCATCCGTGACCATGTTGGCCACGACGATGAAGCGCGGCCCCAGCGAACCATCGGGTTTGAGGGTGGCGAAATACTTCTGGTGGGTACGCATCGAGGTGATCAACACCTCCGAGGGTACGTCCATGAACTGGTCGTCAATGGTGCCGGACAGCACCACCGGCCATTCCACCAGCCCGGTCACCTCGTCCAGCAGCGCCTCGTCGGGGGCCACGGTCAGGCCCTCGGCGGCGGCGAGCCGGGCGGCATCGCTGGCGATCCGGGTCCGGCGCGCCTCGCGGTCCAGCGACACGAAGGCGGCTTCGAGCCTGTCCCGATAGTCGGCGAAGGAGGACACGGCAAACGGCGCCGGCGCCAGGAAGCGGTGACCGCGGGTGCCGGCGCCGAAGGCCAGACGGGTCGCGGCCAGCGCGCCGGCCAGACAGAGATTGGCCTCGTCATCGGTGCGCGGCGGCGCTTCCCGGGTGGCGACGGTCAGGCCCCCGGCCAGCGGCCGGCCGTCGAACAGGGCGATGATCGAATGCAACGGTCGCACCCAGCGAAAGCTGGTATCGGCCCAACGCATGGACTTCGGCCACACCAGTTCGCGAATCGCCGCCTCGATCAGACCGGGCAGCACCTGGGCGGTGGCCTGCCCCGGCCTCTCGATCACCGCGAACCAGAACACCCCCTTGCCGGTATCCCGTTGCTCGCACCGGTCGAGGGACGCTGCACCGGCCCCCTTGAGAAAGCCCTGGATCGCGGCCTCGGGCGCCCCCACCCGCGGCCCGCGCCGCTCTTCCTTCACGTCAGGCTGGGCCAGCGGCAGACCGTCCACCACCAGCGCCAGCCGGCGCGGCGTCGATTGGACCCCGGCCGCGGCGAAGGCCAGCCCGGCCGCCGCCAGCCTGTCGGTGACCAGACGCTTGAAGTCGTCGGCGGCCCGCACCTGCATGCGCGCCGGAATGTCCTCGGAAAAAAGTTCGACGAGAAGCTCGGCCATGTTTCCGTCCCGTTTCACGATCGCGGTGGCGCCGCCACCCGACTCCACTGACCTTCCAGCCCATAGGTCGGGCGCCCTACTTGCCCCGGCGCATCCGCAGGCGATTCATTTCCTCCATCCGGCTGAGATTCTCCATGCTGCGATTGATCGCCTCAAGAGACATCTCGGCGGCGCGCTTCATCACCATCAGCGCCTCCAGGCGATCGGCATGCTCCTGAAGACAGCCGGCATCGTTGTGCCGGTAGTACTCCTCGGCGGCGCCGGAGGTGGTCACGATCAGTTCCCACAACAGATCATCCAGGAAGTTCGCCAGTTCGGTGCGTCGGTCGATGTACCAGTCGCCCAGCCGCTTGCGCTCTTCCTCTGGCGTTGGTCGATCGGCGGCTGGCCGATCGGCGGCCGGACGGTCCGGGGCCGTCCCGGTCAGGACCCCACCTCTCCGGCCAGCCAGCCCTCGCAGCACGCCTTGGCCAGTGCCCGGACCCGACCGATATAGGCCGCGCGCTCGACCACGCTGATCACCCCGCGCGCATCCAGCAGGTTGAACAGATGGCTGGCCTTGATGCACTGGTCGTAGGCCGGCAGCGCGAGGCGCCGTTCCAGCAGCGCCTGGCACTCGCCCTCGGCATCCTTGAAGTGCTGAAGCAGGTTGGCGGTGTTGGCGTATTCGAAATTAAACGCCGAATATTCCTTTTCCGCCCGCAGGAAAACATCGCCGTAGCTGACCCCGGCGCCATTGAAATCAAGGGTGTAGACGTTCTCCACGCCCTGGACGTACATGGCCAGCCGCTCCAGCCCATAGGTCAGTTCCACCGCCACCGGATCGCATTCGATCCCGCCGACCTGTTGGAAATAGGTGAACTGCGTCACCTCCATGCCGTCGCACCAGACCTCCCANNTCCCAATCGTCCTCGACGAAGCGGATGTCGTGGCGGCGAGGGTCGATGCCCAGCATCCGCAAGCTGTCCAGATACAGTTCCTGACTGTCCGACGGCGACGGCTTGAGGATGACCTGAAACTGGTAATAGTGCTGAAGCCGATTGGGATTCTCGCCGTAGCGGCCATCCTTGGGCCGCCGCGACGGCTGGACATAGGCCGCGCGCCAGGGCTTCGGCCCAAGCGCCCGCAGGGTGGTCGCGGGATGAAAGGTTCCGGCCCCCACCTCCATGTCATAGGGCTGGAGCACCACGCAACCCTGCCCGGCCCAATAATTCTGGAGCTTGAGGATGAGTGACTGAAAACTCACGTCACCCGCATGTCTGGTCGTCGACCCGGTCGGCGCCATGGCAGTTCCCATGACTGTTTTTTTGCAGGGGCGAACGATACAGGCCCATCCTCGCGGAATCAAGCACCACCCTTGACGTTCCGGTTCTGTTGGCCACCATTCTTTTTCGGCTCAATTCACCCCACTCTAGGGACGGGCCGGAAAACCGAGGCATACGGCCACTCACACGTACAGGCATTCTGCGCCTTCTGTCGACATCCACACAGGAGGTGAATTGAGCCAAAATGATCGCTGCGGCCCGCAAACGCGCTCCCCATCCCAAAACTCCCTCCACGTCACAGCGGGTCGCCGCCGCAGCCTGACCCGAGACTCTGAATCGTGGCCTTCGTCACCGTCGCTTCGACCTGTAACTCAAGAGTATCGCCCATCCTTTCGGCGGCCAAAAGTGCGCTCTTGCGCTCTTGACGGCAACCAAAGCGAGCTATCTGTCACGTATCACCACCGGATACCCCCGTGGCAAGCCCGGTTTCACTCGAAACCGCCATACGAATCGGTACCGGGTCAGACCGTTGACCCCGCCGGCGAGGAGCGTGAGCGGGGACAGTGCCGCGGAGATGAAGTGAACGGTGCGGTGCGCATCAAACCGTTCAATATAAAATTATATATTAACCAAGAGTGCGGAGGCCAACATCAGCTTAAGTTAATTGAAACGATGCATGCTAATGAATGTTTAAAATCTCTGCCGATAGACTTGACGATCAATGGTATCGATGCTAATTCTCTCCAACGAGCCGGCGACGTAATATTAAATAGCACTACGCCTGGCTTATCGATTGGGATCAAGGCCGACCACGGTTATTAATCACGGGTAGTGCGATTCCGTAATCTGCTTTAACAGCGAGCATCTTGAGCATGATGATCGTTCGATTGCGGATCAGGATGAGTCCGGCGCAGGACGGTCTGGCAATCCCTCCAGCTTTCATTCGGATTTTGGCTTCGAGGAGTTGAGTACCATGAAAAACCTTCCGATCACGGGTAAGTTCCTGATCGCGCTGGGCATGATGGCAGTGATGGCCATTGGTGTCAGCCTTTACGCCATGACCGGCCTGTCGCAGACCGCGAGTCAATACGATGAACTTCTGACCCATCAGGCCCAGGGTGTGCTGTTTCTCGCCCGTGCCAATCGTGCCGCCGCCGATATCGGCCGTCTCGCCTATAAGGTGATCGCTGAAACCGATGATCTGGAGATGCAGAAGGCCGCCAAAGACTGGGTGGATGCCAAGGCATACTTCATCGGGCAAATGGTTGGTGCGGGCAAGGCGATGCCAGAGCTTCGCCTCAAGCTCGATGAAATTATCGGCAAATACAACCTGATGCTTCCCGGTCTGGAAGAGGTCGTCGCCCTTGGGCTCAAGAACGACAACGCGGTCGCGGTTCAACTGATGGGCACCAAAGTCGAGCCGTTGATGGTCGATTTTCGCGAACAGATCGCCTCCTTCGTCTCCGAGCGCAACAAGGCGTTCGCCGCCGATTCCGACGCCATCAAGACCGCCGCCAGCACCACCGGCAGCCTGATTGTCGCCGTCGCCGTTGCCGGCTCGCTGCTCGCCTTGCTGGTGGCGTTCTGGATCGCCCGGACCGGGGTGTCCACGCCAATCCTCGGACTGGTGGAGCGCATGGAGCGGTTGGCGAAGGACGACGCCTCGATCATTGTGGAAGGCCAGGATCGCGGCGACGAGATCGGGGCCATCGCCCGCTGCCTCGTGGTGTTTAAGGACGCTGCCCTCGCCAAGCGGGACCTGGAAGCGGCGCAACGCCAGGAGCAGGCGCTCAAGGAGGCGCGGCAAAGGCGGATCGAGGGCCATATCGCCACCTTCGACCAGGCGGCCCAGGAGTCGCTGAAGACCTTGCGATCGGCCTCTGACGATCTGAACGCCACCGCCTCTTCGATGTCGGCCACCGCCGAGGAGACCAGTCGACAGGCCTCCGCCGTCGCCGTCGCCTCGGAACAGGCGACCACCAATGTCCAGGCGGTTGCCGGCGCCACCGAGGAGCTGTCGGCCTCGATCTCCGAGATCGGCCGCCATGTGGTCAAATCCACCGCCATCGCCGGTCAGGCGGTCGAGGAGGCCTCACGGACCAACGCCACGGTCCAGGGGCTGGCCGACGCCGCCCAGAAGATCGGCGAAGTGGTGCAACTGATCAACAACATCGCCAGCCAGACCAATCTGCTCGCGCTNNGCCGTGGTGGCCAGCGAGGTCAAGAATCTCGCCAACCAAACCGCCAGGGCCACCGGGGAAATCTCGACCCAGATCGCCAGCGTCCAGGGCGTCGCCGGCGACACGGTTCAGGCGATTCAGAAGATCAGCGCGACCATCAGCGAGATGAACGAGATCGCAACCACCATCGCCGCCGCGGTCGAACAGCAGAGCGCCGCCACCGCCGAAATCTCGCGCAACGTCCAGCAGGCAGCTCAGGGCACCACCGAGGTTTCGCGCAATATCGTCGGCGTCAACCGCGCCGCCGGCGATACCGGTGCCGCCTCGTCCCAGGTGCTGGGATCGGCCAGCGGCCTCGGTCATCAGGCCGAAATCATGCGGGTACAGGTCGAGACCTTCCTGTCCGACATCCGTGCCGCGTGACGGCCATCAGATAATAATCGGCCACACCGTCTGAATCGAAACCCAAGGGCTTCGCCCGGTTGGTCTGTCGCGCGCCGGTGGCCGGCGTCTCCGGTTCCGACCGTCGGAATACTGCGGCCTCTCATATTTCCAGTGCGTGGGGCCGCAGCAGTCGGCGTCTTTGCGGTGGCTCCGGTGATCGGCGGCTCCTTCCAGGCTCAGCGGCGCGGCGGTCCGGCGAAATCGGACTGCTCGGCCCATTCGCCCTCGCTGTTGGTTCATAGCCGGGGATTGCGCCAAAGGTGGCGTTGACACGCATGGAATTTGGCTCAATTTCCTTCCTGTGTCGACGGGCCGGAAAGCCCAGGCCTACGGCCGCTCACACGGACCGGTATTCTGCCCCTTCTGCCGGGCATCCACACGGGAGGTGAATTGAACCCTCTTTTTCCGACCGCTCAACCCCGCCCACAGCAGCCGGTGGCCGGTCGCGGCCGTCCGGTGGTGACGCCGCCGACCTCGAACGGTCTTGATTGCGCCCGGACCAAATTCGTACAATGAGCCCATACCGGAAACATCGTTCCCAGTCTCATCGGCCGTGATCCGGGGTCCCCAAGTCCGGTCGGGAGAGCGCCCCAGATGTCACAACCCCGCAACAACCCGTATTTATCCAATGTTTCCAAGAATTATCTGCTACAGACCTTTAAGGCCGACGAAACCGTTTCGCTGAACCGAATCAACGATACACTGGAAAAAATCTGGGACAGCGGCGGCAACACGGTCATAGGCTGGACCCATGATAACAACGACATCGAAATATGTTATGCCCCGGTCGAAGCAGCGGTCAGCGGCTATCGGCGATTTCCCCGTATCTTCGAGGGCAATCGACAGTTCAGTGGCAAGAGCTTTAATACCATCTGTACCGAATTAAATTTCCCTCGAATACGGATAAAGCTGTCCGGAGTTATCGGCATTGCTCGTTATAATATTCATGTCAACACCATTAACAATCTTATTAAGAGATATTGCATTACCTACACCGATAACCGCGCGGTGATCCTTTTCGATATCGTTAAATTTTCGTTAAAATCTCCGACCGAGCAGCTTTGCCAGCTCAAGACTCTGGAATATTATATCGACAAGACGTCGAGCATCATGGCGGATAATGATCTTCCGGTGGACCTGCATCGATCGACTACTGGAGATGGTTACTACATCTGGAATAATAACGTTGGAAACGAGCACAATATCAGAACCTATATTGTTCTCGCGATTATGCTGACACTTAATTCGATTGGCGAAAACCGAATCCCGCTGCGTTCCGCCTTTGCCATTGGCTCCCATTTTACCTACCACCATGTCGATACGCTCCCGCGGGGTATCGAATACATCGTCGGCGATGTTACCATTAAACTCTCGCGAATCGTCAATTCGTGCGCCGAAAACCAGCTCCTGATTGGTTATCAGGCCGACGAACGGGTCAATATCGTCGATTTCATGAAAGACTGTCAGGAATATCTCGACGGTATGACCCGATTGCACATCCATACCAAGTCGGTAATCGACATCCGCACCTACCTGACCGGCTACAAAAGCGACAACGGCTTTGAGGTTCAGCAGTATTGCATCACCGACAAGCACGGCCTGAGCCATGTGGTCTGCAATATAAAGTTGAATATTTATTTTTATGGCAACGAGTCGGTTCGGATCGGCAAAATGACCCAGGAATTGCATGGCCTCAACCACTTGCTGCCGGTATCGTGGCTGGGGTAAGCAAACCGTCGAAGCAGCCCGGCCGGCAGTCGCCGGGTTACGATGAGTCGTTGAAGTGAAAGGGCTTTTTGTGGGCTCTGCCCACACCCGCAAAGGGCCGGTCGGCCCTTTGAACCNNGCCTCCTTGCGGGTGCCGGGCAGAGCCCTGCAAAATCAAGACAACAGTGATATCCTGGGGCCTGTCGGGCAAAGCCCCCTTACGCGCGCTGGTATGACAACCCCTGTTTACGGATTGGCCAGACGGCGGAGCACGTCGGCAATGGCATCGCGGTCCTTGTCGGCCGCGGCGGCCTCCGCCACCGGGGCCTCGTGGAAGAACACCTGGAGCAGGCCGCCCCGCCCCAGGTCAAAGGTCAGCGCCACATGGACCGGACCACCGCCCGCCCGGCCGCAGGTGACGCCGGCAGTCCGCAGCGACGCCACCGGCAAGGTCTCGGGTTCCTTCCAGGTGACCTGAAAAGCGTCACCACAATGGGGTTTCATCCCGGCGACATAGGCGTTGCCGAGGCTGTTCAGAGTCTCGCCCGGCGGCTTGCGCGACGTGCTGATGCCGTTGAGCACCCCGGCCACCCGCCACAAGGTCTCCACCGCCGGGTAGCCCGCCGGGGCCGTCGACGGCGGCAGCAGCTCGATTTTGTGAAATCCCGCCTGGTTAAGCAGTTCCTTGAGCAACGGCGGCAATTGGGGACCCTTGGCGTCACCAACCCGACCCAGCGGCGTAATCGGCTGGCCGGAGCGGGCGCGGTCCACGCAACTGCGCAACTCGCGCAAGGCAACACCGGTCCCCTTGAGCTGGAAACGGATGGAATCCGACGGGCCAACGATGGTCAACAACGTCCCGTGGGTGATCGCCTCATAGAGATCATTGTCGGCACCATTGGCGATCACCAGCATGTCCGGGTCAGCGGCCACCGCCTGCCGGTCGCGTTTGAGGTTGCTGTCCACCACAATCTGGACCGGCCAGCCCGAACCTTTGGCCAGATGGGCCTCGGGCATGCCCACGGCCAGGTTGAACTCCTCCTTGGGACTCCGTCCGATCACCAAACTGTCGCCATTGGCGAATCTTGCTTCGGCGATACAATAGATAAAGGCGCCGTCCTTGTCCACCACCGGCCCGACCCGCCAGTCACCGACCGGCACCGCCACTTCCTGGGCGTCGTCGCCGGCGGCAACCGCCGGGGCGCCGCCAACCGAAGCGAAGACCGGCGCGACGACGGCAACCGCCGCGAATGCCCGCAACAGGCGCATGGCCATGACAGAACTCCGGCTGGTCAACGTCGCGTCCCCCTATGTCGCAGTTCCAGGTCTCGCATACCCGGGCATTCCCATCCCGATCCGGGTCAGCACGTCCGCGTGGCGGGACGGCGGCATCAGGTGCCGCTGCCGCCGACGGCACCGCCGGTCAGGGTCTTGGCCCACGAGCCGAAACGATGGCGCCATTGCTCCAGCCAGATGTAGCGCCGGCCCCGGACCCAATTCATCTGTACCGCCCGCCGCGGCCCTGCGAAGGATTCATGGCCATGCCACGAAGTATCGGTGCGGCGGAACGCCAGCAATGTGCCCTGATTCGGCGGCACCTCGGCGGCGAAATCGTCAAGCCGTGGAGAACGCAGGATGCGGAGCCGACCGCCCGAAGCCTCCCACGGCGGATTCATGTAAACCAGCACCGTGACGATCTTGCTGGCGGAATCGGGATGAATCTGGCCGTCGCCGGCCCGGCAATGCCCGCGCACCGTGAACATCTGCGGGTATTTGCGCAGATCCAGCTTGAACTTCTCTTCGAAGGCCGCGGCCAGCGCCGGCCCCCGCAGCTCGTCGATCAGACTCTGGAAGACCGGACCATGGGGAAAGATGCCGAGCGGAATACTGCCCGGCTGGCTCAGCCTGGGGTAGTCGCGATGGATCGCCTCGAGGGCGTCGGCCCGAATAAAGCCGGGAACACAGACGTAATCGAACGGATCGGTCACCAGCGCCGCCGCCCGAAACGCCTCGAGATCAATCACCGACATGGGACACTGCTCCTGTTCGAGCCGCCGGCCGCAACCAAGGCGTCTCGCTGCCGGACAGTAGCCCGGGCGCCGGTCCCGGGGCAAGGGTCGCCGGCCCCGGCAACCGGGGGTCGCCGCGCCCGATAGATTTGTGGGCTCTGCCCACACCCGNNAGCCTCCTTCGCGGGTGCAGGGCAGCGCGCTGCAAAATCAAAGACAACAGCATTATCCCGGCGCCTATGGGGCAAAGCTCCCCCCGGTGTTATTGTCTTGCGCCCGCCGGTATAAAGGGGCCTTGAAGAGCGCCACCCCGGAAAGACATCGCACCGGATTCCCCCCAACGCCGAAGGCACCCCCGCCGATGACTCCACGCTCCCGGGACTTCCAACAGGATTTCCAGCGTGCGCTGGCCCACCACCAGGCCGGACGGCTGGATCAGGCCGAGGTGCTCTATCGGCGGATTCTCGGCGTCGCTCCGGACCACCCGGACAGCCTGCACCTCCTCGGGGTGATCGCGCATCAGGTCGGACGCAACGACGTCGCCATCGACCTGATCGGCAAGGCCATCGCCGTCAACGGGCGGGTTGCGGCCTTCCACTGCAATCTCGGTGAAGCCTTCAGAAATTCGGGACGGCCGGGCGAGGCCATCGACTGCTACCGGCGGGCGCTGGATCTCGAGCCCGACGACCCTGACGTGCTCAACAACCTTGGTCTCGCCCTCCAGGCCCAGGGCCGGGTGGACGAGGCCATCGCCCGCTACACCGAGGCCCTGCGCCTCAGCCCCGACAACCCCCTGGTCCACAACAACCTCGGCACGGCGCTCAGGGGCCGGGACCAACCGGACCGGGCGATGGACCACTACCGGCAGGCCCTGCGGCTCAAGCCGGATTACCCCGAGGCACTGTACAATCTTGGCCTGGTGCTCCAGGACCGGGGCCGTCTGGACGAGGCCATCATCCACTACACCAGGGCACTGGCGCTGCGGCCGGTGTACCCGGAGGTACATAACAATCTCGGCAATGCGCTCCAGACCCTGGGCCGACTGGAGGAGGCCATCGGTCACTACCTCCAGACCTTGCGGATCACCCCCGACGCCCCCGAGACGCTTAACAACCTGGGTTCGGCGCTTCAGGAACAGGGCCGGCCGGACCAGGCCATCCTTCACTATACCCGGGCGCTCCAACTCCGTCCCGACTACCCGGAGGCACTCAACAACCTCGGTTCGGCGTTCCAGGACCAGGACCGGCTGGACCAGGCCATCGCCCACTACACCCAGGCGCTGCGCCTCAACCCGGGGCTTGCGGAGGCCCACAACAATCTCGGCCTCGCCCTTCACGATCAGGGCCGACTCGAGGAGGCCCTCGACCACATCGAACAGGCGCTGAGGCTCAAGCCCGATTTCGCCCGCGCGCTGTTTGCCCGGTGCCTCGCCCAGATTCCCATCCTGTACGACACCGAGGCGGAAATCGCCCGGCGCCGGACCCGGTACCGGGACCAACTGGAAAGACTGGTGGCCCGGGCCGACCGCCTGGAGACTCTCTCCGGGCTGGAGGCGGGGGTTGCGGTGATGCAGCCTTTCCTGCTGGCCTACCAGGGCCTGAACGATCGCGACCTGCAAAGCCGCTATGGCGCGCTGGTCTGCCGGATCATGAACCATGGCGGCACACCGGCGCCGCTGGCCGGACCGCCGGCGCCGGGGGAGCCGGTCCGGGTGGGGGTCGTCAGCGGCTTCTTCTCGGACCATACCATCTGGAAACTGTTCAAGGGCTGGGTCGAGCACCTGGACCGCGGGCGTTTCCGCCTGTTCGGCTACCATACCGGCTCCCGCCGGGACCACGAAACCGCACGGGCGGCGACCTGCTGCCACCGCTTCGTCCAGGGGCCGCTGTCCGTGGCGGCGTGGCGCGAAACCATCCTGTCCGACCGCCCCCATGTGCTGATCTATCCCGAAATCGGCATGAATCCGATGGCGTCCCGGTTGGCCGCCCAGCGGCTGGCTCCGGTCCAGTGCAGCTCGTGGGGGCATCCCGACACCAGCGGCTACCCGACCATCGATTACTTCCTCAGCAGCGATCTGATGGAACCCGCGGAGGCCGACGAGCACTATACCGAGCGGTTGGTCCGTCTGCCCAATCTGTCGATCTGGTACCAGCCGCCCGCGGTTCCGGCAACCGCCGCCAGCCGCTCCGAATTCGGCCTGCGGCCCGACGCCACGGTCTATTGGTGCTGCCAGTCCCTCTATAAATACCTGCCACAATACGATGAGGTTTTCGCCCGCATCGCCCGCGGGGCGGGAGACTGTCAGTTTGTCTTCATCACCTATCCCAAGGGAACCGCCGTAACCGAAATGTTCCGTAACCGTCTGCACCGGGCGTTTTCGGCCACCGGCCTGGACAGCGCCGACCACTGCGTCTTTCTCCCCCGGCTTGATCAGAGCCGGTTCCTGGCCGCCAGCGGCCTGTGCGATGTCTTCCTGGACAGCATCGGCTGGTCCGGCGGCAATACCACCCTGGAAAGTCTGATCTACGCACTGCCCATCGTGACCTTGCCCGGCCGGTTGATGCGCAGCCGCCACAGCCTGGCGATCCTGACCCGGATGGGCATCGCCGACACCATCGCCGGCACGGTGGACGAGTACGTGGCCATCGCCATCCGACTCGCCCGCGACAAGGTCTGGCGTGACCGGATCAGGGACGAAATCCCGGCGGGCGCGGCGCGGGTTTACCGGGACCACGCCTGCATTTCCGCCCTGGAGAGTTTCCTCGACCAGGCCGCCCGGAGTTGCCCCGACCGGGGCTTGGCCCCGGTCCCACCACAGGCCGTTGGCCCTTGAAGCCCATGACGTCATGCGAGGCACCCGTTCCCCGCGCCGGACTCACGGCCATAACCGGACCCCGGCGGCGGTGAGCCCCGCCAGCACCCCGACTCCGGCGGCGACTCCGGCCGGAATGCTGTTGCCGGTCAGCCGATGCGCCAGAATCGCCGCCCCGGTCGCCACCAGCCGGCAGCCGAGATCGGTGGCCTGGAGTGGTCCGATCGGCAGCACGATCATCCGAACCGTCAAGCCGGCCAGCAAGGCGTAAGCGACGCAGCCGATCCATTCGAATACCGGACCGTTGGGGTCCAGGCGACCCGAGACCATCACCCCCAGCGCCCGCCAGAAATAGGTGACCAGTGCCGCCACCACCAGCGCCGGCCAGATCGACGACGGCTCAACCATGACCGGCCTCCCGGCGGCGCCAGCAGCGGTCGATCAGGAAGGCCAGGGTGCCGCCAAGCAGCCCGGTGACCAGCAACCCCCAGTCGGGGTCGACCAGATGCAGCAGCGGCCCGAGCACCCCCCCCACCACCAGCGCCAGAATCCGCACCCGCGGCCCGAGGTCGGACACGAACAGCAACACAAAGTAGCATGGATTGAGGAAGACCAAGCCTAGTGTTACCGAAGATGGCAGGCTACCGGCCAGCGCGAAGCCAACCGCGGTGGCGACGCAACTGACGGCCCAAAGCGTCACCGAAAGACCGATGAAATAGGGAAAACGCTCGGCCTCGTCCAGGACCGGGCAGCGACGCATGGCCACCGCCCAACTGGTGATGGCGATGAAATGGGCCGCGAGATAGTGACGCCAACCCACGCCGCCGCCCCGCAAATAGGGCATGATGACGATGGCCATCGGCATCAACCGGGTGTTGGTCAGCCACACCGCCATGGCGTTGACCAGCAGCGAGGCGCCGATTCCGTACAGCTCGACCATGGCGATCTGCCCGGGCAATGCCCAGCAGGTCAGACTCGAGGCCAGCCCCGCCACCAGCCCGATGCCGCTGCCATGGACCAGAGAGCCGAATCCCATGAAGCTGCCAAAAATCACCAGCCCGGGCGCGCCGAGCCCTTCCCGCACCCCCCGCCGCCAGCCCGTCCCGGTCAGCCCCGCCGGTCCTGTGGTCATCGCGAAAAACTCCCGCTGATGTTCGCCCCCCGTCGCTAATACGCGGTGCCGCCGCCCGCGGCCACGATGTTACCGCAGGGGGCCCATGCGCGGACACCGGCCCCTGCCCCATGGAGCCGCAACCACCACCACCTTTATGGTCGGAGGGCGCGGCCGGAAGGCTTCGGGGTCCAACGGGTGTGGCATCGCCGCCGCCGGAGGCCGTCGAAAGCGCGGGCCTTTGACGGCAGACTCTTGACGCCGCTTTGGTTGGGCCACATTGTCGCGCTGTTATGATGACGATACACGGAACCAGTGTCCTTATCTCGGGGGCCGGCGTGTTGCTGCGGGGAACATCGGGGGCCGGCAAGTCCGACCTGGCCTTGCGTCTGATCGACCGCGGCGCCGTTCTGATTGCCGATGACCGGGTGGAGGTGCGCATGGACCAGGGACGGGTGGTGGCGGGGGTGCCGGCGATTCTGGCCGGTCTGCTGGAGGTCCGTGGCGTGGGCATCCTGCGCCTGCCGTTTGCCCCGCTGGCCGAACTGCATCTGGTGGTGGATCTGGTCGGGCCCGGAACGGTGGAGCGGCTGCCCGAACCGGAATGGACCACCGTGCTGGACGGGCGGCTGCCCCGTCTGGCACTGGCGCCGTTCGAGGCGTCGACCCCGGCCAAAATCCGACTGGCTGCACCGGTCGCCCGAGAGGGCCGGCTGGGTCTGGTACCGGGAACCCCATGACCGACGACCCCGACACCCTTATCCCCAACCTGCCTCCGTCCGCCGCCGCGGGCAGCCGCCGGCAGGTGCTGCTGGTGACGGGCATGTCCGGCGCCGGGCTCTCGGTGGCGTTGAAGGCCCTGGAGGACCTGGGCTACGAGGCGGTGGACAATCTGCGCCTGTCGCTGGTCCCCGCGCTGATTCGCGAAGACGAAGAAGTCAGGCGGCCGATCGCGATCGTCATCGACAGCCGCACCCGCGACTTCAGCGCCGACGCCTTCCTGCGACAGCTTGCGATGCTCAGGGCACGGCCGGACCTGGAGGTCCGGCTGCTGTTCATGGAATGCGACGACGAGGTGTTGCAGCGCCGCTTTACGGAGACCCGCCGCCGCCACCCGCTGGCCCTCGACCGTCAGGTCCCCGACGGCATCCGCCGGGAGCGCACCTTGCTGGCGCCGCTGGCCGATCGCGCCAACGTCACCATGGATACCACGGACCTCTCGATCCACGACCTGCGCCGGTTGCTGGCCGGAAACTTCCGGCTCGAGGGCGAAAACCCGCTTCAGGTGTTCGTGACCTCATTTTCGTACCGCCGCGGCCTGCCCCGCGAGGCCGATCTGGTGTTCGACGTGCGGTTCCTGATCAATCCCCATTACGAGCCGGCCTTGCGCGCACAGAGCGGGCTCGACCAGGCTGTGGCCGCGATGGTGGCGGGGGACCCGGATTTTCCGGCCTTCTTCCGCCATCTGACCGATCTTTTGGAAGTTCTGTTGCCGCGCTACAAACTTGAGGGAAAAAGCTACCTGACCATCGCCGTGGGCTGCACCGGCGGGCGCCATCGGTCCGTGTTCGTGGCCGAGCGGATGGCGGACTGGCTGCGGGGCCGCGGTCTGCAGGTCGGCCTGCAACACCGGGATCTGGAGTGCGCCATCCCGCGTCCCGGCTGACCTCGTTGGTGGGGAAGCCGGAGCGGTCGGGATCGCCCTGGAGTAAAGGGAACGTTGATGATCGGAATGGTTTTGGTCACGCACGGTCGCCTGGCCGAAGAGTTCATCGCCGCATTGGAACACGTCGTCGGTCACCAGGATCAGGTGCGCGCGGTCTGCATCGGCCCGGAAGACGACATGGAACAGCGGCGCCGCGACATCCTGACCTGCGTCGGCGAAGTCGACGACGGTAGCGGCGTCGTGGTGTTAACCGATATGTTCGGCGGTACCCCCAGCAACCTCGCCATTTCGATCATGGACAAGGCCCGGGTCGAGGTTATCGCCGGTGTCAACCTGCCGATGCTGATCAAGCTGTCCAGCGTGCGCAGCCAGGAACCGCTGGCCATGTCGGTCGCCGCCGCCCGCGACGCGGGCCGGAAGTACATCAATATTGCCTCTTCCCTTCTTGCCGATGGATAAGTCGATGGAAAGCCTGTCACACGTAATGAAAGACCCGGTCCTGCCCACCGGTTCGATGGCCTCTACCCCCGAGGTTTGCGAAACCGTTACCATTTGCAATCGACGCGGCCTTCATGCCCGGGCAGCGGCCAAGTTCGCGAAGATGGCCGCAGGCTATGATTGTGATATTGAGGTCCGCCGCCACGATCAGGCGGTGGCTGCCCAATCGATCATGGGCCTGATGATGCTGGCTGCCGGTCCCGGCACCACCATCGAGATTTGCGCTTATGGCGGCGAGGCCGAAAGCGCGTTGGCCGCCCTTTCCGATCTGGTAAAAAGAAAGTTCGATGAAGACTGATTCGTCTGCGACCACCGAAATCATCCTTTCCGGCCTTGGGGTGTCCGGCGGCATCGCCATCGGCCCGGCCTATGTCGTCGAGTCCGGGGTCAGCCAGGTCCCGGAATATGTCATTGCGCCCGAGGCCATCGACGCCGAGCGCCGGCGCTTCACCGAGGCCGCGGCCAAGGCCCGACGCCAGATCAAGATGCTCAAGGCCAAGGCGTTGGTTCTGCCCGACGCCGCGTCCGAAGAAATCGGCTTCCTGCTTGACGCCCATCTGGCGATGCTCACCAACTCGCGCCTGACCCGGGGCGTGGAGCGCCGGATTGCCGGCGAGCGGGTGAACGCCGAAGCGGCGATCCAGGCTGAAATCGCGGTGATCGCCCACGGCTTCCAGGAAATGGACGACGCCTATCTGGCGGCGCGCATCGCCGACGTGCGCGAGGTGGGCGCCCGGCTGATCCGCAACCTGGGGGACCGGGACTATCCCGCCTATTCGTTGCTGCCGCCGGGGGTGGTGGTGATCGCCGAGGAGTTGACGCCGGCCGAGACCGCGCTGCTCGACCCTGGCATCGTCGCCGGCATCGCCGCGGTGGCCGGGGGCGCCGAGGGCCATACCGCGATCATGGCCCGTGCGCTGGGCATCCCGGCGGTGCTGGGGGTCCGTGGCCTGATCCCGGGAACGCGCAGCGGCGACCCGGTGATCGTCGATGGCCGCAACGGCAAGCTGATCATCAATCCGACTCCGGCGACCCTTGCCGGCTATCGCGCGGACCAGGACCTGCTGTGGCGCGAGCGCGAGCAACTGAAATGCCTGCGTTCCCTGCCGGCAATCACGCGGGATGGCACGTCGGTTGCCCTCATGGCCAATCTGGAGTTGCCGCGCGAGATCGACGCCGCCCGGGACGCCGGGGCGGCCGGGGTCGGCCTGTTCCGCACCGAATTCATGTTCATGAACCGGGAGGATCTGCCCGGCGAAGACGAACAGTACGCGCTGTTGCGAACGGTGGTCGAGGGCATGCCCGACCGGGTGGTGACGGCGCGCACCCTTGACCTTGGCGGCGACAAGCTGGCCGGCGCCCTCGACCAGCGGTTCCTCGAAACCGCCAACCCGGCCCTGGGCCTGCGGGCGGTACGGCTCAGCCAGCGGGAACCCCGGTTGCTCGAGACCCAGCTTGCCGCGATGCTGCGGGCCGGGGTCCACGGGCCGTTGCGCATCCTGCTGCCGCTGATCACCACGGTTGCCGAGGTGCTGTGGGTGCGCGAGGTGCTGGCCGAGGTTGCGGCCAGGCTCAGGCGCCAGGGCGTCGCCATCGCCGAGCCGCTGCCGCCGCTCGGCGTGATGATCGAGGTGCCGGGCGCGGCGCTGACCGCCGATGCCCTGGCCGGCTGTTCCGACTTCCTGGCCATCGGCACCAACGACCTGACCCAGTACACCCTGGCCATCGACCGCAGCGACGAACAGGTGGCGCATCTCTACGACCCGCTGCACCCGGCGGTGCTGCGGCTGATCCAGTTCACCACCGAGGCGGCATTACGGGCACGCATCCCGATCAGCGTCTGCGGCGAGATTGCCGGCGACCCCCGTTTCACCGCGCTGCTGCTGGGGCTCGGGGTCCGCGAGCTGTCCATGACCCCCAACAAGCTGGCGGTGGTCAAGCGCCGCCTCCGCGCCCTGGACCTGCGCAGCGCCACCCGCCGCGCCCAGACCATCATGGACCAGTCCGACGGCGCCCGCATCGCCGAATTGCTGGACGAGTTCAACGCGGCCGAGAGTTAGGGTGGCGGAACGGCGGGTCCGGCCGCTCCGGCCGGTCATACGGAAAGATGTGCCATGGCAACGGTTGCCGATCCCGTCCTGACCAGAGTCCGCGCCGATGTCGCGGAACTTTATGGTGATCGTATCGAGCGTGTCGTCCTGTTCGGCTCCCGGGCACGGGGGGACGCGCGACCCGATTCGGATTATGATGTGCTGGTCTTTCTGAAGAACTTCGGTTTGCCCGACCGCCATACCGAAATCGGGCGGCTTTCCGAAATCACGGCAAAGATTATCGAAGATACCGGGGAACTGATTTCGGCGCTGCCTTATCCGGCAGGGTCATCCGCCGATCGGACCCGATACCGGCGAACCCAATGATTGACCTGTTTCAGGCGCGTGGAAGCGGCTTCCAGCCGCATTCTTCCTTCTTCGTTCAAGCGGCTTCCAAGCGGCTGGAAGCCGCTTCCACTTCCGATGTTCCCATGAGTCAACCATTATGCTCGCTGGTATGACACGATGGAAAGGGCGTCTTCCTTTATTTTCTGTAGGCTCAATGAGCGAAAGAAAGAAAAAATTCCTCACAAAGACACGAAGAACTCAAAGAAGTCACAAAGAGGGCGTTCTTTGCGACTTCTTTGTGCCCTTTGTGTCTTTGTGTCTTTGTGAGGAACTACTTTTTATATCGGTGGCTACAATATCATCGCGTTGCGTGGACGTAGAGCACGATTATTGCCCGCATAATCTTGGGGTGCCTGCCTAACGCGAATCGAGCCTTCCCGTATCCATACGATTGCGAATCATCCGCGCATGATCAGGAACCCAGCCGAGATTTCTTCCGATCCAGGCGGGCGCGCACCTGGGCCAGGTTTTCGGCCACGAGGACGGTATTCGGGTGCGCCTCCCCCAGCAACCGCCGTTGCCCGTCGAGGGCCGCCGCCAGCAACGCTTCGGCCCCCTCCCAGTCCCCCTGACCAGCCAGGGTCATCGCCAGATTGTTCATGGACCGTAAGGTGTCGGGGTGCTCGGGACCCAGCAGGCGGCGGCGAAGCGTCAGCACCTGGTCCTGAAGCCCGCGCGCCCCGGCGAGATCGCCTTGCGCCCGGAGCGTCTCGGCCAGATTGCCCATGGCGATGAGGGTGTCGGGGTGCTCGGGACCCAGCAGGCGG
>PLTC01000107.1 GCA_003165295.1 Rhodospirillales bacterium | reverse complement strand
CACCCCGGAATCCAGGAAGAGCCTGGGGGCTTATGCGACAGGTGGGGTGTGACGTCTGATAATGGTCGCACTTATCGGACGTGATGAAGATTTCCAGCCGTTCCAGGACGTTTCCAGTTGGCAAACTCAGCCCCCATCGCTATCCAGGCTTAGCCTGGATAGCGATGGGGGCATTTTTGTGCACCGCAGCATGGCTAAGATTTTCTCGCTAAGGTCGTGCAACTGGGTGGCGTCCGGGACGCGGTGTTTTGGGGTTGTTTGAGGTTCCGGTGGAGGGAGAGGGTCAGTGGGGCTGGATTGCAGGAAGTATATTAGCTGTTTCATCGCTCCATGGCTCTCGTTCTTTCGAGCCGGAGCGCCAGTCATCCTTATCTTGAGCCTCATTCTGATCTGTATCGCGTCTAATCTCGGTCTCCTGGTCGTGGAGCAAAACATCGACCCAACCGAAATCTCTACCAATGGTGGCGACCAATGGGTTGACTATCATGTGGACACGCCGTTAAGAGCTTGGGGCTTCCTCGTTACCGGTTGCGACTTTATTGCGGGAACTGCGCAAGGATATTTTGGCGCAGAAATGACGATTTATGAGGACGGGAGGCCACTTGGACCGTCCCATAGCCTTTTTAATACCATTCGAGACAACGGCTCCGGTGCATATTCCTACCAATGCACAGCACCACCCTGGACTCGCTCGTTGTTATTTTCGACCTCAGATAATAGCGATCCACGAAGCAATAACCATACGTATTCGGTCCGTTACCCGGTTAGGTTGCCGCCATGTACGGTTGTTATTCTGTTGGTTTTTTCAGCAATTCTTTCATTGGTAACAATTAAAGATAAAATTGCGCGCTTATGGATTATGTCAGTATGGATATGTATGGTTTCTATATCAATATGGGCGCTATTTCGATGGATATCTCAGCCTGTAACAATTAATTACATGGAGGATAGCTTTGGATACCTATATCCTGCCCTTTCTTATATTTCAGGGAATCAATTTTCTCCAACACAAGGGCGTAGTTTTGTCTATCCTGGCTTTATATTAATAATTCTATCGGTATTTAGAAATGTCCATGCGTTAGTCTATGCCCAAACTGTAATTTATGTTATTATTGCTATAATTGTAGCAATAATTCCAGTTGCTGCTACTATAGGAAGAATACCGCAGCAACCGATTCGGATTTTACAAGCTTACCTGGGAGCGATATCTCTATTTGTGTTTCTGCATTACACACCTTTAGCATATAGCGTCCATGCGTTATTGCCGGAGATTCTTTGTACAGGAACGATATCGGTCGTATATATATTGCTAGTAATAGTATTTCGAGTTCCTGGAAATATATTCATATTACTTCTAAGTGGGGTTGGGTTATATCTAACAGTTGCGACGTTTTATATCAAGCCAAGCTGGGGCGCTGCAATGATATTTTCTGGATTATTATTTATCCTAAGAATTATTTGTACGATAAATTCAACGGTATTTATTCGTATTGCCGTCCTATTAATCTGTTGCACGTTAATTATGATAACGCTAGTGGGATATAATAGATATCTAAGCACAACATACGATTCATACGAATCAACTATATTTGGACCGGAAACGCTATTTTGTAACAACATGCCGATTATTATTGAATCTCTTGACCAAAGGATGGCTAATATCGAGCCGGCAACGGATCGTCATTTTATCAATGACCTCCGAAATAATATGGTTTATACTGTTGCAAGAGGATTAAATAATTGGAATGTATTGGGATATAATGGTGATTTATGTATGTACCATCAGGATGTACTAGGACCAATTATTCGGCACTTTGATAACGACCCGATCCGTATAAGTCATTTTTTATTAGTTACATTTTGGCATTCTATTTTAGATAGACCTTTTTCTTTTTTTAATAGAGTTATTAAGCAAATTGTTGTAGCAATTTATCGTCCGTTTGGAGATGCTGATTTTAAACAATTTTCATTTAACGATAAAGTATTGGAATCTAATTTATCATGGTTTAGTAAAAATGCCCCGGAATTTATTGTTAATCGTGCGCAATTTTCCGGTACGATAGAAGCACCTCTTGGATTTGAGACTGGAATATCAGCTATTCGCATTCTTCAAGAGACCTTTTGGGGCATATGTCTTTTGGGATGCTTTATGTTCATCTGTGATATTGGGCTGTCTGTTCACAATCTCAGGCAGCTAATGATTTTGCGAGTTATACAATTGTGGACACCAGCCATTCTTAGCATGGGACTTCTCCTAAGCGCAACAATTGTTGTTTCAATATCCCATACATTTGATATCGGACGGTATTCATGGATATTAGCGCCATTAGTATTAGGAGCGTTGTCGACGCTAATAATAGCAATAATAGAATCAACATGTTTTAGGTTCAAACTAATAGTTATCTATCCGATCAAGGCCACTTACCGCCGTATCGCGCCATGCAGCAGTGCAAGCAATGGTATTTACACTGCTGTAAGATCGGCACGAGAATGATGGCAAGGACCGCAATAACTGCCAACGCCCGCATCGCACTCCACGCCGTCTTTCGGATGATGGGACGGGGTATTGCGATAGAGCCAAGCGAATCAGGCGACTTGCTTGCCCCTGCTGTTTGCGGGAAATCTTGAGCTAATTCACAACCTTGCATCTGAGCAGAACAGTGTATTGTCATAAGGCCCCATGCGAAACTTAAGATTTTCGCACGAAAAACAGTGCCTTGAAATTGCTCCGTTATTTCCGTGCAAAAGTCTGGTGCAGAACGACGGCCTGATTGATGACCAGCCCTGTCCTGAACCGACCCTCTCTGGCACAGCTTTTAATCTCAATGATTCCAATTTGTTGCATGTCGCAAAATGACCGCATGCTGATTGGCGACGCCCGGGCGTCCACTGATGCCCGGACCCTCGCCGTCCAGCACGATGCCCGAACGCGGCCGGCTGCGGGCGACTCTTTGAGACTCGGGGATTTCGGGCACGACTCGGGCTTGCCCCGGTCCCGACCCGGCACGGGCCGCGCCTGCGGCCGGCGACGTGCTGGCGGCCTGGAAGCCCGGCCGCCCCGGCCGGTCGCGCTCCGAGTCGATTGATCCCGGTTCGGCCGGCGGCCGGTCGGTGCTCCCGGTCACGGCCGCGCCGGCCTGGTTCGACCTGGCTTTGAGCGTCGGGCGCACCGTGGCGGGCCACAAGGTCGCCACAGAGCGGGGCGTCGGTCCCGGCCGGCGCGTTTCACACGCTCAACCCGGTATCTCGGGCACCGGACGCGGCGTCGGCGGCGTTCCCGGTTGTCGTTGAACCGGGCACCGGCCGCGGTTAAGGTCGGCCATGATGGGAACCCGGGGTCGAAATCGAAGGCGTGCGCCTGGGGCGGTGAGGCGGGTTGCCGTGGTGTTCGGAGGCGGTGCCATGTCTTCGGCCTGGAAATGGCTCAAGGTGGGAGACGAGGCGCGAAGGCGGCATCCGCTTTATGCCCTCGGTCCGTGGCTGTTCGGCTTCATGGCCGGCCTTGGGCTTTCGATGGCGATCAGCGGGGTGGCGATGGTCGCGGCGGCGCGCGTCACCAGTCACATGACGGCGGTCTGGATCGCGCTGCACGTTTACCTCTATCTCCAGATCACCCAGATTGCCGTGGCCGGGGTGGCGCTGCGCAACGTGGTGGCGGCGCGTCCGATGCGGCGGTTGGTCCTGGCCGGTCTGGCCGGGACCACGGCGGCGGCGTTGCTGGTCAGCCTGTTCATGGCGGCGGTGCTCGACGAAACCAGTCTGGTGGACGACCTGCTGGACCGGATCGGCTCGGAGCCGTTCTTCGCCCTGGACCTGCTGGTGGATCCGCTTCATCCGATCGTCGATCTGCTGTCCTCGTACTATCTGCGCAGCGTCGAGACCGAGACCATCGGGCGGCAACTGTCGGATCTGCTGGTCCTGACCACGGCGATTCTGCTGTTCCGTGACCTGCCTTTGGGTCTGTTCGTGACCTTTTCCCGCCGCCTGCGGGTCCGGTGCGAGGGCGAGGTGCATGATGCCGATCACAGCCTGAATCCGGTGCGGCGGACGATGGCGCGGCTGCGTCGCTGGTTTCGGGCCGCGTCCCGGAACGCCCCGCCCCGGAACGCCGCATCCGGAAACGTCGCAGCCCAGGCTCTGGTTCGACGCCTGTTTCGGAAGTCGTAACCGGGTTGGTGCGGCGGTCAGGCCGGTGTTTCCAGCCAGTCCCGGGCCGCGGTCACGCCGGCGCGTCGGGGCCGGGTTGCCAGCAGCGGACGGCCGAGGCAGTTGGCGCAGCGTCCGCAACGCCTGGCCTCGTGGTCGCCCAACTCGCGGACCAGGAAGCGCATCAGGCAGCCCCAGCTTTGCCCGTAAGCCTTCATCCGCCGCCATTCCTGCCGCCGGAGCCGGGTCAATTCGGCGATCCGGGCCGGGTCGGGCCGGTACGGAACCCCGCCGGGCGACCAGCGGGACCCGGCCCGGAGCACCGGCGGCGGGTCGGCCGCGGCCAGCAGCCGCAACACCCGCTCCACCTCGTCGTCGGGCAGGTCGGTTGCCGCGGCCAGTTCGGGCAGGGTCAGGCCGCGGGCGGCGGCGGCGTCGAGGGCGGCCAGCACCGCGTCGATGTCGGCCGGCAGGGGAAAGGCGTTGGCGATGAACGAGCCGACAATGCCCTCGTCTTCGGCGCCGGCCAGCAGCACGCCCCAGGCCGACTCGAGGGCGCGGCCGGCGCGACCCACCTGCTGGTAATACTGGAGGATCGAGGGCGGCCGCTGGTGGTGGATCACGAAGGCCAGATCCGGCTTGTCGAAGCCGAGACCCAGCGCCGTGGTGGCCACCAGCGCCTTCAGCCGGTTCGACAGCAGGTCGTCCTCCCGCCGGCGCCGGTGTTCGGCCGCGTCCAGGCCGCAGCCATCGCCGATCCGGGCATGATAGGAGGCCACCGCCAGCCCGCACCGTTGCAGCCAGCCCGCCAGCCGGTCGGCTTCCCGGGTGGTCAGGGCGTAGACGATGCCGCTGCCGGCAAGGACGGGCAGGGTGTCGGCGAGCCAGGCATAGCGGTCGGCCCGGGACGGCAGGGCGATGGCCTGAAGCCGCAGCGACCCGCGGCTGAGCGGTCCGCGGACGATGCGGGTGGCCGCGCCCAGTTGGACCGCGACATCGGCCGCCACCCGCTGGTTGGCGGTGGCGGTGGTGGCCAGCAACGCCACCCCCGGCGGCAGCCGGGTGGCGAGCAGCCGGTGGATGCGCTGATAGTCCGGGCGGAAGTCGTGGCCCCAGTCCGAGATGCAATGGGCCTCGTCGATCACGAACAGCGCCACCCGGCCGAGCACCGCCGCGAGTCGGCTGGACGCGAAGGCGTCACTGGCGAGTCGTTCCGGCGAGACCAGCAACAGGTCGACGGCGTCCCGGGCCAGCGCCCCGGTGATCCGCTCCCAATGTTCGGGATTCTCGCCGGTGAGGCTCTCGGCGGCCAGCCCGAGCCGGGACGCCGCCCGCACCTGATCGCGGATCAGCGCCAGCAGCGGCGAAATCAGCAGGGTCGGCCCGGCTCCGGCCCGCCGCAGGGCCAGGGTTGCCGCGAAGTAGACCAGACTCTTGCCCCAGCCGGTGCTCTGGACCAGCAGCACCGGCCCGGTTCCGGTGATCAGGGCGTCGATCACTCGCCACTGGTCGGGCTTGAAGGCGACGATCGCGCCGTCGCTGCGCCGGTGCAACTCCGCCAGGAGGTCCTGTTGGTCCATCGCCGTTCAACGCCACCGATGCCCGCCGGCTGCGCCCACCAGCACGGGGAAGGTCACTTTCTCCGGTAGCGGGCCGGCAGCAGGCGGTTGAGGTATGCCTTGAGATCTTCTTCAAGGGACAGATAGCGGAAGGAGATGGTGCCGCGTTCGGGCTGGCTGGCGGTGGTGACCAACCCGACCTGGGGACCGGTCTGATCGGGGGCCGCCAGCAGCCGCACCGACAGCGTCTGATTGCGTTTGGGCTGGGTGGTGGCCGCGGGCCAGCACAGGCACAGGCCGCCGAACGACCAGTCGTGGGTGGTGAACCGGTAGCTGCCCAGCATCGCCTCCAGGACCGGCGTGGTGAAGCGCCGCATCTTGCGTCGTTCCTTGGGACCGGGGCCGTCGGCGGTCCAGGGCGAGCGTTTGACCGAGCCCAGGTCGACGCCGCGCAGGCTGGTGCCTTGCAGGATGCAGCCGCCGACATCGGCGTTGGACATGATGGCGCCGGCCAGCGAGGCATTGGTCAGGTCGGCATCGTGCAGGATGGCGCCGTCGAGATTGGCAGGCCAGACCCGTCCGCTGCCCAGCGGCATGGCGTCCAGGCAGGCCCCGGCCAGAAAGGCGCCGCCAAGATTGGCGCGGCGCAGATTGGTACCGCGCAGCGAGGCTTCCTCCAGCACTGCGCCCCGAAGATCGCTGTAGGACAGGTCGCCCATGTCGAGCCGGGTTCCGGTGAGCGGCATGCCGGCCAGCGTGCATCGGCGCAGTCGCGCCCCCGAAATGTCCCGGCCGGCCAGGGCGTCCCCCGACAGCCGCATGCCTTCCAGGTCGAAACGCTGCCCCTGCCGGCCGTCGCTGGCCATCCATTGGCTGTGGGCGTCGACCAGGATGCGCAGCCGCTCGGGCTCCAACTCCCGATAGGCCGGCGCGGTGGCGCCGCCGCCGCTCGTGACCACCGAAAATTGTGAAGGTGACAACCGGGAGACATCGATAACGGTGCCGCCGAATCGGGCATTGTCGAGATTGGCGCCGGTCAGTTCGGCGCCGACCAGCACCGCCCGGCTGAGGTCGGCGCCGGCGAGGTCGGCGTCGATCAGGTCGGCCCCCGACATGTCGCAGCCCGAGAGATTGGCTTCGCACAGCACGGCGTGGTTCATCCGGGCTTCGGTCAGCCGGGTGGCGGTGTCGGCGCCGGCGGCGGTATGGCCGACCCGGAAGTCGGCGCCCCGCAAAATACAATGACTGAGCACCGCCTTGTGCAGGTTGGTGCCGCGAAGGTCGGCGCCGCTCAGGTTGGCCCCGGTCAGGTTGACCGATTCCAGGTCGGCCCCGAACAAATCGGCGCCGCTGAGATCGCTCTCACTGAGATCGGCATGGGACAGGCAGGCACCGGTCAGCTTGGCGCCGTCCAGGCGCAGCTTGCGCAGGGCCAGACCCGACAGGTCGCGGAACGACAGGTCCCCCCGCCGGCCGCCCAACCCCCGTACCCATTTGCCGTGAAGCACCAACTCGGCGTTGATTGCCGCAATTTCGGTTTCGTTCTGTTGGGCCATGACCTGTCTCTCGAGACAACCGACGCCGCGCCCGCATGCAACCAGGCGCGGGAAACCGGCGCGACAGAACCGTTCGCTATCTGACGACAGGGTGTATAGGCTGCGGCCGCGGCATGCAAGTGTCGGCGGCCCCGGGCAATCGGGTGAGCGGGTGACTGGTCCCGACGCGCCGGGATCATGCCGTTGCCTTTGTTTTTGCAGGGCTCTGCCCGGCACCCGCAAGGAGGCGCGCCTCCCTGACCTCATGGGTTCAAAGGGCCGACCGGCCTTTTGCGGG
>PLTC01000038.1 GCA_003165295.1 Rhodospirillales bacterium | reverse complement strand
CTTTGCCGAGCAGACCATCGCCAGGGCCGAAGACGTCTTTCCGATCCCCGAGGCCATGGAGTTCGCGGTCGCCGCCGGCTTCCCCATCGCCTATGGCACCTCTCATATCGCGCTGTGGGACCGTGCCCGGCTGAAGGCCGGGGAAATCCTGCTGGTTCACGGTGCCGCCGGCGGCGTCGGCCTGACCGCGGTGGAAATCGGCAAGGCACTGGGTGCCACCGTGATCGCCTCGGCCCATGGCAAGGACCGGATCACGGTCGCCGCGGCCCACGGCGCCGACCACCTGATCGATACCCAGAACGAAGACATCCGCGAGCGGGTGCGCGAACTGACCGGCGGACGCGGCGTCGACGTGGTCTTCGACCCGGTGGGCGGCGAGACCTTCGATAAAAGCCTGCGCAGCATCGCCTGGGGCGCCCGCCTGCTGGTCATCGGCTTTGCCAGTGGCACCACGCCCCAAATTCCCGCCAACCTGTTGTTGGTCAAGAACTGTGCGGCGATCGGGCTTTATTGGGGTTCGTACCGCCGTCATGCGCCGGCGCTGGTGGCCGAGAGTTTCCGGGCGTTGTTCGCGTGGTTCGACCAGGGCAAGCTGAAGCCGTTGGTCTCCCAGCAGTTTCCCCTCGACCGGGCCGCCGAGGCGTTGGGCCTGCTGGCGAACCGGCGGGCCACCGGCAAGCTGGTGCTGACGATGCAACCCGAAACGTCGGCGCCTTAGTCCTTGTCACCCGTCGGGCTGCTTTTTCCTCCAAGGGTATCTTGCGCTGCCGCCGGGACCAAGTTATTACCCTGGAAGATAAGGTTTCCCGGGCGTCGAGGCGGGACCGGCTGGCAGGGTGCAGGTTGATGGACCCGGAAAAAATCGCGACTGCCTTTTGGAAGTCCCCGAAGGGCGTGGTTATCACGGGTGTGCAGGGGCAGATACTCGCGACCAATCCGGCATTTTGCGAAATTCTCGGCTATACCGAACTCGAGTTGAACGGCAGCCTCAGCGAGACCATTATCCCCGCAGAGGATCGCAGGAGCCGCAGCGCCAACGGGTTCAGGCTGCTCGCCGGGGAACCGGGGATAGGTCCGGCGGCAGTCCGCTACCGTCATCGTGACGGGCACATCGTCACCGTGATCGAAAGCCGCGCCTTGCTGTGCGGCGATGGCGGGGCCATCGCCGGCCTGTTCGCCCTGGTCGAAATCGCGCCGGAGCCGACAGCGGCCCGGGCGACATGGGGACTGCGCCAGCCTTCCGATCCGCCGACCCGACCACGGGCCACCACCGCCGCCGGCGACGCCGCGGCCGACGTCGAGGCCATCGGGAGCGACCGGTTTTTCGCCCGTCTGTTCGACATCTCGGGCGAGGCGATGGTGGTTGTCGACGCCCGAACCGGCCTGATCGTGACCTGCAACCCCCAGGCCGCCGAGTTGACCGGCCGCCCCCGGGAGGCGATGATCGGCGCGTCCCAGGCCAGTCTGCATCCCGAAGACGAGCAGGATCACTATTGGGAGCTGTTCAATCATCGGGTCAGGCAGTCGGGGCGCCAGAACAGCGAAGCCCTGGTCCGCCGCGCCGATGGCAGCGTCGTGCCGGTGGAGATCACGACCACCACCATGGATTGGCCTGACCGGCCGCTGATGGTCTGCATCTTCAAGGACATCACCGAGCGCCGGCGCACCGAGGCCGCCCTGCTGGCGTTTGCCAACCGGATGCACGGCATTCTGTCGTCCATGTTCGACGCCGTGATCACCGCCGACGAATACGGCATCATCGAGACCTTTAACGACGCCGCCGAGCGCCTGTTCGGCTGGCGCGCCTACGAGATGATCGGACGCAGCATCACCCTGCTGTTGCCGCCGGCCCATGACCAGAACGACTCGATCATGAGGAACGACCGGCGGAGCGGCCCGGCCCGGATCATCGGCAAGGAGCGCGAACTGCTGGCCCGGCGCAAGGACGGCAGCCTGATTCCCATCGAACTGGCGGTTACCGAAATCGTCGACCGCAACGAATCGTTCACCGGTCCCCGGACGGTCCGCCGCCGCTCGTTCGTGGGCGTGATCCGCGACATCACCGAACGCAAGACCACCGAAGCCGCGTTGCTTTCGGCCAAAAGCCAGGCGGAACTCGCCAATCGGGCCAAAAGCGAGTTCCTGGCTCATATGAGCCACGAGTTGCGCACCCCNNACGAGATCCGCACCCCCCTGAACGCCATCATCGGTTTCTCGGAAATTTTGATGCGCGAGTTGTTCGGCCCGCTGCTACCGCGCTATGTCGAATACGCCGGCACCATTTAAGAGAGTGGCCAGCATCTGCTGCGCATCATCAACGACCTGCTGGACATGGCGCGAATCGAGTCCGGCCGCTTCGATCTGGTCGAAGATGAGATGGACGTTCCATCGGTGATTGAATCCTGCCTGACCATGGTCAGGACCCGGGCCGAAGACGGCGGGGTTTCCCTGGTGTTGCGCGTCGCCGACCGGCTGCCGCTGATCCGTGCCGACCGACGTTCGGTGATGCAGGTGTTGCTCAATCTCCTGTCGAACAGCGTCAAGTTCACCCCACCCGGCGGCGTCGTCACCGTGACCGCCGGCTTGGATGAGGGCCGGCAGATGGTGATCTCGGTGGCCGACACCGGCGCCGGCATCGACATCGAGATGCTGCCCCGGATTTTCGAGCCGTTCCAGCAGACGGACTCGCGACTGTCGCGGAAGCTGGAGGGTACCGGCCTCGGGCTGGCCATCAGCCGCAATCTGATGGAACTTCACGGCGGCTCCCTGGAAATCGACAGCAATGCCGGCAGCAGTACCGTCGCCCAAATGCGCTTTCCCGCCTCCCGGGTGATCACCTCGGGCGGGTAAGCCATGATTCCCGCTGGAGGCACAAGGAATGTGGCCATAAGTTATTAACTTGGTGACCTGCTTTGTGTACTTTGTGTTTCAACATTTTTCTTACCCGGAAACGGCACGCCCGATATTGGCATGACTTTTTTAACCACTAAGCACACAAAGTACACGAAGCAGTCACAAAGAAGAATAAAAAAGCAACATATCAACTAGAGATGCGTCTTAGTGACTTCTTTGTGTTCTTAGTGTCTTTGTGAGGAATACTTTTTCTCTTACTCCTTTCTGGCAGGTTGACCCATGGCAAGAGACGGCAAGCGGATCGAGACGTTGACCCACACCGAGGCGACGCGGAAGAATATTCCGACCGCGGAACTTCAGGCGCTGGTCGAGGCTGACGATGCTGCGCCGAAGCCGGTACGGTATCCGCGCAATCCCGACCTGGACCCGCAACTGGTGTGGCGGGGCAAGGATGAACAGGACTGGTCGGATCTGGTGGTGCCGGCGCCGCCGCTGTACATCCAGGAAAAAATCCACCCCAAGGCGATCATCGACGACCTGCAACGGCGGACCCGGGACCGGCGCGGCAAGCAGGTGGGCGCGCAGCTTTCGTTCTTCGACGATTTCAATGGCCTGCCCGACCCCGAGGCGCGACTGGAGTTTTACCAGCATGACGGCCACTGGTCCAACCGGATGATTTTAGGCGACAGCCTTCAGGTCATGGCCTCGCTGGCCGAGAAGGAGGGGCTGCGCGGGCAGGTCCAATGCATCTACCTCGACCCGCCTTATGGGATCAAATTCAACTCCAACTGGCAGGTATCGACCCGGTCCCGGGACGTCAAGGACGGCAAGATCGACCAGATTTCCCGGGAGCCGGAACAGGTCAAGGCGTTCCGGGATACCTGGAAGGACGGCATCCACTCCTACCTGACCTATTTGCGTGACCGGTTGACGGTGGCGCGGGACTTGCTGACCGAGAGCGGGTCGGTGTTCGTGCAGATCGGGGATGAGAATGTTCACCGGGTGCGCGACGTAATGGATGAGGTGTTTGGAGCGGAGAATTGCTGTGCTCAGATCGTCGCCTCGAAGACCACAGGCCAATCCGCTGATTTGCTCGCGGGAACCTGCGATTATATATTGTGGTATGCGAAAAAGATCGACGTAATAAAATTTCGAAAATCGCTTCAGAAAAAATCCGCCGACTTGGATCTGGCAAACGTATATCGTTGGGTTGCAGACGATGATGGGTCTATTAGACCCATTGGGGATGCCGATGAGAAAAAGCAACTTTATCGTGATTGTCCAGAAAGAGTGTTGAGGTTTGATAATATCGTATCCCAACGACCGCCTGGAGATTTCCCTGTTAATTTCCAGGGAAGGGTATTTGGCCCAGGTAAGGGATATTGGAAGACCGGAGAAAAAGGTTTTCAACTTCTAATTCGGGCAGGGCGCCTGAGAGCGGCCAAAAATAGTTTGAATTATATAAGATTTATTTCAGATTTTGGCGCTATGGAGCGGTCCAACCATTGGACCGATACCGGAACTGGGAGCTTCACCGAAGATAAAGTGTACGTGGTTCAAACATCCTCAAAAATCATCCAACGCTGCCTCCTGATGGCCACCGACCCCGGCGACCTCGT
>PLTC01000136.1 GCA_003165295.1 Rhodospirillales bacterium | reverse complement strand
GGTGGGTTGGAGGGGGGGGAGAAGTAAGTATAAAAGGGGCCTGTACCGGGTTTTGATGGCCGCCACCGTGTCGGCCTGTTCGCGCAGCCATTTGTTGAACTACGCGATCACCTCGGGATGCTTGATGGTGGACAGTCGATAGAAGTCCTTCGTGTAGGGCAGACGGGCATCGAAGACCGGCGCCCCCGGGCTGGTGCAGTTTGCCCACCTGCCACGCGACCACCGCGACGCTGGCGTAGATCGCATCGATGCGCCCGGCCAGCGCCTGCTGGATCAAACCATCGAAGCCGGGGTTCTCGGCAATGGTAATTTTCTTCGCGGCAATCAGGTCCCGGTATTCCCAGGGCGTGAAGCCAAGCGGAATCCCCAGGGTCTGGACCCGGGACAGTTCGTCGTTCCTGCGCGCCGTCAACATAGGCGATCACCGGGTCGCTGTAGGTCACGGTCACCCCGGCCTTGGCTTTGCGCGCCCATTTCTCGTTATCGGGGAATTTATAGTCGATATTACTTTCGATGAAGGTCCGGTACAGCCGGGGAATCGGATATCAGCAGGGCAACCAGGGCGAGGCGAGACAGACACATCGTCATCTCCATGGCGAGCGGAATGGCTTGGTTTATAAGAGATACTCCTCGTGTTGCGAACGCGCCGTTGGCATCCCCCGAACCGAGGGGGCGGCGCCGGCCCGGCTGCTTTCCGGGGCGTGGCGCCCCCTCCAATGGAAAGCCCGACTTTGTTCGCGCGACAGCCCGACGGCGTCGACTTTAACCGGGAAATACGACATAAATTCGAGGACGAATGGGACGCCCGGACACGGGAGAGCGACAGGTGACGTTCACGCAGAGCCGAACGGGCAACGTGCCATTGGGACCGGCGGGAAGCGCATGAGGCGGCGACGGGTTCGGGCTGAGGCCGCCGAGCCCTCCGGCAGCCCCCGGTTTCCGGTGCCGCTGCCGTCGCGTCTTGACGGCCGCGTCACCGGGCGGACGCTGGTGCTGATGCGCTGGATCGCCGTCTGGGGCCAGTTGACCTCCCTTGGCGTGACCACCCTGGGTCTGCACATCTCCATGCCGGTGGCCCCGGTGCTGGCCACCATCGGCGCCTCGGTGTTGCTGAATCTGGTGGTGATGGCCCAACGCAGTTTTCAACTGCGGCTCACCGATCAGGATGCGACGTTCTACCTCGCCTTCGATACACTCCAGTTGACTCTGCTGCTGTACCTCAACGGCGGCATGGACAATCCGTTCACCATCCTGCTGCTGGCGCCGTTGACCGTCGGAGCGGCGATCCTGTCGGTCCACAACGTCGTCCTGCTGACCGTGTTGAACCAGCTTTGCCTGACCGTGATCGCGCGCTGGCATTGCCCGCTGCCCTGGACCGGGGCCCGCTTCCAATTGCCGCCGCTGTATTCCCTGGGGGTCTGGGGCGGGCTCTCGATGGCCTCGATCATGCTGGCCTGCTACGTGTTTCGGGTCGCCCACGAATCCCGGCGCATCACCGATGCCCTGGCCGCCAGCCAACTGGCGCTGGCCCGCGAACAGCGGCTGTCGGCGTTGGGCGGGCTGGCGGCGGCGGCGGCTCACGAATTGGGCACGCCGCTCGGGACCATTGCGGTGGTTGCCAGCGAATTGGCCCGGGACATTCCCGCCGACAGCCCGATTGCCGACGACATCGCGCTGCTGAAGAGCCAGAGCCGGCGCTGCCGGGAAATTCTGGCCGAGCTGAGCCGCAAGCCCGAAGCCGATGGCGGCCCGCCCTTCGAGCGGCTGCCCCTGACCGCGCTGCTGGAAGCCGCGGCGCGCCCCCACCGCACCACCCCGGCCACGCTGTCGATCACCGCTCAACCGGCCGACGGCACGCCCGGACCCATGGTCCGCCGCAGCCCGGAAATCATTCACGGGGTCGGTAATCTGATCCAGAACGCCTTGCAGTTCGCCGAACGCGCGGTCGAGGTGGTCGCCGCCTGGGACGGGGAGTCGGTTGAGCTGACCATCACCGACGACGGCCCAGGCTTCTCCTCCCATGTGCTCGGGCGTCTTGGCGAGCCCTATATCTCGGTCAGAAGCGACCGTTCCGGCCACATGGGTCTCGGCATCTTCATCGCCGAAACCTTGCTGAGCCGGACCGGCGCCAGCGTCGGGTTCGGCAACCACCAGGGCGGCGGCGCCCGGGTGACCATCCGCTGGCCGCGCGACGCCCTGGAAAGCGAGACGTAAGGCACGGCCCCCCGGGCACGGCCCAACGGCAGCGGTGTTTTTTTTCTCACGCTATCGCCATCGGAAAGCGACGACGATTCTCATGATGGCACTTGGAAGTGCGGAAACGCCCCCACCCCAGCCCTCCCCCGCTTTGCCGGAGAGGATGGACTTGTTGAAATATAAAGGCACTCCCCCCTCTCCGGGCTGTTGCCGCGAGAGGGCCGGACCGGTGCCGTTTCCGCAGCTTTCGACTTTGCAGGCAAAATGACAACTGCCGGGCAGGCAAGTGGCTGATTTAAATGGTGGCCCGATTACGATATGATGTCAATTGCGGCAACAAACGGCGGTGGCCGGTAGGCCGTTCCAACCGTGTCGATCAGGTCGTGCCGGCCCCGTCATGGGAAAGGCGGGGAGGTGTCGACGGATGAGGATTGCTGCGGGGATCATGGTGTCGGCGGCCGGCGGTTCGCGGCGCCCCAGGGGGAACGGTGAGGACCATGTCGTCCGATGACAGCGAGTCGATAGAATGCGTCAAGCTGACCTTCAGCGGCGATGCCTCGCGGAGCCTGCTGATCGTCGACGACGATGCCCCGTTCAGGATCCGGCTGGCCCGGGCCATGGAGCGGCGCGGTTTTGACGTGGTCGCGGTGGACAGCGTCGCCCTGGGCATCGAGGTCGCACAGGAGTCGGCACCGGCCTACGCCGTGGTGGATCTGCGGCTGGTGGACGGCAGCGGCCTTGACGTGGTTGCGGCACTGCGCGATGCCCGACCCGAGTCCCGTATCATCATGCTGACCGGCTATGGCAACATTGTGACCGCGGTTGCCGCGGTCAAAGCCGGGGCCGTGGACTATCTGCCCAAGCCGGCCGACGCCGATGCCATCGAATCGGCCTTGCTGGTGGACGGCCGGCCATTGCCGTCACCGCCCGACAACCCCATGTCGGCCGATCGGGTCCGCTGGGAACATATTCAGCGGGTGTTCGAACAGTGCGACCGCAATGTTTCGGAAACGGCGCGCCGCCTGAAAATGCATCGGCGAACCCTTCAGCGTATCCTTAACAAACACGCTCCGCGGGGCTGAAACCGGTGCGCGGAAAGACCTCCCGGTCGGCAACCGGACCTGTGGCGGGACCACGGCAACCGCCGGGTCCTGACCGGTGGTGACGACGGCGGCCAGCGGCTTCTGTCGATTCACCTGTTCCCGCGCGTCGCCTAACTTGTTGGCTATGGTATATTATGACCGGAAGGCCATCGTCGCGGACAGAACGTCTCGCCGACACCGACCGGCACAGGACCATTTCGGGAGACCGCCATGAACGACATGATCACCCCGCCAACGGCGGCACGCTCGGAGGCCCTGCCGGCCTGGAGTCTTGACGATCTCTATTCGGGCCGGGACTCGACGGCATTGGCCGACGATCTGGCCCGGTCGGCCGCCGCCGCCGCCGATTTCCATCGCCGCATCAAAGGTCAGGTGGCCGGGTTGGGCGCAGCCGGCCTCGCCGCGGCCATCGCCGGGTTCGAAGCGATCGACGAAACCCTGAGCCGCCTGCTCAGCTACGCCAGCCTGGTCTATGCCGGGGACATGGGCGACCCCAATATCGGCAAGTTCTTTCAGACCTTGCAAGAGCAGGTCAGCACCATCTCCACCGATTTGGTCTTCTTTACCCTGGAAATCAACCAGATCGAAGAGGCGACCCTCAGAGCATGGCTGGCTGAGGAGCCGGCTCTGGCCCGTTACTCGTCTTGGCTGCATAACACCCGGATATTCATTCCCCATCAGCTCAGCGATGAACTCGAGCGCCTGCTCCATGAGAAATACGTGGTCGGGCGGGCGGCGTGGAACCGGCTGTTCGATGAGACCATCGCGGCGCTGCGTTTCCCGGTGAACGGCGAAGCACTGACCTGTACCGAGGCGTTAAACAAGCTGTCGGACCGCGATCCGGGGTTGCGCCGGACCGCAGGGCAGGCCATCGGGCAGGTTCTGGGCGAAAATATCCGCACCTTTGCCCTGATCACCAACACCTTGATCAAGGACAAGGAGATCGAGGACCGCTGGCGTCGCTACCCTCACCCGTCGTCGGCCCGCAATCGCGGCAACCGGGTCGAAGATGCGGTGGTCGAGGCGCTGGTGGCCGCGGTCAAGGCCGCTTATCCGACCCTGTCGCATCGGTACTACGCGCTCAAGGCGCGCTGGTTCGGGACGGACCGTCTCGATTACTGGGACCGCAACGCGCCGCTGCCCGATGTCGAAGAACGCAGCCACCCGTGGGCCGAAGCCGAGGCCATCGTGCTCGACGCCTATAACCGCTTCTCGCCGTCTCTGGGCACCATCGCCCGGCGCTTCTTCGAGCGGCCCTGGGTCGATGCCCAGCTTCGTCCGGGCAAGGCGCCCGGCGCCTTTGCCCATCCCACCGTGCCCAGCGTCCACCCCTATCTGCTGCTCAACTACCAGGGCCGGACCCGCGACGTGATGACCCTGGCCCACGAGCTTGGCCATGGGGTCCACCAGATTCTGGCCGGCGGTCAAGGGCATTTGCTGGCCGACACGCCGCTGACACTGGCCGAGACCGCCTCGGTGTTCGGCGAGATGCTGACCTTCCGTGCCCTGCTGGACGCCGAAACCGAGCCCCGGAGGCGGCGGGCGATGCTCGCGGCCAAGGTCGAGGACATGCTCAACACCGTGGTCCGCCAGATCGCCTTCTACGATTTCGAACTGCGGATTCACCAGGAGCGCCGCGAGGGCGAGATCACCGCCGACCGGTTGGGCCAGATCTGGCTCGATGTCCAGAGCGAAAGCCTGGGGCCGGTGTTGCGCTTCGACGAAGGCTATCGTCACTACTGGGCCTATATCCCTCACTTCATCCATTCGCCGTTCTACGTCTACGCCTATGCNNCCTATGCCTTCGGCGACTGCCTGGTCAATTCGCTCTACGCCGTCTACCGCGAGGCCCCCGAGGGTTTTGCCGAGCGTTATCTGGCCCTGCTGGCGGCCGGCGGAACCCAGGGACACCGCGAACTGCTGGCCCCGTTCGGCCTTGATGCCGGCGATCCGGCCTTCTGGGACAAGGGCCTGTCGGTGGTCCGGGGCCTGATCGACAGCCTGGAGGCCGAACAGCAGGACTGACCTCCCGGTGTCCAACAGCCGATGGCCAGGGCAACGCCCTGGCCCTGGCCGGCACAGGAGGAGAAGCCCCGATGACCGCCGAATACGCCACCACCGACGAGTTGCTCACGTTCCTGAACGAGTTGCTGGAAGCCGAACGCGCCGGAGCCCGGGTTGCCCTGGAGAGCGCACGCGCCGCCAACCCGGGTCCGATGGCCGAACTCCTGCACGTTGTTCATCGGGACGAAGCGCGCTGGTGTGCCATGCTGCAACGGCAGGTCAAGGCTCTCGGCGCCATACCCTCGTCAAAGGTCGGCGCCTTTTACGAAAAGGCGGTGGCCATTGCGCCGCTGGGTGAGCGCGTGGCCTTCCTCAACCGCGGCCAGGGCTGGGTCGTTCGCAAGCTGCGGGACATGCTGCCGCGCGTCGCCGCTGAGGGTTTGCGCAACGATCTCAGCGACATGTGCCTCGCCCACGAAGCCAACATCGCCCTCGCCAACGGCGTGATCGGTCACGCGCCCTGAGGTCGTTGAAAGGAAAAGATTTTGTGGGCTCTGCCCACACCCGCAAAGGGCCGGTCGGCCCTTTGAACCCGTGACTCATGGGGTCAAGGAGGCGGGCCTCCTTGCGGGGGCGGGGCAGAGCCCGGCAAAATCGGGCGGACCGCCGCATCATTATGCCGCATCGCAGCAAAGGGCTTGGACCGGCGACGGAAAAACCGGTACCTTTCCTTTGGTATCGGTCTTAACCCGGGCTCTCCGGCGCCGCAACGAACCGACGCCGGGAGGATGTGGATGATGAGTGCCAGCACGACAAAGCCGGAATCCGAAGACGTTGCCGTGGCCGCCAACGTCCTGCTGTCCGCAGTGGCCTCCAGTTTCAACCGGATTAGCCGCTCGATGGGCGAGACGTCACGGAAGCTGGCGAAGTCCCACGACCGGATCAAGGCGTTATCGGTGGCAGGCGCCGTCGCCCGCGCCGCCGACCTGCGCCCTCACGCGGTGCGGATGCGGTGAACGAAGACATTGACCGCCTGCTTGAGTTGAGCGGCCTCGGATGACAGGTGCCCCGCCGACACCAGCACCTGATCCGAGGCTTCGCGGGTTTCTGACGCAATAGCGTTTACCCCCACGATGTTGGTCGAAACCTCGGCGGTGCCCCTGTGCGCCGCGGCGATGCTGCGGGAAATTTCGCGCGTCGCCGCGGTTTGTTCCTCTATCGCCGCCGCCACGGCGGCGGCGATCCCACACAGCCGGTTCACCGTGGACGAAATCCGGCCGATGGCGTCGACGGTCTGGCGCGTAACCTCCTGAACCTGGGTGACCTGAGCCTGAATTTCCTCTGTGGCTTGCGCCGTCTGCCCCGACAGGGCCTTGACTTCGCCGGCAACCACGGCAAAACCCCGACCCGCCTCGCCGGCACGCGCCGCCTCGATGGTCGCATTGAGCGCCAGCAGGTTGGTTTGCGCGGCAATGCCGTTGATGATGCCCACCACCTGACCGATCTTCTCGGCCGCCGCCGACAGGCCGGCGACGGTGTGGTTGGTCCTGGCCGCCTCATCGACCGCGGCGCCCGCAACCCGCGCGGTTTCGGACACCTGAGACGAGATTTCCTTGATCGAGGCATCAAGTTCGTCGGCCGCGGAGGCCACGGCCTCGACATTGCGAGAAGCTTCTTCCGATGAATACGCCACGGCTTCGGTCTGCTTATTGGTTTCCGAGGCAATTGACGCCATAGATGTTGCCGTATGCTTCATTTCATCGGCTGCGGAGATCATCGTATCCATCACCGCTTTGACCGTGCGCTCCAACTCGTTCCCGAGTTCCACCAGGGCATCGCGTCTCGCCACTTCCTGCTGCCGTTTCAATTCGGTCTGTTCAGCCCGCAGTCGCTCCATCTCCAGTGCGTTGTCCTTGAACACCGCCAACGCCGCCGACATCTCACCGATCTCATCGTGCCGGGTGCTCGCCGGAACCACCACCGCGACATTGCCGACGGCCAGCTCATGCATCGCCCCGACGATCTGATTGAGCGGCGCCGTGATGCTGTGGGCCAGCCACAACGACAGCCCGACCACCACCGCCATGATCATAAGAACCGCGACACCCAGGGTAATTTCAAGCTGTCGGCTTATTGCATCAACGTCGTCAAGGTAAATGCCACTGCCAACAATCCATCCCCACGACGGAAAAATTTTGACATACGATATTTTCCTCACCGGCCGCTCGTGCCCGGGCTTCGGCCACAGATATTCGACAAAGCCGTTCCGTTCGTCCTGAGCCGCCTTGAGAAACTCCTTAAAAATCAGCTTGCCATCGGGGTCCTTGAAATCACTTAAATCCGCGCCGACCAGCCCGCCGGTCGGATGGTAGACCATCCGCAGCGCCATGTCGTTGATCCAGAAGTAATCATTGTCACCATAGCGTAGCTTGGCGATCGCCTGGATCGCGCCCTTTTGCGCGTCTGTGCGCGAGAGCGTTCCGGCCTCTTCCTGCGCCTGGAAGCCGGCAATCACGCCATAAGCAACGTTGACCAGTTGCTGCACCTTATCGCGCCGGTCATCCAGCAAACTGGCCTGGAGCATCTGGGTCGCCAGCATCGCGACGCCCAACATCCCGACCACGGTCGCGGCAACGATCAGCAGCGTTCTTCCCTGGATGTTCAGAACCGGCCGGCGCATTGATGAATCACTCCTCGACGAAACAGCGGTTATCGACTGCATATTTTTTCAGGCGAAACCATGGCACAACGATGACGCCCCGGTCAAACCGCATCCGGGCAGGCCGCCGCCCGTGGGCTGCCCCGGCCGCCGGTCGGGACTCCTGACCGATCCCTTCGTTACCAAATAATCGACGTGGCAAGACGGCCGCAAGCCGCCAGGAGGCCGGCTGAAATTCGGGTCGGCGGTCCTGGCCCAAAAAAAAACTTCGATCAATTCTTTTTTCCACGGAGCAGACGCAAGAAAAACAGTTAATAAAATGTTTACCATAGCCCGAAGTGGCTGTTGATTATTGACGACTTCGGACAAAGAGTTTAGGGTGTGCTCCGGTATTGCTCCCTGGGGAGGCCCGACCAATGGCCGTCTATCGCAGATTGAATTCCGCCGATATTTCGCTGTACCGGGACCATCTGCTGCGCCTGGACGAAGACTCCCGATATGCCCGCTTCTCCGGCTTCCTCTCGGATGCCTCGATCGCCAGTCATTGCGCGGGGCTCGACGGGCGGGATACCATGATCCTTGGCTACTTCAGCGAAGGCCAGTTGCGTGGCGCGTCCGAAATCCGCTATGAGGCGCGACTGTTTCCCAGCTCGGCCGAACTCGCCTTCAGCGTCGAGAGGCCTTTTCAGGGCAGCCGGGTCGGCACCGGCCTGATGAAGCGGGCGCTGGTCCTCCTGCGCAATCGGGGGGTGCGGCAGGCCCAGGTGGTCTGCCTGCTGACCAACCATCGCATGCAAAAGCTGGCCTTGAAATTCCGCAGCGACGCCCGGGCCAGCCGCGGCGAAGTGTTCCTGACCGTGACCGTGCCGCCCCTCGACGCCGCCAGCCTGATGTCGGAATGGCAAGAGGGCTATCTCGGCTGGCTGGCCTCCGGCCTCGACTTCGCCGGCGGCTGGATACCCGAGAGCAGCCCGGCCCGGCCATAGGCGGTCGGCGACAAGACGACGGGATCGTTGACGTGAAATGATTTTGTGGACTCTGCCCGCACCCGCAAAGGGCCAACCGGCCCTTTGAACCCGTGACGTCCTGAGGTCAAGACCAGGGCCTAACCCTGCCCGGTGAACAGCGCCTCGAAATCGGCGGGTTCCGGCGTCGCGTTGGGGAAGTCGGCCACCGTGGCCAGCGCCGCCGTAAGGCGCTCCCGGTACTCGGCGCGCGGAATTTCCACCGCACCGAACTGGGTCAGATGCTCCGTCACGAACTGGGTGTCGAGCAGGGTGAAGCCGGCGCGGATCATCCGCGCCACCAGATGAACCAGCGCCACCTTGCTGGCGTCGGTCACCCGGCTGAACATGCTTTCCCCGAAAAAGGCACCGCCCAGCGCCACCCCGTACAGCCCGCCGACCAGCCGGTTGCCGAGCCAGGCTTCGACGCTGTGGGCGTACCCGTAGTGATGCAGGTCGCAATAGCTGCGCACGATGTCACTGTTGATCCAGGTGCTTGAACGCGCCGTGGCGCAGGCGGTGATGACCCGGTCGAAAGCACTGTCGATCCGAACCTCGAACACCCCCTGCCGGATGGTCCGGCGCAGCCGGCGCGGCACATGGAACCGGTCAAGCGGAAGAATGCCGCGGCGATCGGGATCGAACCAGTACAGTTCTTCCGAAGCGGCGTCCTCCGCCATCGGGAACAGGCCCTCGGCATAGGCCTGAAGCAGCAATTGCGGTGTCAGGTCAACCATGCTTCTCCCCGGCGCCCTGGCCGGTGATCAACCCTCCGATCGGACCAGCGCCTCGTAGTCGGTCATCAATATCCGGGTGATTTCGCCCGGGGTATAGGTCAGGTCGTCGATCCGCCCGACCGGCGTAACCTCGGCCGCGGTGCCGGTCAGGAACACCTCCTGAAAATCTCCCAACTCCTCGGGCCGGATCGCCCGTTCGATCACCTCCAAGCCGCGCCGGTGCGCAAGCTCGATCACGGTGCGGCGGGTGATGCCATCCAGGAAGCAATCGGGAGTCGGCGTATGGATGCGGCCGTCCTTGACCAGGAAAATATTCGCGCCGGTCGCTTCGGCAATCTGGCCGCGGTAATCCAGCATCAGGGCGTCCTGGCAGCCGCGATTCTCGGCGGCATGCTTGGACAGCGTACAGATGACGTAGAGACCGGCAGCCTTGGCCGAGGTCGGCGCGCAGTCGGGCGACGGCCGCCGCCAGCGCGACGTTTCCAGCCGGATGCCGGCCATCCGCGCCTCAATGGGAAAATAGCTGCCCCACTCCCAGACCGCGATGGCCAGATGGATGCGGTTGCTTTGGGCCGACACCCCCATCATCTCGCTGCCCCGCCACGCCAGCGGCCGGACATAACCGTCGGTGAAGCCCATCGCCGCCACGGTTTCGCGGGTGGCTTCGTCAATCTCGGCCGCCGAACAGGGAATCTCAAAACCGAGCAACGCCGCCGAAGCGATCAGCCGCTCGCTGTGCTCGGTCAGCTTGAAAACCCGGCCCTGATAAAATCTTTCCCCTTCGAATACACAACTGCCATAATGCAGGCCGTGGGTCAGAACATGAACCTTGGCCTCGCGCCAGGGGACCATGGTCCCGTTGACCCAGATTACGCCGTCACGATCGTCGAAGGGCAGGATGGACATAACGCATCGATTCCCTGGTAAACTTGGCCGCAGAGCCGGCCGGAAACCCGATCTGGCCAGATCTGTCGTCTGAGAGCGATGGTAGGTAACATTCCGCTGCGAACGTGTCAACATGACTGACATAAAAGCCGGCACCCACCAGCTCTTCCTGCGCGAGGAAGAGCTGCGGCAGGGAATGGAGATGTTGTTCTATGCCTACCGGGAGTTTACTGCCGAGGCCGATGCCGTGCTGACCCGGCTGGGATTCGGCCGGGCACACCATCGAGTGATTTATTTCGTCGGCCGACATCCCGGAATCAGCGTCACCGAACTGCTGGGAATCCTGCGCATCACCAAGCAGAGCCTGTCGCGGGTGTTGAGTGAACTGGTCCGCGAAGGCTACATCACCCAAACCACCGGGATCAGCGACCGGCGGCGGCGGCTGCTGGAACTCGCCCCCAAGGGCGTCGAATTGGAACGGCAGCTATCGGAAACCCAGCGACAACGGGTGGCCGCGGCCTATCGCCGGGCCGGAGTCGAAGCGGTCGAAGGCTTCCGCACCGTGATGCTGGGCTTGATGAATGATGAAGATCGGGTCAAGTTCTTCGCCATCAAGGACCGGACCGGCCGGACCGGTTCGGCACCCGAACGGGGTCGCGGCGACGAGCGGTAGCGAGACCGTGGCGGCAAAAGACGGCGAGACGCTGAAAAGCCGAAAAAAGGCGTGAGGGGTACCGGCATGAGTGAGGGACTGCCCCATATCCTGGTGGTCGATGACGACACCCGACTGCGCCAGCTTTTGCGCAAGTATCTGATGGACCACGGCTTTATGGTGGCCACGGCCCGTGATGCCGCCGATGCCCGGGCGCAGCTGGCGGGCCTGAGCTTCGACCTGATCGTGCTCGACGTGATGATGCCGGGAGAGACCGGCCTCGAACTTACCGCGGCACTGCGCCGCAGCAGCGAGATTCCGATCCTGTTGCTGACCGCCCGGGGCGAGCCCGACGATCGCATCGCCGGCCTGGAGGCCGGGGCCGACGACTATCTGGCCAAGCCCTTCGAGC
>PLTC01000239.1 GCA_003165295.1 Rhodospirillales bacterium | reverse complement strand
CCCGCTGGGCGCGGCGTGGGGCGTGGGCGCCACCGCCTCGTGCCCGGCCGGCCCATGGGCGTGGCCGGGCGCCGCCAGATTGCCCACCGTCGCCCCGGCACCGTGACCGGCCATCAGTCTTGCGATGGTGGCGCCGTCAGGCTCGCCGGTCGCCGGCAACCCCACCGAACGCTGATAGGCCGACAGCGCCGCCCGGGTCCGGGGTGTCAACTCGCCGTTGGGCCGCCCGGGATCGAAGCCCTGTTCCTTGAGCCTCTGCTGGGCCCACTCCAGATCGGCCGACCCCTGGGGTCCGGCCACCGCCGGCCCGGCGCCCTGAACCGCCAGCAGCGCCAGTCCGAACACCATCGCCGGCACCGCCGCCCGCCAACCGCCGGCCCCTGTCGCTGTCGTCACCTGCCGTCTCCCGCCTGCGCCCTCGCCGCGGCGCAGCATAGCCCCCGGATTCCGCCGGGTACAATGGCCGCCTGCCCGCCGCACTCCGGGGTTGTCGCCAACGCCGGCCTTGCCGGAGCGGGGTTTTTCGCCATGATCTCTTGCGGTCCCGGTTGCCGTGGTCGGACCCGGAACCCCGGAAACACCTTCAAGAACCCGTCGCGAACCGAGGACCTGTGGTGAACGCCTTGCTTGCTCTCACCGGTGCGGTGGATTTCGCCGCCCGCAAACACATCGACCAGCGGCGCAAAGGCGTGCGGGCCGAGCCCTATTTCAACCACCTGTCCGAGGTCGCGCGGTTGCTGGCCGAGGCCACCGGCGGCAGCGACCCGGAACTGGTGATCGCCGGCCTGCTCCACGACATCCTTGAGGATACCGGCACCAGCCGCGCCGAACTTGAAGCCGAATTCGGTCCCACGGTGGCGACGCTGGTGGCCGAGGTCACCGACGACAAAAGTCTGCCGAGCCTGGAACGCAAGCGGCTTCAGATTCTTCACACCCCCGAGCGGAGCGTCCGGGCAAGGCTGATCAAGCTTGCCGACAAGACCAGCAACCTGCGCGGCCTGATCTCCAGCCCGCCCGCCGGCTGGTCCCTGGACCGCCGGCGCGAATACGCCGAATGGGCCTTCGCGGTGGTCGCCGGCTGCCGCGGCCTCAACCGGCGGCTCGAGGACTGGTTCGACGAAGCCTATCGGGACGGCGTCGCCCATTTGGGTGGCGCTGTTCCCGACGGCCCCTGTGGCGACCGCGACGCCTCGCCGGTCATGGCCACGGCGTCGCCGCTCACGGTCTCAACCGTCGTCACCGCGGGAACCGCGGGAACGTCCCCGGGCGCCGCCACCGGCACGAACAGGTCACCCAGCCGGCCATAGCGACCGCGGACATAGAGCAGCGGATGACCGTCATGCTGCCAGTCCAGGCTCTGGACCCGGCCGACCACGATGACGTGGTCGCCGCCGTCGTGGATCGCCTCGGTGGTGCAATGCAGATGCGCAAGGCAGCCGGCCAGCAGCGGCGTCCCGTCATCGTGGCGGCCGGCGGCCACGCCGGTCCAGCGCCGCTGGCTGTCGGACCGGGCAAAGTGCATCGACAGCGGCGCCTGATCCTCGGCCAGCACGTTGACCGCAAAGCTCCGGGTGGCGATCATGTCCGGGGACAGGCGCGAGCTTCGGGCGAGGCAGAACAGCACCAGCGGCGGCTCCAGAGACACCGACGCGAAGGAGTTGATGGTCACCCCGAACGGCTCGCCGCCGTCGGCCGACGCGGCCGTGACCACGGTAATGCCGGTCGCAAAGCAGCCCATGGCACGGCGAAAGGTCTTGACATCAAAGCTCATGGCGACGACACAGTTCCCTAAGACTCCGGGGCGGCTCCGGGATGGGGGCGGATTATCCCAGCCGGGACGCCGGCGCAAGCGGTAAGTGGCGGCCCCAGCCGACCCGTCGCATCATCGGACCGCCCTCTTCGTCCACGAAGTAACAGCGCACCGGTCCATGCTCCCGATCATCGGCTTCGCCGTCGTCATTGTCTCCGTCATAGGCGGCTACGTTCTGAACAGCGGCCATATCGCGGTGCTGTGGCAGCCGTTCGAATTCCTGATCATCCTGGGCGCCGCCGCCGGCGCCTACGTCACCTCCAACACCAGCACCATCCTGGGCCTGACCGGCAAGGAACTCGGGCACCTGCTGGCCGGACCGAAATACAAGAAAGAGCACTACCTTGAATTGCTGACGCTGCTATTCCAGGTTTTTAAGATCGCAAAAACCAAGGGACTGCTCGCGCTTGAACAGCATATCGAAAAGCCCGAAGAAAGCCCGCTGTTCCAGCAATTTCCCAAATTTTACGGAAACCATCACGCGGTTTCGTTCGTTTGCGACTATCTGCGGCTGATGTCTCTGGGCGCCGACAATCCCCATCAGCTCGGCGACCTGCTGGACGAGGAACTGGATGCCCATCATTACGAATACATGCGGGTCGCCGAAGCTCTCCAGTCGGTGGCCGACGGGATTCCCGCGCTTGGCATCGTCGCCGCGGTGCTGGGCGTGATTCACACCATGGGTGCGATCACCGAACCGCCCGAGGTGCTGGGCCACCTGATCGGCGGCGCGCTGGTCGGCACCTTTTGCGGGGTGTTCTTCGCCTATGGGTTCATCGGTCCGATGGCCTCCGGCCTCAAGGCGATCTACGCCACCGAGTTCAAGTATTTCCAGTGCATCAAGGCCGGACTGCTGGCCCATCTCAGTGGCTACGCGCCGGCCATCTCGGTGGAATACGCCCGCAAGGTCCTGCCGTCGGAACTCCGGCCCAGCTTCACCGAGGTTGAAGAGGCGACGGCGGCGCTACCGCCAGCTTAAGAGGAGGGCCGCCGGTGGCCGGCAAGCCGGGCGACAGGGAACTCGCCCCGATCATCATCAAGAAAAAGAAGATAAGCCACGGCGGCGGCCACGGCGGCGCCTGGAAGGTCGCTTACGCCGACTTCGTCACCGCGATGATGGCGTTCTTCTTGCTGCTGTGGCTGCTCAACGTCGTGACCAGCGACCAGAAACGCGGCATCTCGGACTATTTCGCCCCGGCCAGCGTCTCCCGGGAAAGCAGCGGCAGCGGCGGCGTGCTGGGCGGCCAGTCGCTCACCGTCCAGGGCGCGCTGGTCTCTCCGACCTCGCCGCTGGCGGCCGACGTGCCGGGGGTCGGACCGCCCGGCTTCGCCGCCGAGGAGTCCGAGAACGCCGAGGATAGCGGCGACAGCAGCAGCAAGAAAGATGAAAAGAGCGGCAAGAGCCAATCGTCCGGCGCCTCCAATGTCAATAAAAAGCCGGGAGAATCCGATAAGGATTTTCTCGAGCGGCTGAACAAACAGGCGGAAAAACTGGGGATTCCGGGCAAGCAGGTGTCGGAGCGACTCGACGATTTCATGCGCCGGCTGTTTGAGTCGTCGCCAAATTACCTGAGGCAACGGGCCGACGAAGGCCGCATGGACTATCAACGGCGGATGGACCAGGCCGCCCATGACCTCAACCTGCCGGGCCAGCAACCCGGCGAATCGCTGGCCGACTTCGTCAAGCGGGTGGGCGAGGCCACCGAGCAGATGCACAAGAGCCAGCAGGAGACCGAACAGTTCCAGGAGGCCGCGACCAGCATCCGCCAGGCGATCCAGTCGATTCCCGAGCTTAAGGAGCTGGCCAAAAGCCTGGTGATCGACACCACGCCCGAAGGTCTGCGCATCCAGATCATCGACCAGGAACAGACCACCATGTTCGCGGCCGGCAGTTCCCAGATGGAACCCCAGGCCAAGGCGCTGATGGCGCTGGTGGCCAAGGCCATCGGCGACCTGCCCAACAAGCTGTCCATCGCCGGGCATACCGACTCCTCGCCGTTCACCCGGGGCGGCGGACGCGACAACTGGGACCTGTCCACCGAACGGGCCAATGCCAGCCGGCGGGCATTGGAGGCGGCCGGCATCGACGACTCGCGAATCACCGACATCGTCGGCCGGGCCGACCGGGACCTGCTGTTTCCCAACGACCCGAACTCGCCCCGGAACCGGCGGATCAGCATCGTGCTGATCCGCGAGGCCAAACCGGCCGCCACGCCGCCGCCGGCGGCCGGCGGCGGTTGACCGGGACCCAGGCCGTCGGCGCGGCCGGCACCGGAAGCGCAGAATCGGGACCTGCCATCAGGGACTTGCAGACGGTTCATAAACGGACTCTAATGGACGCCTTCGCGGCATGGTCCGCAGTTGGCTCTTGGGAGAGGTGGCGCAGTGACAGCAACCGAGCACCGCTCTGACGATCTGCTGGCCCGGTACGATCAGGCCGGTTTCTACGATGAGTTGTTCGGCGGACGTGACCAGCCGGCGCCGCATACCGCCCTGATTCGGAAGCGGCTTTCGGCACTCGCGTTCGAAGATATACACCGCCGGTCCGAAGACGCCGCCCGCGAACTCTACAATCTTGGCATCACCTTCCTGGTCTATTCGGAGCAGGAGGCGGTGGACCGCATCCTGCCCTTCGACGTGATCCCCCGGGTGATTTCGGCCCGGGAATGGACCCATCTCGAGGCCGGTATCGTGCAGCGGGTGACCGCGCTCAACCTGTTCCTGCGGGACATCTATCACGATCGCAAGATCATTCGCGACGGCCTGATCCCCGAGGATCTGGTGATCGGCAATTCCAATTACCGGCCGCAGATGATCGGGCTCAAGGTCCCGTTCGACACCTATATCCACATCATGGGCGTGGATCTGGTCCGGGACGGCGCCGGCACCTTCCGGGTCCTCGAAGACAACGGCCGGGTTCCTTCGGGCGTGTCCTATGTGGTGGAAAACCGCCACATGATGCAGCGGGTCTTCCCCGACCTGATGCAGGACCTCGGCATCCGCCTCGTCGATAACTACGGCCAGAAGCTGCTTCAGGCCGTCTCGGAAATCGCGCCCGGCAATCTGTCCGAGCCGCGGGTGGTGCTGCTGTCCCCGGGTTCCTACAACTCGGCCTATTTCGAGCACATCTTTCTGGCCCGGGAAATGGGCGTGCCGCTGGTCGAGGGCCGGGATCTGGTGGTTCAGGACGACCGGGTCTACATGAAGACCACCAATGGTCTGGCGGTGGTCGATTCGATCTATCGCCGGATCGGCGACGACTTCCTTGACCCCCGCGCCTTCAATCCCGACAGCCTGCTCGGCGTTCCGGGCATCCTGGATGCCTACCGCAAGGGCAATGTCGCGCTGGCCAACGCCATCGGCACCGGGGTTGCCGACGACAAGGCGGTTTATTGCTACGTGCCGCGGATGATCAAATACTACCTTGGCGAGGAGGCGATCATCCCCAATGTCGAGACCCATATCTGCCGCGAGCCGGACGGGTTGGCCTACACCCTCGACAATCTCGAAGATCTGGTGGTCAAGCCGGTGGGCGAGGCCGGTGGCTACGGCATCACGCTGGGACCGCTGGCGTCCCGGGAGGAGCTGGCCGACTGCCGGGCCAAACTGCTGGCCGACCCATCCAATTACATCAGCCAGCCGATGATCCCGTTGTCGGTCTGCCCGACCCTGACCGAGTCGGGGGTCGAGCCCCGGCATGTGGACCTTCGGCCGTTCGCGGTCACCGGCCGCCAGACCTGGGTCCTGCCGGGAGGGCTGACGCGCGTGGCCATGCGCAAGAACACCTTCATCGTCAATTCTTCCCAGGGCGGCGGTTCCAAGGATACCTGGGTTTTGGAGGATACTTCGCCGTGAACAATCTGCTGGCCCGCTACGCAGAAAGCATTTTCTGGATGGCGCGTTACATGGAACGGGCCGAAAATCTGGCGCGCATTCTCGACGTTCATGAAACTTTCAGCCGCGACATTCATGGCTTCAAGAACTGGCATACCATCGTGAAGCTGAACGGCGACGACCGCCGTTTCTTTGAACGCTACGACACCGCCTCGGCGGACAACGTGCTGCGCTTCTACGTTCTCGACGCTCAGAATCCGACCTCCATCGTCTTCGCCGTGCGGGCGGCCCGGGAAAACGCCCGGACTCTGCGGCCATGGATCAGCACCGAGATGTGGGCGCAAATCAATCTGCTCCACAACAAGGTGCAGGCGCTGGAAGCCAAGGACATCGCGCTACCCAATCTCACTCACCTCTGTAGCGAGATCAAGGAAGCCTGCCAGACCCATTCCGGTATCACCGAAGGCACATTCTATCGGGACGAGGGCTGGTACTTTTACCTTCTCGGTAAATTCATCGAACGCGCCGACCAGACCACCCGGCTGCTGGATATCGGCTACTTCGCCATCATGGGGCCGGTGCCCGACCCCCGGGCCGCCCAGGACTTCATCCATTGGCACGCCCTGCTCCGCTCGCTGGCCGGGTACCACGCCTTCCGCCGGGTCTACCCCCGCGGCATGTCGCCCGCGGCGATTGCCGGGTTCATTCTCTACAATGAAAGCTTTCCGCGCTCGGTGGCGCTGTGCGTCCGCGAAATCAACGCGGTCTTGACGCGCCTCAAGTCCCGGTACAAACTAAGGGGTGGAAGCGTGGCGATGGAGCGGATCGACGAAATCCTGGCGGCTCTGGCATCCCGATCGATTGACCGCGTGATTGAGGACGGCCTGCACGAATACCTTGACTGGTTGCAATTACGACTGTCGGACGTCACCTCAGAGTTGTCTCAGTCGTTCTTCGGCCAGGCGCCGTCGGAGGAGAACCAGCAACAGGGGGTCTGATGTCGGTCATCCCGCCGAGGCAACGTCCGCTTCAACAGTTCTTCCGGTCCGGGCCGATGCCCTGCCCGTACCTGTCCGGGCGGGTCGAGCGCAAGTTGTTCACGCGCCTGATCGGGCCTTATGCCTCGGAAGTCAATTCGACCCTGTCCCGGGCGGGCTTTCGCCGCAGCCATGACATCGTCTATCGCCCGGTCTGTCCGGCCTGCAACGCCTGCATCCCGGTCAGGATTCCCGTCGGCGATTTCGCTCCGAACCGGTCGCTGCGCCGGGTGCTGCACCGGAATGGCGGCGTCCGCATCACCGAAGTTGCGGCGGCGGCGACGGCCGAACAGTTCGGCCTGTTCGCGGCCTATCAGCGGGAGCGCCACAGCGACAGCGACATGGCGCGGATGAGCCTCGCCGACTTCGTCGCCATGATCGATGACGGCCGCTCCGACACCACCCTGTTCGAAGCGCGCGACGACGATGACCGTCTGATCGGATGCATCCTCACCGACCGGCTGGCCGACGGCTTTTCCGCGGTTTACAGCTTCTTCGATACCACCGGGCCTCACCGCAGCCTCGGCAGCTACCTGATCCTGACGCTGGTCGAGCGGTGCCGGTGGGAGTCACTGGGATACGTCTATCTCGGCTATTGGATCGAGGGCAGCCGGAAGATGGCCTACAAGGCCCGTTTCCGGCCGCTGGAAGCCCTTGGCCGCGATGGCTGGTACCGGTTGCCGGTGCCGGCCGACGATGAAGGGAACGCGCCATGACCACGATTGCTTCGACATCGGCAGGATACGGCATCCAGACCCTGCTTCAGCAGACCTCGGGAACCACGGCGGGGGCGATTTCCGGCACCACCACCAACTCGACCCTGGCCGGGGTCGCCGGCCTGTTGCAGGGCAACAGCGGCGCCAGTTCCGGCATCTTCGGGGCGCTTTCGGGCACCGCCACCCCAAACAGTACGGTCAACATCTTCAGCGCCCTCGGCGCCAACAGCTCCATCTCAGGCATCCTCAAGGAGCACCAGACGGCAAAGCCGGTCAACCCCAATCTGGGCAATAACCTGGATGTCACGGTTTAGCCGAAGCGCCGGGACCGCGTTTTGTATCGGGGGCTTTGTCCTGGACCCACCAAGGGCGGCGGCGGTGCGGAGCCCTGGACCTGGGTGAGGAGTGTCCGGCGGCATCATGTCCCTGCCGGGGAGTATGGGCGCCCCCTTCGTGAGACGATTGGTCGCAGGGCTCATTGCCGGGGCTCCCATGACCTCAGGTCATGAAGCTTTCGCGTCCGCCATCCCATCTCTTCACCGAATGGAAAGGGAATCGGGCGCGGAGTAGTACCTGACAACCGCATCCTGAATGAAAGAAATGATGCGGGCGACCCAAGACAGGACGACGACCATGGCAACGGTCATTCCTTCGGACAGGCTCCCGCAGTCGGGCAGCGAGTGCGAACCGTTTCTTGCCCATATCTGGCATCGGGCAAGCGACGCCCTGCACGTCTGGCACGAGCGGGCCGTGGCTAGACACGAGCTGGCCGAGTTGGACGATTACATCCTGCGCGACATCGGTATGACCCGCGGCGACGTGATGCGCGAAGCCGACAAACCATTCTGGCAACCGTGAGCCCCAAACGCCATGCCTGACCGCCCGGCCGCCCCGATCGTGGTTCACAGCCTGAGGGAGGCGGAGGCTGCGCTGGCCGCGGCGGTCGCCCTGGGATGCCCGGTGACGCTGGTCAGCGCGCCGGCGGCCGGCGCCCATGGCGGTGCCGGCTGGTTTTGCGCGCTGGTCGACGCCGCTCGCGCCGATCATCCGGCGGCGGTGGTGACGGCAATCTTTGACTGCGCCGACCTGCCCGGTTGCGCCCAGGCCGCTATCCGCGCCGGGGTGCCCGATCTTTGCTTCACCGGCAGCCCGGACCTGTTCAGCCGGCTCTCGGCCATCGCCGCTGCCGCGGGCGTTCGCCTCCACGACGCCAACACTTTCGCCGGACCGCGACTGGATCTGCGGAACGTCGCCGATCCGGTGGCGGCCTGCCGGCGCTGGCTCGGCGGATGATCGGGACGGCCGGTTCCCAGGGCGGTTCGCCCCCAGGTTCCCAGGGCGGTTCGCCCCCAGGTTCCCAGGGCGGTTCGCCCATGGCAATGTTTGCAACGGCGCCAACCGTTGGGCTATGACTTTGCGCAAAACTCGCCATCACCAAAAAGGATACGGGCACCATGCACATCACACCGCGGGTCAGGGAAATCCTGTCGTACTATGAAAGCGACAACGCCGGCACCAAGGGCAACCTGGCCCGGATTTTGATGGAAGGCCGCCTCGGCGGGACCGGCAAGGTCGTCATCCTGCCCGTGGACCAGGGCTTTGAGCACGGCCCGGCGCGCAGCTTCGCCCCCAATCCCGCGGGCTATGACCCGCACTATCATTTCCAGTTGGCCATTGATGCCGGGCTGAACGCCTTCGCCGCGCCGCTGGGCCTGCTCGAGGCCGGGGCGTCGACCTTTGCCGGGCAGATTCCCACCATCCTGAAGATGAACAGCGCCAACAGCCTGTCGCGTCAAAAGGAAGATGCCGATCAGGCCGTGACCGCTTCGGTGGACGACGCCCTGCGCCTGGGCTCGGCCGCCATCGGCTTCACCATCTATCCCGGCT
>PLTC01000009.1:14905-17096 GCA_003165295.1 Rhodospirillales bacterium | reverse complement strand
GCGGCGAGAATCAGCAGGCCCTCATTGGCGAGCGAGCCTTGAAATGCGGCCGCGGTGCCCTGGAATCCATACTCAACACTGGCCGGCATGTTCAGATCTTTCTGCGCCTTGACGATGGCTGTGATTGCGCCTCCAAGCGCTGCATTGGGCGCCAGGTTGAACGAAACGGTGACCGCCGGAAACTGGCCCTGATGGTTGACCGAAAGCAGGCTGACCGGTGCCGTGTCATAATGCACGAAGGTCGACAGCGGAACCTGCTGCCCGGTCGCCGGTGACTTGACATAGATGCGGTCGAGGGCAGCCGGACTGTTCTGCATCTCGGGCAGCACCTCCATCACCACATGATAGCTGTTGAGCTGCGTGAAGTACTGTGTGACCTGGCGCTGACCGAAGGCGTCATAAAGGGTGTCGTCGATCAGTTGCGGTTGAATCCCGAAACGGGCCGCCTGGTCGCGGTCGATCGTGAGGGTCAACGTCGCACCGTTGGTTTGCTGATCGGTTGCGACATCCTGAAGTTGCGGCACACTCCGAAGTTTATCTAGCATTCGGGGCGCCCATTCGTTCAACTCGTCGATATTGGCGTCAACCAGCGTATACTGATACTGGGTCCGGCTCAACCGGCCGCCGACATTGACGTCCTGGGGCGCCTGGAGATACAGTACCACCCCGGGGACCGCCGCCAGCTTCCGGCGCAGCCGGTTGATGATCTCCTCGGCCGAGGCGGTGCGTTCGGCGCGCGGCTTCAGGCCCATGAAGAAGCGACCGTTGTTCATGGTCTGGGAGCCCGAGATGCCGATGCTGCTGGTCCAACTGGCGATGTCGGGGTCCTGGGAAATCACCTCGGCCAGCGCCAACTGGCGATCCATCATGGCCTGGAACGAGACATCCTGAGCGGCATCCGAGGTGCCGAACAGCACGCCGGTATCCTGCTGGGGAAAGAAGCCCTTGGGAATGGCCACATAGAGCGCGACGGTGCCGAGCACCGTGGCGGCAAACACCGCCAGCGTCAGCCGCTGGTGCCGAAGCACCCGGTCAAGCATCCGCCGGTAGCCCCCGAGCATGGCGTCGAAACCGGCCTCGAAAAACAGGTAAAGACGCCCATGCCGCACCCCGTGCTCATTGCGCAGAACCCGCGAACACATCATGGGGGTCAGGGTCAGCGCCACGGTCAGCGAGACCAGGATGGTCATGGACACGGTAAGGGCGAATTCGCGCAGCAGCCGGCCGATGATCCCCGACATCAGCAGCACCGGAATGAACACCGCGACCAGGGAAACGCTGATCGAGACGATGGTAAACCCGATTTCGCCGGCGCCCTTGATCGCCGCCTTCATCGGCGAAAGACCGGCTTCCAGGTGCCGGTATATGTTTTCCAGCATGACGATGGCGTCATCGACCACGAAACCGACGGCGATGGTCAGCGCCATCAGTGACAGGTTGTCAAGACTGTAATGGGCCAGATACATCAGCCCCGCGGTCCCGGTCAGCGCCAGCGGCACGGTGATGCCGGGAATCAGCGTCGCCCAGACATTGCGTAAAAACAGGAAGATCACCCCCACCACCAGGACGATGGTCAGGACCAGGGTGAACTCCACATCATGCACCGAGGCCCGGATGGTGGTGGTGCGGTCGATCAGGGTCCGCACCGTCACCGCCGGTGGAATCGAGGCCTGGAGCAACGGCAGCGCCGCCTTGATGTGATCCACGGTTTCGATGACATTGGCGCCGGGCAGCTTGTAGACGACCAGGTACACCCCCCGCTGACCGTTCTGCCACGCCGCCGACTTGATGTTTTCGGGGCCATCGACCGCCTGCCCGATGTCGCGGATGCGCACCGGCCCGCCGTTCCGGTAGGCGAGAATGGCGTCGTTCCAGGGCTCGGCGGTGGTGAGCTGGTCGTTGGCAAAGAGGGTAAAGTTGCGGTGCTCGCCATCAATGGCGCCCTTGGGCGCGTTGGCCGTGACATTGGCGATTACCCCCCGCAGGTCTTCGAGGCTGAGCCCGAGGGCCGAGATTTTAGCCGGGTCGATCTGCACCCGCACCGCGGGCTTCTGCTCGCCGCCGATGGAAACCTGGCCCACCCCCTCAATGCGGCTGATCTGCTGGGCCAGCACGGTGTCGGCGTAATCGTCGACGCTGGTCAGCGGCAGCGTCAACGAATTGACGCCGAGAATCATGATCGGCGAGTCGG
>PLTC01000009.1:0-14738 GCA_003165295.1 Rhodospirillales bacterium | reverse complement strand
GGAAGTCCACCTGCGGCAGCGGCGCCACCGGCAGCAGGGGAAAGGCCACCGCGCCGCCCAACAACAACGCCGTCATCAGCAGGGTGGTGGCAATCGGACGTTCGACGAAGGGAGTGGAAATGCTCATCCCGCTTGCCCCGATCTGGTGGCGGCCGCCTGGGGCGGCCTGACTTCGACCCGGGCGCCCGGCTGCAACCGGTACTGACCGGCCGTCACCACCGTCTCGCCCTCGTGGAGACCGTCCTCGATCACCGCAACGCCTGCGGCGATGGGACCCACGGTCAGCGACCGCACCTCCACGGTTCCGTCGGCCTGGACCACATAGGTATAGGCGCCCTTTTGGCCGCGCAGAACCGCGGTCGCCGGCACCGTCAGGGCCTGAGGCCGGGTTTCGATCAGGACCTGGACGTTGACGAACTGGCCGGGCCACAGCAGTCCCGCCTGATTGGGCAGGGTGGCCTTGAGGCGGATGGTGCCGGTGGCGGGATCGATCTGGTTATCGAGCAACGTCAGTTGGCCCCGGTCGAGGGTCTCCTTACTGTCGCGGCTCAGCACCGCCACCGGCGGCGGCGCACTCGCCATGGTTTTCAGCAGCCGGGGCACCACCTCTTCGGGCAGGGTGAAAATCACGGAGATCGGGCGCAACTGGGTGACGGTGACGATGCCGCCCGCGTCGCTGGCGTGGACGATGTTGCCCTGGTCCACCAGCCGGATGCCGGCGCGGCCGTCGAGCGGCGCGGTGATGGCGGTGTAGCCAAGCTGGATCCGGGCGCTCTCCGCCGCCGCCTGATCGCCCTGCACCGCCGCCTCCAGTTGGGCGACCTGGGCGCGGGTGGTATCATATTGTTGCTGGGACGAATACTGATGGGCAACCAGGCCGGCGTAACGTTGAAGGTCGACGCGGGCATTCGCCAGTTGCGCCTCGTCCTGGGCCTTGCGGGCCAGCGCCTGATCCAGCGTCGCCTGAAAACTGCGGGGGTCGATGCGGGCCAGCACCTCGCCGGCCTTGACCATCTGCCCCTCGGTAAAGGCGATCTGGACCAGCTGGCCGTCCACCTGCGGCCGGACCGTCACGGTGTTGTAAGCCTGGACGTTGCCCAGCCCCAGCAGATGGATCGGAACGTCGCGGCGGTTCGCGGCCGCCACCTCGACCGGAACCGGACGCGGGGCGGAAACCGCGGGCGCCCCGGAGGTCCCGGAGGCCGGCACCGGCGCGGTCGCAGTCAGGGGCAGGCGCCCGGCCGCCCACAATCCGGCCGCCGCCGCGACCGCCAGCACCGGCAGCACGAGCCAAATGGTCTTGCTCATGAGTATCCTTCTTCAGGCGTCCTTCTGGCGTCCCACCGGTGGCGGCACGGCTTCGATGGACTGGTACGCGCCACCCTGGAAAAGCTGACGCGGGAAGTTGGTTGCAATATTTTTTCAAAGACCCATAAGGCGGATGATGTCGGGCCGTATCATTGCAGTTGACGACATTGGCCGTTTCCGGCGCACGGCTCGAAGGGCGGGGGAACCCGAAGAATGAGCGGTGATCGGGACCGGAACGGTGACGACCGGGACGGTGAGGAAGACCGGGACGGCAAGGCCGGGGACGGGGACGACGACGCGCTGATGCGGCGGGTTGCGGCCGGTGACGGTGCGGCGTTCGAGACTCTGGTCCGGCGCAGCCTGCGCCGGACGCTGGCCATCGCCCAAGGAGTCACCGGCAACGCGCACGACGCCGACGAGGTGGCGCAGGAGGCGTTCATGAGGGTATGGCAGCATGCCGATCGCTGGCGACCGGAACAGGCCCGGTTCACCACCTGGCTCTACCGGATCGTCGTCAATCTGTGCCTGGACCGGCGGCGGCGACCGCAATGGCTGTCCCTCGATACCGTGGGCGAGCTGCCGGCCGGCACCGAATCGGCACCGGAACGGATCGCCCGGGACGAGCACCGGCGGGCGGTGGCGGCGGCGATGGCCCGCATTCCCGACCGCCAGCGAGCGGCGATCACCCTGTTCTACTTCGAAGAATTGAGCGGTAAGGAAGCGGCCGAGGTCATGGGACTCCGGGTCGCGGCGTTTGAACAGTTGTTGTTGCGGGCACGCCGCGCGATCAAGGCCGAGTTGGCACGCGCCGGCCTGCCGGCTTCCGGCCTGTTTGGCGAAGGAGCATGGCCATGATCGACCGACGTCTGCAACGATTGCTTGACAGCTACGGTGCCAATCCCCGCCGCTGGCCCATCCGCTGGCAGGATCGGGCGGGCGCGCTTGGCTATGGCAGCGCCGAGGCCGGTTCCGAAGTGGCCTGGGCCGCCGGGATCGACCGCATTCTGGCGACCTGCGCACCGGTGATCGGTGCCGACCGGGTTGAGGCCGTGACGCGCCTGGTGGTGGCCGGCAACGCCCGGGCACCGGTGCCGGTGCCGGTGCCGCGCGGCGGCTGGCTGCCGGCCTTGTGGACCCCCACCAGCGCGCTCTATCTTGGGTTGCTGGTGCTCGGGGGGCTGGCCAATCTGCTGTCCCAGGTGCCACCGGCCGAGACGCCGCTGGATCTGTTGTTTTCCCATAACCTGCTGCCGCCATTGGGGGGCTGAGACCGATGGTTTTGCCCGGGCGCAACCGAAGCCGCTGCCGGACGCTGCTGACCCTGTCACTCGGCCTCAATCTGTTCCTGATCGGCTGGGTCGTAACCGGCAGCTTCCCGGCCGACTGCGCCAAGCCCGATCCCGCCCCCGAAACGGTGGCGGCCGAGATCGCCGCGGCCTTGCCCCAGGCCGACAGGACGCTGCTGTTGCAGGCGGTGGCGGCGCAGAGTCCGGCGCTGCTCGAGGCCCGCCGGAGCTATCTTGAGGCTTTCAACCGCCTGCGCGCAGTGATCGTCACCGAACCGTTAAATCCCGTCGACCTGCGCCGGGCGGTCGCCGATATGCGGACCACCCGCCAGGCCGAACGGTCGCTGTTCGGCGATACCATCGTCGAGGCACTGCCGAAGATGTCGCCTCAAGGCCGCCAGGCCTTCGTCGCCAGCCATCTCGGCGGTCGCCAGTAATCTCGGACCACGGTCCTGGGTTCCAGGGACCACCGGCCTTTGGCGAGGGGGTCCGGGCGAGCCCGCAATCCCCCGGAGGCCGCAGCCCCGCGGTCAAAATCGGTTCCAGGCCCGGGCAATGGCGGTCTCGACGACCGCAAGAACGTCGTCCGGCCGCAAGACCAGCAGTTCCGGCGGCTGTTCGGCAAAAAACCGGTCGATCTCGGCCACGCCGGCGGCGGCCGGCCGGCCCCGGAGCCGCGCCGCCAGCACCTCGAAGGCGTCGGGCGGCGACACCAGATAGTTACCGGTAAATTTCGCCTCGGCAATCTCCGGCGGATCGCCGTCGCCCAGCGTGATGTCGACCGCAAGGGCGCTGCCCTGGTGGTTGCGGGCGGCGGTGCCGGTGCGCCCGCCTTGGAGCAGCGTCACCCGATCGACAAAGCCATCCTGACCGAACACCGTGTCATGGAGCCGGGCGGCCAGCGCTTCCTCTTCGGCATCGGCGGTCGCCGGCACCGGAGACAGCCCAAGCCCCCCCGCCACGGCGCCAGCCAGGGCACCGCGCAACACGGCCGCCGAGGGCAGTGCGCCGTTGCACCGGTTCCGCAGCGTCACCAGCCGAGCCGCGGCTTCGGCCATCCGGCGGCGTATCAGGCGCTGACCGGGCACGGTCAGCAACCGCATGATCTCGTCGGGCTCAAGATCGATCAACAGCAATCCCTGAAAATAGGCGGTCTCGCCGTCGAAAAAGCCGCCCAGGCTACCCAGCCGCCGGCCCTCGCAGTCGATGCGGCCGGGCGCCCGAAAGCCCGCCGGAACACCCAACCGGGCCAGCCCCGCCGCAATCGCCCCGCCCACTTCGGCCAGATTCGCGGCCAGCGACCGAGCGCCAAGCCGGTGGCGCGCCACCACCAGATCCCAACCCAACTGGCCCGGACCGACATAAAGAGTGGCGCCGCCACCCAGCCGCCGGGCCACCGCCACCCCATGACCCCGGCACCAGTCCACCGCCACCTCGGCATACAGCGGCTGATCGCGGGCGACCAGCGCACTGGGCGGGTAACTCAGGAAACGCAAGGTATCGGAACCGACACCGCTTCGATGCCGGTCAATCAGCGCCTGACCAAAGGCGATTTGATACCGGGCCGGCCGCTCGCCGGTATCGATCACCCGCAGGCACTCCGCCATGACCGACCTCTTTGCAACCTGTTCGGTTTCGGGATGGGTTGGTTCCGGGGCGTGAGTTTAGGAGGTCGGCGCGCCGCCGGCAATGCTTCCGATTGCTCCCGGTTGCGCCCATCCGGCCATCGGGTCAACGGCCACAACGCCCAGGAACACCTCGGGGCAAGGAACTTGGTTCGTGAACCGCCGAAATCACCATCATACCAGATATGCCCGGCGTCGATCTCGCTCGGGCCTCCGCCCCCGCCGACATCGCTGGCGGTTCGGCTGAAATGGAACCATCCTTTCGGGGTCACGCTCCCTGTCGCCGCGAGTGATGGCTGCAACCGCGACCGCAGAACCAGGTCTTGAGAACGAGGATCGCAACCGATGAGACATTACCGCCTGTCCGCTCTCGGCCTTGCCGTCTTCCTGTTATGGAGTCCCGCAAGCTGGGCCGACGATGGTAAAGGAAATCAACCGCTGCGCAGCATCGCCACCACCGGCGTCTTGTATGGCACGCTCTATACCACCGTGGTCGTCGCGGTCCAGGCGCTTCGGGCTGCAATCATGACGGTGACACCGGTGGCGATCGAGGGCACGGTTCAGATGTTCGGCATTCCTGCCGCGATGGTGGTGCTGATGGCGCAATTGGTACCAACCTTGCGAAGTTCGGTGCCACCGATGGTGGATCAGTGGTTCGGCAACGCCGCCGCCGGGCCGCCCGCGTCCTCCCGTTTCTGATCGCCTGCCGGTTTTGTGTCCGGGCGCGGCGAACGGGACGTGGACCGCAAACGCCTGACATCGGCGCCAACGGCAGTTCCCGCCCGGTCCGCCCATGCAAGGTGCGGGAGGAAACAGGTGCCGTTTTTTGTGTCCGACGGTATGATGGGAAGGTGCCGCGCCGCCAGAGGGAGAAACCATGACCGCGCATCGTGACCGCGTCAGTTCGCTCGCCCATACCACCCTCGACCTTGGGCACAAGGTTGACCACCTGATCCGCGTCCAGGCCCAGCAAGGCGTCGCGATTGCCGAACTCAGGGACGGTATGGACCGGCAGGGCGTCGCGATTGCCGAACACAGCACGGTGTTGGCCCAGCACAGCGAGACGCTTGCCCGGCACGGCGCCACCCTGAACCGCATTGAAGAACTGCTGGGGAAACTGCTGGACGGCCAGGCGATCCTGCACCAGAACGACATGGAGTTGAAGCGCCGGTTGGACGAGCGGACCTGACCGGGGCACCGACCGGACGGACCATGAGATTAAAGGCCATCCCGAGCGGTACTCTGACCGATGCGCTGTTGCGGTAATCAAAGGACCGGGCGATGAAAGGCTTCGTGCTTGGGGTACTCGTGACCGCGCTGGTGGGCGGCGTCCTGATGCATCTGTGGTCGCGCTATGAGACGGTGGATGCCTGCCTTGCCGTCGACCGCGGCCTGACCGCGGCGGTGACGCGGTCGTTGCGCGCCGATGTCCAAAGGAACCTGGGGCCGCAGCTGCCCGGAGATCTGACCGACATGGTGTTCCAACCCCTGACCGAACCCCTGATCCAGGAGCAGGTCAAAGCCTGGGTCGCCGACCGCTCGTGGTTCGGCTGCGCCTGGACCGTGGCACGTCTCGACTTCGGCGACGCCGGCGACCTGATCGCCGAGTTGCGCTCTCTCACCCTGCATTTCTAGTCCCGGTACCCGCCGGTCCCGCGGCGATCCGGTGTCGCACCGGCCAATTTTACCCGGCCCGGCGTTCGGTATCTCAGAAACCCGGAGCGACCTCTGTTCCCCCCGAAGCGCCAACGGGAAACGTCGTTCAGAGCCCTCCGCCGGAGTTCCCATGACGGCTTTGCTCTCGGTCCGCGATCTTTATGTAACCTTTCGGGTGTCGGGCACCGACCTGCCGGCGGTACGGGGGATTTCTTTTGCGCTTTCGCCCGGGGAAACCCTGGCACTGGTCGGCGAATCGGGCTCGGGCAAGTCGGTGACGGCGCTTTCGATCCTGCAACTGCTGCCCTACCCGCTGGCCCGCCATCCCGGCGGCAGCATCCGCTTCGGCGACACCGAACTGGTCGGCGCGTCCGAGCCGGTGTTGCGCCGCATCCGCGGCAACCGGATCGCCATGGTGTTCCAGGAACCGATGACCTCGCTCAACCCGCTCCACACCATCGAGCGCCAGGTCGCCGAGACCCTGATCGTCCACAAGGGGATGGGGCGAACCGAGGCGCGGCGGCGGACTCTTGACCTGTTGCATCTGGTGGGACTGGCCGGGGCCGAACAGCGGCTCGGCGCCTATCCCCATGAACTTTCCGGCGGCCAGCGCCAGCGGGTGATGATCGCGATGGCGCTGGCCAACGAGCCCGACCTGCTGATCGCCGACGAGCCGACCACCGCCCTTGACGTGACCATCCAGGCGCAGATCCTGGAGTTGCTGAAGGACCTGCAACGACGGTTCGGCATGGCGCTGCTGCTGATCACCCACGACCTGGGCATCGTCCGCAAGATGGCCGACCGGGTGTGCGTGATGAGCGAGGGCGAGATCGTCGAGCAGGCCACCGTCGCCGAACTGTTCGAGCATCCGGCCCACCCCTACACCCGGCGCCTGCTGGCGGCCGAACCCAAGGGCCGGCCGGCCCCGGCCCCGGCCGACGCCCCCGAGGTGCTGGCGGCCGGGCAGATCAGGGTTCAGTTTCCGATCCGAAAGGGCCTGCTGCACCGTACCGTCGCCCACATCCGCGCCGTGGACGGCGTCACCCTGCGAATCCGGGCCGGTCACACCGTGGGCGTGGTCGGCGAATCCGGCTCGGGCAAGACCACCCTTGGTCTCGCCCTGCTCCGGCTCACCCCCAGCCAGGGAACGATCCGCTTCGACGGCACCGAAATCCAGGGTTGGTCCAATCGACGGTTGCGGCCACTCCGCCGGCAGATGCAGATCGTGTTCCAGGACCCCTACGGCAGCCTGAGCCCGCGCCTGTCCATCGGCGAGATCGTGGCCGAGGGGCTGAAGATTCACCGGTTGGGCGGCAACGCCGCCCAACGCGAGGCGCTGATCGTCCAGGCCCTGGAAGAAGTCGGGCTGGATCCGGCCAGCCGCCACCGCTACCCGCACGAATTTTCCGGNNGGCGGCCAGCGCCAGCGGGTGGCCATCGCCCGGGCCATGGTGCTGAAGCCGCGCCTGGTGGTGCTGGACGAACCGACCTCGGCCCTTGACCGGTCGGTCCAGGCCCAGATCGTCGACCTGTTGCGCGACCTTCAGGCCCGCCACGGTCTGGCCTACCTGTTCATCAGCCACGATCTCAAGGTGGTGCGGGCGCTGTCCAACGAGGTCATCGTCATGAAGGACGGCCGGGTCGTCGAGCACGGGAGCACCGAGCAACTGTTTTCGGCCCCACGGGAAGACTATACCCGCGCCCTGCTCGCCGCCGCCTTCAACCTCGAAACCGTCGGAGAAGCCGCGGCGCCGCGCTGACCACGGTCAGTCCCCGAACACCGCGCCCACCCCGCACGCGACCCGATCAGTTCGCTCCCAAGGGCGTTTCCGCCTGAACGAGCGCATCCTCGCCTCCCCATTCTCCACAGGGGTCGATCAAAGGACTCTCGCCTGACGGGCCGACCTTATCGAGCGCGGAAATCAGGTTGAACAGCCCCTCCTCGCTTCGCGATCGGGTGCCCCTTTGCGCCGCGCTGCGGTAGTAGCTGAGCAGAAAAATGCGCAAGGCGCTGGTCAGCCCGGTACCGCGAGTGCGTCGCGAATCGATCAATCGCACCAGCAGAGCCCGATTGACCCGGAGATCGGCACAGATATCGTCAAACGCCTGCCAAAGCGGCGGTTCGAGACGCGCCGACGTCCGCCGGTCATCCATCTCAAAGTTGCGGCTGCACAGAGCCGCGCTGCGGACTCTTGTCACAGGGCCACCAATTCCGATTCAGCGAGAGACAGCGTAGGATCATACATAGGATCATATAGGCATACCAGCGTATGCGGACTGACACAAAGCGCACCGTCCATCATCGTTCTCCGTCCTCGTCTTGGAGAGAGTAGTACGGCCCCGACCACTGCAACGTCAACCGGGACAATGACCCCGGAAGAAAAACCCAAGCCCTTGCGACGCTATCATATAAAAAACGAGATGTTCCCCAGCCCGACACACCAACTGCTCAAATTATTAGAACCACAACCATTCCGGCGGCAGCCGGAACCGGCGCAGGTTCGACCTTCCCCCGCCGTCGAACTCTCTACGTGACCCACCGTTCGGAAGACGGCGGGTGACCGGCAAGCAAACCGCCGGTCACCCGCCGGCCACCACGGGCCCCGACCTGAGCCAGAGTAGCATGGCATAAATACGACGGCCACTCATACATTGGTACCGGCTCGGACGCGCCGGGGGGGTGGCCGCGACGGCATGGCAGTCGCAGACTCCGGGCGCCCCGCCCGCTCCCGGCCTGGGTCCGACAGGCCGATATCGCAGGCCGGAGCCACTGCTTCCCGAGGATACGCCGGAAGCCAACGACAACCCTTGAAGTCGCTTGGGCAGTCTCCAATTGTGTAGGGATAACACCCCCGATCTGTGCTATCGACCCGATGAAATTTGCCGGGACCGTTGACATCAGAGACACGAAGGATCGATATGGAAGATTACACTATCATTGTGATTGGTTTCGATCGTCACGAATTTTGCTCCGTGATCGAGATCGTCTATGTGCCGGAGGCCACCGATGCCGCTGATGCTGGAAAGATCGCAGCGCAGGTTTACAGTTTACATACTGGAATTCCTGTGCAACCTTTATATGCAACTCACGGCCGTATCTATCTGGAAAAGCTAACATCTGGCGATGTCTTCATCTGAGCCTCGGCCACACCGGCGAACAACCTCATCATCGCCCTCATACCGCCTTGACGCCGCGGCACAATCTGATCACCCTGACTTCCGGCGACAGGCACCCGTAACCCGTGACCGTGCCGCGCCCCCGGTGCCCGGCATGCCTTTCGATCCACCCAAGATTCTGATCGTCGATGACCGGCCGGCCAACCTGCTGGCACTGAAGACCTTGCTGGCCAAGGTCGATGCCGTGGTGATCCCCGCCGACAGTGGCAATCAGGCCCTGGCGCGGACCCTCGATCACGATTTCGCCCTGATGCTGCTCGACGTCCAGATGCCCGATATGAGCGGCTACGATGTCGCCGAACTGCTTCGGGGCGAGGAACGGACCCAACGGGTTCCGATCATCTTCCTGACCGCGGCGTACAAGGACGACGTTCACCGCGTCCTCGCCTATGGCGCCGGCGCGGTGGACTATATCGAAAAGCCCATTGATGAGGCGATTCTTCTGTCAAAAGTTCGAATATTCCTGGAACTTGATCGCGCAAGGCGCGAGCTCGGCCGGTCGGCCGAGCAATTGGCGGCGCAGAACCGCCGCCTGGAGGCGGAAATCGCCGGTCACCAGGCGACGCTGTCGGCGCTCCGCGACAGCGAGGAACGGTTTCGGCTGGCGGTCTCCGGGACCAATGACGGTATCTGGGACTACGATCTGGTCACCGGCCGCTGCACCTATTCGCCGCGTTGGAAGCAAATGCTGGGCTGGCAGGACGCGGAAATCTCCGACAGCCGCGATGAATGGTGCCGGCGGGTCCATCCCGACGATCTGGAAAAGGCGCTGACCGACATCGAACTGCATTTGACCGCCAAGACTCCGATTTACGAGAACATCCATCGGCTTCAGCACCATGATGGTTTTTACCGCTGGGTGCTCGATCGCGGGCGGGTGGTTCGAACCGGGCGCGGGCGGCCGATGCGGATGGTCGGCGCCACCACCGACATCACCGAAGCGCGCCGCCATCAGGTCCGCATCCAGCATCTCAACGACCGGTTGGAACAAATTCTGCGTTCGGTGGCCGAGGGCATTTTCGGCATCGACACCGGCGGCCGGATCACCTTCGCCAATGCCGCGATGGAACGTCTTTCCGGCCGTCCGCGCAGCGAACTGATCGGGCGATCGGCGGCCGAGGTGCTCCTGCGCCGCCCGGAGTCCGAAGAGTCGACCATCGGCGAGGGGCTGCTCTGGGCCGCCTGTCACCGCAGCGAAGCCCAGACGGTGCGCAACGACCTGCTGCGCCGACCCGACGGCACCACGCTGCCCGTGGACTACACCGCGGCACCATTGATGACCGGAGACACCGTCACCGGCGCGGTGGTGGTGGTCCGCGACGCCACCGAGCGTCTGAAATTCGAGATCGGACTGGAGCAGGCCCGGATCGCCGCCGAAGAGGCCAGCCGGGCCAAGTCGTCCTTTCTCGCCATCATGAGCCACGAGTTGCGCACGCCCCTGAATACCATTCTGGGGTTCGCCGAAATCATCCGCGACGCCGCCTTCGGTCCCGGGGCCGGGGAGCGTTATCGCGAGTATGCCGGTGATATCTTCAATTCCGGCTCCCATCTGCTGGAACTGATCAACGACATCCTCGACCTGTCCAAGATCGAAGCCGGCCGGATGGAAATCGAGCCCCAATGGCAGCAGCTTCGCTATACCCTGGCCTCGGTCACGCGGTTGGTCCGGGAAAAAGCCGCCCGGCAGACCGTCGACCTCGTGGTCGAATTCGACCCGGATCTGCCCCTGCTTTACGCCGACGAACGGGCGTTCAAGCAGATCATGCTGAATGTGCTGTCCAACGCCTTCAAATTCACCCCGCCCGGGGGTCGCATCACCATCCATGCCGGCCGCCGGCCCGACGGCGGTGTCGTGGTCTCGGTCACCGACACCGGACCTGGCATCCCGCCGGAGCGGCTTGAACGCCTGTTCATCCCGTTCGAGCAGATCGACAACCGGTACAACCGCGAAGCCGCCGGCACCGGCCTCGGCCTGTCGCTGACCAAGGGTCTGGTGGACATCCACGGCGGCAGCGTGGTGATCGAGAGTACCGTCGGCACCGGCACCACCGTTACCGTGATGCTGCCGCCCGGTCCCGGCCCCCAGCACCCCGCCGCCGGGCCGGAGGGCGGATAACGGCCCCCTTAGCCCCTTGTCCAAATGAGGACCGCATGTCCATGGATGCGAAAAGTCTGCTGCACTATGCCGGCGCGCCGCTGCACCCGGCCGGCCTGGACCAGGCCGCCGTCGTTCTGATCGACTGCCAGATGGAATATGTCAGCGGCACCCTGCCGCTGACCGGCATCCAGGAGGCCCTGATCCAGGCCGGCGCCCTGCTGACCCTGGCCCGGCGCCATGCCGCGCCGGTGTTCCACATCGTCCACCACGGTCGTTCCGGCGGCGCGTTGTTTGATCCGGAGGGACCATTCGTCGCCATTGCCCCGGCGGTTGCCCCAATCGACGGCGAGGCGGTGGTCCGCAAGTCGCTGCCGAGCGCCTTCGCCGGGACCGATCTCGACCGATTGATCGCCGCCACCGGCCGCAGGGAGCTGATTCTGGCGGGGTTCATGACCCACATGTGCGTCAGCACCACCGCCCGCGCCGCACTGCATCTGGGTTACCGCAACACCATCGTCGCCTCGGCCACCGCCACCCGCGACCTGCCGGACCCGCTTGGCGGCGTGGTTCCGGCGGCGGTCATCCAGCGCAGTTCGCTGGCGGCCCTGGCCGATCGCTTTGCAGTGGTCGTGCCAGATACGCTGTCTCTTATCGGTTGATGCTCCTGCGCAATTATCCTCTGTTCCAGGATATCGGGCGGGGCAACGCACTCCTGTTGCTCCGCTCCGGGGGCAGGTCAGACTCACATTGCGTCTGCGACCGGCCATGATCAGCCGGGCAACGGCAAAGCAGAACCGCCCGGCCCGGACTCGCCGGGGAAGGCCGGCGCCTCATATCAAGGCGGAGCAGCTGCGTTCCCGACCAGGAGTTCGGATCATGGCCCACGCCCACGCCTATGCCTCGACCAACCATGACGACCATGCCTTTATGGAAGCCATCGGCGCGGAAATCGAAAGTCAGATGTGTCGGCAGCTGCTGAATCGAACCGGCCTGGTGAATTCGCTGACGTTGCTGCGATCGGCCATGAAATCGCATTTCCGTCGGGAAGAATCGATCATGATGGCCGAGAATTATCCGTATCTGTTTCAGCATAAGGGCAGCCATGACTATATTATCAATTATGTTTCGATTTTCATCTCATGTTTCGCGCCGGGTCGGGAGGACGCTCCGGCCGAGGTCTGGCCGCTGCTGAAGAACACCCTTGAAACCCACATCACGAAATATGATGATCCGCTCGCCGGTTATCTGGATCGCAGCCCGTGAGCACGGGATTGGTGCCCGGAACCTTGTCGTGATCGCCTGCCGGAGGCCGCCCTGCCGATGACCGCCGCTCCGACCGCAGCCGCGCGCCGGGCGGCGGTGGCCGCTGCCTTTGGAGCCGCCGCCGGAACCTATGACGCCGCCGCCGACCTGCAACGGCTGGTCGCCGGGCGTCTGGCCCGGCGCCTGGCGGCCCTGCCCTTGGGCAACGCCCCGACCATCCTCGAGATCGGATGCGGCACCGGCCTCCTGAGCCACGCCCTGCTGACCCGATGGCCCGAGGCCCGCCTGCTGATCACCGATCTATCGGCGCCGATGGTGGCCCACTGCCGGCGGCGGCTCGGCGAGGACCCGGGCCGGAGCTTTATCGTCATGGATGGCGAGCGGCCCTGTCTGTCCCCGAACCGCGGCCGGTTCGATCTGGTCTGCGCCAGCCTGGCGTTGCAATGGTTTGACGACCCCGGCGGGGCGCTGGCAGCCTGGGCCGGACTGCTGCGTCCGGGCGGCCATCTGGCCTTTGCCACCCTGGCCGCCGGCAGCCTGGCCGAGTGGCGTACCGCCCACGCCGCCCTTGGCCTGACCGCCGGGGTTGCCGACTACCCCGACGCCGACCGGCTATCCGGCCTGTGGCCATCCGGCGGCAGCGGCCGGATCGAGATCGAGCCGACCCCGTGCGCCTGTCCCGACGGCCACGCCTTTGTCGCCGGGCTGCGGCACATCGGCGCCCACCTGCCCACCCCCGACCGGCGGCCGTTGCCCGCGGGCACCCTGCGTCGGGTGCTCCGCCGGTTCGAGCGCGCCGACGGCGTTATCGTAACCTACCAGGTGGCATACGGCGCCTTTCGCCGGGACTGGGACCGGCCATGAGCCGAACCGGCACGCCGCCGGCTGCCGGCGTCTTCGTCACCGGCACCGATACGGGGATCGGCAAGACCCTGGTCTCGGCCTGTCTGGTCCGCGCCTGGGAGGCCGTCTATTGGAAACCGGTGCAGACCGGTTTGGCCGAAGAGCCGGGCGACACCGCCACGGTGGCGGCGCTGGCCGGGGTTCCGCCGGAGCGGCTGCTGGCGCCGCGCCACGCGCTGCGGGCGCCGCTGTCGCCCCAGGCCGCCGCCGCTCTGGAAGGCATCGCCATTGCCCTTGATGACTTCGCGCCCCCGTCGCCGCCGGCTCCCGGCCGCCGGCCGCTGGTGGTGGAAGGCGCCGGGGGGGTGTTGGTGCCGCTCTCGGACCGGGCCATGATGATCGATCTGATCGCGCACCTTGCGCTGCCGGTGGTGGTGGTGGCGCGAAGCGGGCTGGGGACCATCAACCACACCCTGCTGACCCTGGCGGCGCTGCGCCAGCGCGGCGTGGCGGTGGCGGGGGTGGTGCTCAACGGCCAGCTCAACCCGGCCAATCGCCAGGCGATCGAGCATTTCGGCGCCGTCCAGGTCCTGGCCGAGTTGCAGCCGCTGCCGGCGGTCACCGCCGCGACGGTGGCCGCCATTCCCACCCCCTCCTTTCTTCCCTTTCCGCAACAAGGCATTCCGGCATGAGCGACGCCGACGATTTGCGGGCGCTCGACGCCCGCCACCTGTGGCATCCCTTCACCCAGGCCGGCACCGCGCCGCCGCCGCTGCTGGTCAGCTCGGCCCAAGGCGCCCGGATCACCGATTCCGATGGACGCCAGTACCTCGACCTGGTGTCGTCGTGGTGGGGCAACCTGCACGGTCATGCCCACCCGGCCATCGCCGCCGCCATCGCCGAGCAGGCGGGGCGGCTGGAACAGGTGATTTTCGCCGATTTCAGCCACGAGCCGGCGATCCGCCTGGCGGCGCGGGTGGCGGCTTTGCTGCCCGAGGGATTGGAGCGGGTGTTCTATTCCGACGACGGCTCGACCGCAATCGAGATGGCGCTGAAGATGGCCCACCAGTACTGGCGCAACCACGGGGAGCACCGCAACCGCTACATCGCCTTCGAAGGCGGCTATCACGGCGACACCGTCGGCGCGNNGTCGCCTTCGAGGGCGCCTACCATGGCGACACGGTGGGGGCGATGTCGACCGGGCGGGCCTCGGGCTACTTCACCGCCTGGCATGAGCTGCTATTTCCCGTCGAGATGGTGCCCTATCCGGCCACCTGGGACGGCGACCCCGATGTCGAGGCCAAGGAGGCGGCGGCGGTGGCCGCCCTCGAACTGGCGCTGGCCGAGCCGACCGCGGCGGTGATCATCGAGCCGCTGGTCCAGGGGGCGGGCGGCATGCGCATGTGTCGGCCGGAATTTCTGCGCGCCCTGGAAGGCGTGGCGCACCGCGCCGGCACTTTGCTGATCTTCGACGAGGTGATG
>PLTC01000055.1 GCA_003165295.1 Rhodospirillales bacterium | reverse complement strand
CCACCGGCGCGGCGGCCAGCAGCCGCATCGCCTCGGCAAAGGTCAGGCCCTCGCGTTCGGCCAGGTCCTGGGCTTCGCGAAATCGCGCCATCTCGCGCTGGAGGCGGTCACGATCGATCTCGACCCACTGGCCGCGCAGCAGCACCAGCGTGTCGGTGGCGGCGAGCAATGCGGCGATTTCCTCGTCGCTGAGCGCCTCGTCGCCCAGCGTCAGCGCCATCCTGAAATCAAGCAGGCCGTCAAGCCCGACCGCCGAGGGCGGACGCGCACCGACGGTGGCTTTGACCTGGGGACGCGCCGGCCGGTTGGCCCGCCACGAGGCCGGCATCCGCACCACCACGCCCGCATGCTCCAGATCGGGCACGCTGCCCAGGAATCGCGCGGCGTCGGCCGGTCCCCAGCGCACGGGATGGAAGATCTCCCCGGCGTCGATCATCGCCTTCAGCCAGCCGCACCGCTCCGAGGCCCGCTGCACCGGAACCAGGAGAGACAGCAGTTTGTCCCGGTTGGCCGCCCCGGCATACTCGCGCAAGGCCTGGCCCAACGGCACATGCTGCGCCTTGGCCTGGGCCGAGAGCCGGGTGGTGTAGGTGGCCATGAAAGCGAAGGGCTGTTCAGGGTCGCGGCGATTTTCGGCAAGGTTGAAGTGCACCCGCCCGACCAGGTTCCAGGCCGGGTTCAGGCCCTTGAGAAAACCTTGCAGGTCCAGGCCGGACCCGGCCAGTGCGGCGGCGAAGGCGTCCCCCAGTTCAACCCAGAGCGCCCGCAGCACCTCCGCGGTCAGATATTCCGCACCGGTCATCATGGGTGCGGTCAGCGCCAGGGTCGCAAGCTCCGCCCCGGTCGGCGGCGGCACGTCCGGCAGGGCCAAGCCCGGCTCTCCGTTCGAACCCGGCGACAGCAGGCACAGCGCGCCGACGTACCGGGCAGCGAAGTCCCGCCACCAGAGGAAGGCCGGCGGCAATGCCTGACCGACCTCCCCTGCCCCCAACTGAACCAGGCCGTGGCCGGAGCCCCTGGCGAACGCCGCGGCCAGCCGAACGGCCGCCCGGCCCTCCAGAATCGGCGCATCCTCGGCGGCCTCGAACAGAAGATGTCCCCGCCGGGTCAGGCGTAAACCGAGATGGGCCATGGCCGATGCGTGAGCCTCCAAATAATCCGATGCCGCGATCCGGATGCTTGCATGCCAAAGACCCATGGCGTCAAGCCGGGCCGTGCGCAAAGAGACCGGCGGCATCCGCCCGGCAAGCAGTGGCAAGCCCGTGCCTCCGCGGCCTGCGCGTCCTGTGCTGTGGCTCTGGGATGAGGTGGTGGAAGCTGGTGGACAAAAGACCCCTGGAAACACGATTCAAGGGGTCCATGAGCGATGGCCGGGCACGGCGGGCTGATCCTCGGGGCCGAGCGGAGTGGCATGGATTTTGATTGGGGCACGAAGGCGACCCGGACATAAAGGGCTTCCATGCACAAACACAACGATTCGCAAAGACCGGTCCGTGACCTTCCCATCCGCGCCCGCCCGGGAGAGACGGTGCTGCTGGACTCAGGTAGGGTATTCGATGTGGCGCTTGCGGTCTCCGAAATCCTGGCCCGGCCGCAGCAGTTCGAATGCGCTGAGGTCGTCCTGTCCCAATTTGCCGGGCAGATCCGCGGCCCCACCAAGTTGACCTTCCATTATGTGGCCGCCATGGGGCGTGACGATGCGAGGCGGCCCCTGCTGTTGGGCCGCCAGGATGATGGCGCGTTGCTTCTGCTGGATGGCCGACACCGGGCCGCCAGATCGCTGCAACTGGGATATGCGGTCATTTCCGCCTGGTTCCTGTCGGCGTCACAGGTCGATGCCGGAGGCCGCGTCAGTCGCCGCCCTGTATCGCGGTCGGGATGCAGACCCAGCCGGTGCGTTCCCGGCCGATCCGGCCCGGGCCGTAGTTCTTGAGCACATCGCCGAGAGAAAGCGAGATCCGTATTTCGCCGCTGGTGCCCGTGACCGCGCCGTTGCCGCAGTTGGGAGAGACGTCGCTGCCGGTACAGGCGCAGTCGTAGCTGGCCTCGGGCAGGCACGACCAGCCTGAAGCCTGACCGCGCAGGCTCCAGGGCACGGACACCGCCGGTTCGGAGTCCCGGCTGGTGGGCGGGGCCGGCACCGTGCCGGGACCGAACGCTCCCGGCGTATAGAACGGCAGAATCTGACCGGCGGGGATGTCCCGGTTGATCTGGCCATGATTGCCGCCAAGGCCATGGGCCGAGCCGCAGTCGTCGGCCCAGGGCGTCCCGACGCAGGCGCAGCCATAGTGCAGCACCCGGGCTGCGGCCGGGGCGGCCGCAAACGTGACCCCGAGCAGCGCGGCGCCGACCAGTACGGTGGCGCCGGACAGTACGGTGGCGCCGGACAGTACGGTATCGACGGGAAACCGGTATCGCATGGGAGGCGTCCTTCCGGGGATCGGTTTTGAATCAGCCGGTCGCGCTCAGGCCGGCGGAGTGGGGCCCGGGTTTGCCGGCGGTCGCGGTCAGCGCCACCACCGAGACCTGATCGCAAGCCATATTCGCCACCATCAGGGTTGCGCCCTCGCCGCCGGCATTGACCATCAGGAAATCGCCGGGCCGGAACATCTCCTGCCCGGGAGTGAAGTAGTCGGGGGACAGAACCTGCGCCAGCGGTTCGCGCGAACGATAGTGCCACAGGGTAAAGCCGTTGGCATAAGCCAGAACGCTCAGGTCTCGGGCGGCGTAGGGCATGGCTGGTTTCCTTCAAAGTCGGTGTTGCCAAAGTCGGTGTTGCCAAAGTCGGTGCTGCCAAAGTCGGTGTTGCCGGACGACGGCGCGCGGTCAAGGGCGATCCGGGCCCTGAATGCCCGTTGCAACCGCTCTGCGGCCGCGGCGAGGCCGCTGGCGGTTCGGTGCCGGCAGGCCGGCAACAGGTCGGGTTTGCCCAACGCCCGGCGGTGGCGCGCCACTTCCTGTCGGGCGATGGCCATCCGGCCTTCCGCGGCCATGGCCGCGAGTCTGCGGTCGATGGCGTCGGCGCCATGGCGATCGACCAGCCTGGCCCGATGGAGCGCCCAGTCGGAGGCATTCCGGTCGATCGCCAGAAACTCGGTATCGTGGCGCTGACTTCGAGACATTCCCCCCGCCTCCCCGGACTTTGGCCAGGGCGCCGTCATTGCGTGAAACGATCACCACCGGAAGCGGTGATCAGGACGGGAGGATAATGCGGGAAAAATACCCAGTCAACAGAAAATGCGGTTTTTACACCAGGTGTCCGCGGGGGTGGATTGGCGAAATGCGTCGTCTGCATCCGCAAACGCCTCCGCCCGCGGCGCGACCCCGGGGTCGCGCCCGCGGGCTGCGGAAAGACGAAATGCCATGGGTTTCAAGGACCGTCGGCCCTTGGCGAGGGAAATCCGGGGGAGCGCCGCTCCCCGCGCGGCCAGCGGGAGCCTATTCCGGCTTCACCGACTGGGTCACCAGCGCGGAAATAACGATGTCGGGGCAGCCGCCGTCGTCGGAAAACGACTCGGCATGGCCATGGGGCAGGATCTTGGTGCCGACAATCGGCACATGATCGCCAACCAGGACGATGGGCTGCTGAAATTCGGGGTCGTTGGAGCGTGGCCACAACACATGGCGGCCCTTGTCGAACTGGTATTCCTTGATCGTCGCCTCGTAGCCGCCGCTTGACGCCCGCCGCAGGCAGATCACCCGCTCCCCCGGCCGCGGTTCCCGCCCGATGTCATTGAAGCGGACGCAGACGACGATGGTTCCGGCGGGGTAAAGCCGGTCCATGGACGAGCCGTGGACCTCCAGGCCGAATCGCTCGATGCCGGGCCAGCGGTTGTCCGAGGGCACGGTGAGCGCGTACCAGTCGGTACCGGCCCATTCCAACGCCTCCCGCCAGACCCCGCCCTGAACCGCGCCGCGGACGAACACCGGACCCAGCGGCGCGGCCGGTCTTCGAGTCGGCGCCGGTGCCGGCGGCACCTCCCGCACGGCATCGGTGAGGTACTCCAGCGGAACCTCCAGCACCCGGGCCAGTGCGGCCACGTTGCTCGATCGCGGGTTGAGTGACTTGCCACGCTGGATGCTGCGAATTGCATCCGGGTGCAGGCCGGCCTTGACCGCGGCGCCGCGGGCGCTGAGCCCCAGGGCCTTCAGTCGGGCATTGATTCGATCTGCGAGCACATTTTCCATGTGCGGAACAATAACCGCATACAGGGCGCATGCCAATAGGGAAAATACCCCTTGATTATACGGTATCGATACCACAATGATGCGGTTCTGAGGCGCCGGCGGCCCACTGGGCGGTGATGGCGGCGGGATCGGAACAAGGGGGGGCAGAGAGATGGTGGAAGCGGATGCGGCCGCGGCAGCGGCGATCCCCGAGGCGGTACGGCAGTTGCGCGAGACCGGGCGGCGGCAATGCCGGCAGGCCAGGGCCGATCGGTTGCGGCGGCGCGAGGCGGCGACGCTGGAGCCCTTCGACTGGCGCGCCCGGCACGCCCCCGGGGTGGCCCTGGTCCCGGTGCCCAAAACCGGGGCCGTCACGCCCCGGGTCCTGCTGCCCATCGAGGCCATGGCCGTCGAAGAGCGCCGGCCCAAGGTCAACAAGGTCCGGGGACCGACCCGGGACGTGGTGGCCATGCTGGAACGCCGCGGGGTGATCGGCCTGATTCACGTCCGGGCGGCGCAGGCGTTGCTGGACGATGCCGAAACCGCGGTGGGCGCACGCCAGCCCCGGGAGGCCGGCCGGAGCAGGACCGCCTCGGATCTCTGCCACATGGACGTGCAGATGTGGTGCTCGGGGCGACTCCGGGAGGCCCGGGCGGCGGTCACCGCCGCCGGGCCGCTGGCGTGGCCGGCGGTCAAGGCGGTGGTGCTCGACGGCCAGACCCTCAGCAGCCTGGCCGGCAGCCGCCGCACCCGCGATATCCGGCCCTGGGTCGCCGCGCTGACCGAAGGTTTGATGGCGGCGGCCCGGGTTTACAAGATGATCGGATGAGACCAGGGTCCCCGACTCGCGGACGGGGGATCTGGGTACGCCCCAGACAGCGTATGCCGGCAACCGGCCGGTTGCCGCGCCAACCCGCTTCCACAATGGCTCGCGATTTCTCCGAGATTTTCCCCTTGACGGCCGGGCGCGACTGGAGATACAAATAAGTATCGTCGCGAGACGTGGGGATGCACGCTAAATCAAGCCGGGACAGCTTGCTGTACCTGGTTTTTTTTGTGTCTGCGCATTGCCTGCGTTTTATGGTCTCCCCCCTCCGCCACGTCCCTTGGGGCGCGGACGGGAGGGGGGACGTCGTCCTCATCGTCGCCATGAAATCGGCAGCCGGGTGGGCGCCTTAAGTCCAAAGGAACCAGACGGCCGGATACTTTATTGATAGCGCGCGAAGCCTTGAGACGTCATCAAATCCGCTCTCGCCACAAACTGTTCTCAGGGTGTCGGATATCGTCCCGTAAAGCTCGATGAATGCCGCCGCGAAATCGTGCGCGTTCATCCGGGGATCATTATTCATTTCGATCCCGATGCGGTAATAACGCGAGTTTCTCTTGGGCTCAATTCCATAGACCAATCGCCCGAGCGGCCTTTCGGCAATGTCCCAGTAGTAGACATGCTCCTTGTCGTCATCTGGAACCGCCATTTCCATCTCGGCAACCTGCTCTTGTTTTACGAAATTCTTATCAATCAATAAGCGCCAGAAGTGATCGCGCCCCCTTGCCCTAAAGGCCAACGCAACTCTTGGAAGCTGTTCGTTGGTTGAAACAATCCAACTCGCAACCGACGTATCGCCCCAGGTTATCAAAGGATTAAAGTCGATGTATGAATTATGCAGGCCACCTGCAAAATCACGCCGGAGAAAAGTGGCGCTCCAATTAAACGGAGATGTCCTGAGCGCGGCGACAAAGAGCCCGAACGAGGCGCACTTGTTCTCCGGTGTTTCCAGCTTGAAATTTGGAAGTACCAGCGGCTTCTTTGGCACTCTTCGCATAACTTCGTATCCTTTATTGTCAATTGGTCAGATCATCTGCTGGCGGGCGTCGCCCTGATTCATCGTCATTTTGTCTCTCGAAACGCCCCGTTTTTCCATTTATCGCCAATATCTGCAACGCACGGTAAAAGGAGGTATCACAAGATGCTTGTGACCATGATTCTCCATGATACGAAGTGCCAATTTAATTTGCAAGTGACGTCGAATTGGGGGGATGTGAGTCATGACTGAAGTCGATTGGGCGAAAATCCGGGATGCCTACGAGACCGGGCGGCACCCGGTGGCGGCGCTGGCCCGGGAGTTTGGTGTTGGCCGGGATGTCCTGTCCCGGCGGGCACGGAACGAGGGCTGGCACGATCCCAGGTCGCGCCGGTCGCGGGCTGCCCCTGTACCCGAAGCGGCGGGGTCGCGGCCGGCGCCGCCTCCCGATCCGCCGCCGCCGCCGGCCGATGGCCTGACCCCGCGCCAGCGGGTGTTCGTCGCCGAATATCTGGTCGGCCTGGATGCCACCGCGGCGGCCCGCCGGGCGGGGATCGAGGCCGCGACCGCGGCGGCCGAGGGTGAAAAATGGCTGGAGGACCCGGCGGTCAAGGCCGCCGTCGAGGCCGGTCTTTCGGCCCGGGTGGCCAGGGCCGGGATCACCGCCGACCGGGTGCTTCAGGAACTGGCCCGGATCGGCTTTGCGGTCATGACCGATTTCGTCAGTTGGACCGACGATCAGGTGGCCATCCGGGACTCGGCGTCGCTGACCCGCGACCAGGCCGCCGCCATCACCGAACTGACCCGCACCCGGGACGGGGTTCGGGTCAAATTCGACAAACTTCCGGCGCTGAATGCGCTGGCCCGCTATCTCGGTCTGCCCGGGGCCGGTCCATCCGGCCCGGGCGGCGAGCGCGAGGACGCCATGGTGATCAGACCCGATGAACCAATTCCAGAAAAGCCCATCCTGTGACGCCGTTACCCTCACGGCCAAGCAGGCCAACATCTATGCCTGGGGCTGGCAGTCCGAAGCCCGCTTTCGCTTTGCGGTCTGCGGCCGGCGCTTCGGCAAGACCCACCTCGCGGTGGTGGAAATCCTGCGCGCGGCCAGACTGGCGGTGCGCCGGAACATCCATCCCGACCATGAAATCTGGTACGGCGCACCCACCCGCACCCAGGCCAAGCGGGTGTTCTGGCGCCGCCTGAAGCGGGCGGTACCCGAGGACTGGCGTTCCGGCCGCCCCAACGAAACCGAGTGTTCAATCACCCTGACCAGCGGCCATGTGGTCCGGCTGGTGGGCGTCGACCACTACGAGGCCCTGCGCGGCTCGGGCCTGTGGTTCTTCATCGGCGACGAATGGGCCGACTGCCCGATTGCCGCCTGGGCCGAGGTGATCCGCCCGATGCTGGCCACCAGCGGCGGGCACGCCCTGTTCATCGGCACGCCCAAGGGCTTCAATCATTTTTACGAGGGCTTCGCCGCCGGTCAGCCCGGCGGCCGGCCCGACACCCGGTCCTGGCAGTACAGCACGTTCCAGGGCGGCAACGTGCCGGCGGCGGAACTGGCCACCATCCGGGCCGAACTGGACGCCCGGACCTTCGCGCAGGAATACGAGGCCAGCTTCGAGACCTTTCAGGGCCGGGTCTATTACGGCTTTTCCCGGCTGGAATCGGTGCGGCCCTGCCCCTACGATCCCGGCCTGCCGCTCCATGTCGGGATGGATTTCAACATCAACCCCATGTCGGCGACCCTGTGGCAGGAGCGGGACGGCGCGTTGTGGCAGGTGGACGAGGTGGTGATCCCGACCTCCAACACCCACGAGATGGCCGACGAGATCGCCCGGCGCTACGGCCGTCCCGGCCACACCCCGGGCCTTGGCCACATCACGGTCTATCCCGACCCCGCCGGCGCCCAGCGTCGGACCAGCGCCCAGGGCCAGACCGATCTTGGCATTCTGCGGGCCAAGGGCTTTACCGTGGTCGCGGCCGACAGCCATCCGCGGGTGCGCGACCGGATCAATCTGGTCAACGCCCGTTTCGAGGCCGCCGATGGCCGCCGCCGTGCCTTCGTGGATCCGCGCTGCCGGCAGTCGATCCGCTGTTATGAGCAACTCAGTTACCGCGACGGTACCGGCGAACCCGACAAGGAGGCCGGTCTCGATCACCTGCCCGACGCCACCGGCTATTATTTCTACACCCGCTTTGTCCACAAGCCGGCGCGGCGGGTGCAGTTGCCGACCGTCGGACGGTAGTGCGGCGATCCCCGGACTCCGCCCCGCACCCCCAGGGAACCTCGCCCCCCAGGGAGCCTCGTCCCCTTGACCTCACCCACGTCACGGGTTCAAAGGGCCGACNNCGGGTGTGGGCAGAGCCCACGAAATCGCTTGGTATCTGCTCAGTGAAACCCGGGCCGGCGGGGCAGACCGGAGATGGCCGGCTTCAGTCGGGCGGTCAGTTCCACCGCCGCGTCCAGCACCGCCTCGGACAGGCCGAAATCCTGGTAACCCTCCCGGACGATGGCCAGGTACTCCTCGGGCGGAACCGCATAGCCCTCGCGGTTCATGCGGTAGAGCATGGCCTCGACCGCCTCGCCACCGGCCAGTTGGACCAGGCGGTAGTCCTTGCGGTAAAGCCCCGGAAAGCCCTCGTAATGATCAAGCGCGATCATGTCGTCGGGTCCCAGCCGCCACACCACGCCCACCGCGGTCGCCCCGGCATGGGGCTCAAGATCGGCCCCGTGGCGGAACACCAGGCGATGGTCGGCCAGGACGCCGGTGCCCAGCGGTTCCGCAGTCGGACACCGCTCGGCCATGCGCTCACGGTTGAGATTGGAGGCATAGGCAAACAACAGGGTCATCTCGCCCGACTTTCCCCGGACATCAACCATCGCATTGGAATGTGCCCCAGCCACTCCGCCGAAACAAGCCCCGAGAGAAAGAATCTGCCGCCGGAAGGGATCCCGATCCCCGGAGCCCGCGGCGCCCCGCCCCGGGGCGCCCTAAACCCGCGCGTCCATATTGAACAGGCGGCGATGTTCGAGCAGGGCATAACGGTCGGTCATGCCGGCAATGTAATCGGCGATGGTGCGCGCCCGCGCGGCGGCGCCGGAATCGGCCTCGTTCAGCCCGCCCTCTTTCATCAAGTACCCCTGCCACTCGGTGGGCAGACAGGCCGGCTCGGCCATGAACAGCGAGAACAGGTCACGAACCACCCGGCGCGCCTTGCTGGTCTCGCGATTGACCCGGAAATGCCGGTACATCCGCTCCATCAGGAATGTCCGCAACCCGCGCTCCTCGCCGGCCATGGCCTCGCCGAACGCCACCACCGGGCCTCGGGCCAGTCGGATCTGCGCCGGCGAGCCCGGTTGCAGCGCCGCCAGCCGCCGCCCGGTTTCGGTCAGAACATCGGTGACCATGGCATCGATCAGGCGCCGGATGGTTTCGTGGATCAGCCGCGGCCGCTCCAGGTCGGGGTACATCGCCCGGACCCGGGCCACGATCGGCCCGACCAGAGGCACGGCGGCAATGTCCTCGACGGTGAACAGGCCGGCGCGCAGGCCGTCGTCAAGGTCATGGTTGTCATAGGCGATGTTGTCGGCCAGCGCCGCCACCTGGGCCTCGGCCGATGGCCAGGTCTGATATTCCAGGTCGAAACGATGCCGGAACGCCAGGATGGTCGGCGCCAGCGCCAGGCCCGGCGGCGGCGGCACCAGCGGCCCGTTATGCTTGACCACCCCTTCCAGCGTCTCCCAACACAGATTCAGGCCGTCGAACCCGGCGTAACGCCGCTCCAGCAGGGTCAGGATGCGCAGCGTCTGTTCGTTGTGGGCAAAGCCCCCGTAGGGCGCCATCGACTGGTTGAGGGCGTCCTCTCCGGCATGACCGAACGGGGCGTGGCCCAGGTCATGGGCCAGCGCCACCGCCTCGGCCAGATCGTCGTTGAGCCCCAGCGCCCGGCAGATGGAGCGGGCAATCTGGGCCACCTCGAGGCTGTGGGTGAGCCGGGTCCGAAAATAGTCGCCCTCGTGATAGACGAACACCTGGGTCTTGTACTTGAGCTTGCGGAACGCCCCGGAATGCAGGATGCGGTCACGATCACGCTGGAACGGCGTCCGGGTCGGACTCTCCTGCTCCGCCACCAGCCGGCCGCGACTGTGAGCGGCGCGGCAGGCGTAGGCGGCCAGCGGGATATCGTGGTCTATGGCGGCCATGGCACCGTCTCCCGATCAACCGGCCGCCAGTATACGGCGTTCCGAGCTTACGCGACGCCCGAAACTGCCGGCGACGGGCGTCGCCCGATGCGGCCCGGAACCTTGCTCCCGGACCGTCATGACATACGGCGGATTGTCACGGCCCGCGCGGCAGCGCCGGCACCTCGAAGCCGCGCGGCGGAGTTCCGGCCCGGAACCCGGCCCACATGGTGGCGAACGCCTGCTCCAGATGGCGGGCGAAACGGTCGGGATCGCAGAGCGGCGCCGCCGCCATACGGGGGCGCAGACCGGCCCGAAGCGCCGACAGACGCGCCCGATCGCGGGCCAGATCCGTCGCGGTCTCGACATACTGCCGGACGTCGCGCGCCGCAAGATGCGACAGTCCGATGCCAGACAGGTAGCCCAGCGTATGACGGCTGCACAGCGTGTCCGCCGGACACGTCACCACCGGCACCCCAAGCCACAGCGTCTCCAAAGTGGTCAGGCCGCCGCTGTACGGGAAGGAATCCAGGGCAATGTCCACTCCGGCAATGGCCTGCCGGTGCCGTCCGGGCGTGGTGCCGCCCTCCAGTGACAGACGCTCCTGCGCAATTCCGTATGTCGCGAAGCGTGCCGCGACCGTCTGTCGACAGTCACGGCAGTCCAGCGCCGAGGTCTTCAGCAACAGCCGGGCATCGGGTTCCCGGCGCAGAATCTCACTCCAGGCTTCGATCACCCCCGGGGTAATTTTTTTCAAGGTATTGAACGAGCCGAAGGTAATGAAGCCCGTGGTGGCCGCCGGCAGCGGTCCGGGCGCGGGCGTGTCCTCCGGCGGTTGGTACGCGACATACCCCTCGGGCAGGCGGACCACCTGCTCCCGGTAATGAACCTCCGCCCCGGCCGGGACCTGAACCGGGTCGGCCAGCAGATAGTCCATGGCCTCAAGACCGGTGGTGGCGGGATAGCCAACCCACGCCACCTGAACCGGCGCCGGCCTGCGGGCAAACACCAGCAGACGGTTCAGGGCGGTGCAGCCGCTGAGATCCACCAGTATGTCGATGCCGTCGGCCCGGATCTGCGCCGCCAGCGCCGGGTCGGACCAGCCGAATACCGGCCGCCATACCGCGGCGGCGGCGCGAAAGCGCCGGGTCAGGTCATCATCTTCGGTCTGGTTGGCGTAGCAGTAAAACCGGTGGCCGGCCCGGGCCAACGCCTCCAGGGCCGGCAGCACCAGGAAGCCGACGGCATGGGCGCGAAAGTCGCCGGAGACGAAGCCCAGCCGATAAGTCTCCACCCCACGCCCCTGCGGATCAAACGCCGGCCATTCGGTCCTGAGGGGCGCCGCATGGCGGTCGGCCCAGTCGCGGGCGCCCGCGGCGATGGCGGCAAGGTCGGTGCCGGGCTGGTACAGCCGGGTAAACAGGATGGCACTGCCCGCCGCCGCCAGTTCGGGTTGGAGCCTTTGGGCCTGCCCGAAGCTGACCTGCGCCTCTTCCAGCCGCCCCTGTTCCTGAAGGGCGGTGCCCAGGTTCAGGTGGGCCTCGGCGGCGTCGGGGGCCAGCGCCAGCGCCCGCCGGAACCGGTCCTCGGCCTCGGCCAGCCGGTTCTGCCGCCGGAACAGCACGCCCAGGGTCAGGTGCGCCGCGGCGCTGTCCGGCCTGAGCGCCAGCGCCCGGGTCAGCGAGGCCATGGCCGCGGCCAACTCCCCCTGCTCCAGCAACGCCGTCCCGACATTGAGATGGGCCTCAAAGCACCCCGGCCGGCGTTCCGCCAGCCGCCGCCAGACCGCCACGGCGTCTTCCAGTCGGCCCTCGCGTTGCCGCACCACCCCCAGATTGAGCGCGGCCTCCACCAGCCCGGGCGCCAGCGCCAGCGCCTGCCCGAAACAGGCCGCCGCCCCGGCAAGATGGCCAAGGTCCAGCCTCGCCGTCCCCAGGTTCAGGTGAGCCTTGGCGTAGTCGGGCTCAAGGGCCAGTGCCCCCTCGAAACACGGAACCGCTTCGGCGGCGCGGCCCAGCCTCAGCAGTGCCGCACCCAGATTCAGGTGAGTCCGGGCGTCCCCGGGCGCCAGCGCCAGCGCTCGCTCCAGGCGCGCCGCCGCCTCGGCCGGCCGGCCCAGTTCCAAAAGCGCGATCCCGAGGTTGCTCCAGCCCCCGGGGTCGTCGGGAGCGCCAGCCAGCGCCCGCTCGAAACAGGCGAGCGCGTCGCCCGGCCGGCCCCGGTCCATCAGCGAGAGACCCAGTGCCAGCGCCGCCGCGACCGCTCCGCCCCCCGCCGGCTCACCGCCCAGCCGGGTCATGGCCGGCTCAGAAGCGGGAGTCGGTCAGCTTGCGGGGCGGAAAGCCCGGTGGAGCCGGGGCGGCGGGCGGCGGCGCCGCGGTGGCCGCAGCCTGCGGAGCCGCCGGGGGTGGCGTCAGCAAACCGCCGGCGATCTCCCGGTTGATGCTGATCAGGACATCAAGCTTCTCGGGCTGGGGATCCGCAACCACCCCGACCGTGTGCTTGTCGATGAATTTGGTCAGTCTCAAGAGCGCGTTGCGGGTCTCGAGGGGCACCACGCAGTCGGGCTCGACCAGATTGGCCTGGATGATCGTCCACAACCGCCGGTTCAGCCGCGCCACCTCAAGCACGGTGTTCGGCTCCACCGGCTCCCGTTGCGCCGCTTTCATCCGAACCGCCAGTTCCATCAGCGCCCAGCCTTCGATCTGGCGCGGATCGGCGGACGCATCCGGCACATTTTTGTAAGGGTTCGACCGCGGGGGCGGGGGCATAGGTACGGACTCCTTATTTCGAAATTTCGAACGCCGCAAGGTTTCTCGTCAGGACAGGGGTGATCAACACCTTTGGCGGCAGCGCGTACCGACCTGGGAGAAACGCAGGACGCTGAACGCGCCCTTCGTTATATTGAGCGAGAGATATAGGGACATTCGCGCACCGGCTCAAGAGGGGACTGGCGGGCGGGCCCACGGGACACCGCCTGCCGGCGCGTCGCCGCCCCCCGGAATCACCGCCGCCAGCTCGGTCAGCAGGGGTTGCAGGCCGGACTGGTACCGCCGCCAGCGTCCCACCGAACTGCGGAACAGCGGCTGGCGAACCTGAACCGCGCTGGCGGTTCGGATCGCCCGCCGGTTCTGATGAAAGGCAAGGCAGCGATCATCCCAGGGCAGACCGCAGTGGTCAATCAGCCGCCGCGCCTGGGACTCCATGTCTTCCACCAGCTCCTCGTAACGAATCTCGAACAGGCTGCCCGGCGGCAACACCGCCCGCCAGTGGGCCATCAGTTCGTGGTACCACCGGTAATAACGGCCGGTTTCGGCCAGATCGAAGCTGAAGTCCTGCTCCTTGATGAACAGCTTGGAAAAGCACGAGACGCAGGTGTCGATGGGATCGCGCAGCGTATGGATGATCCGGGCTTCGGGCAGGATCAGCCGGATCAGACCGATCAGCATGAAATTGTTCGGCATCTTGTCGGTGATACGGATCTGGCCGGCGGGCGGCGCCGGCAACCGGGCCAGATAGGCGCGGCCGAGCCGGCCAAGCGCCTCCGGCTCCAGGCTTCGAAGATAGTCGGGAAACGGCGTCGGCGCCTGGTCGGGATCCGGCCCCGACCGGGCGACCCCGGCCAGTTCGCTCAGTTCCCCGCCCCCGTGAATCCCGGGATGGCTCGCGAGAATCTGCTCGACCAGCGTGCTGCCCGACCGCGGCATGCCGACGATGAAGACCGGCACCGGCGAGGGGTCGCCGCCGCCCCGGCAACGCTCGAACAGCCCGGCGTCGAACACCGCGGCCAGCCGGCGGAACTGGTCACGGGTGGCGGCTTCATCGTATTGCAGCAGGCTGCGGCGGGCGGCATTGCCCTTGAGAAAGTGCTCGAACGCCCGCGGATAGTCGCCGGCATCCTCCAGCGCCTTGCCCAGCGCAAAATGGAGGTAGGCCGCCTCGCCCGCGGGCCGTTGGTCGCCGCCGGCGGCCAGCGTCTCCAGGACCGCCAGCTCGGGATCGCCGGAGCGGAAGGTCTTCACCTCGGTCTGGTTGTACTGCGCCTCGACGTAGTCGGGCCTGAGGGTCAGCGCCTGCCGGTAACACGCCGCCGCCGCGTCGTGCCGGCCCAGCCGGAACAGCGCGACGCCCAGGTTGTTCAGGGTCCCGGGATCGCACGGACGGATCGCGAGCGCCAGCTCGTACTGGGTCACCGCCTCCTCGGTCTGATCCAGTTCCAGCAGAACGACGCCGAGATTGTACCGCGCTTCGGCCTCATCGGGCCGGAGCGCCACCGCGTGGCGGTAACAAACCAGCGCCTCTTCCGGCTCGCCCCGCTTGACCAGGGCGTTCCCCAAATTCATCTGCGCCCGGGCATTATCGGGGTTCAGCGCCAGCGCCCGCCGAAACCACACCACCGCCTCGTCCAACCGGTCCGCTTCGACCAGCGCCACCCCCAGATTCATCTGAGCGTCGGGGTGGTCCGGCTTCAGGGCCAGCGCCCGCCGGTAGCACGCCTCCGCCTCGTCCGTTCGCCCCAGCCGGCCAAGCGCAACGCCGAGATTCTGGTGGCCGTCGGGATTGTGCGGATCCAGGGCCAGCGCCCGCAGGATGGCGGCCCCCGCCTCCTGAAGCCGGCCCTGATGGATCAGGGTCACGCCGAGATTCAGATGGGCCTCGGCGTGATCGGTGCGCAACGTCACCGCCTGCCGGTAATGCGCCGCCGCCGGATCCAGCAACCCCTGACGGAACAGAACATTGCCCAGGTTCAAATGCGTATCGGCATCACCGGGAACCAGCACCAGCGCCCGCCGGTAAGCGGTCGCGGCCTCGTCCAGGCGACCGAGCCGGTACAGCATCACGCCAAGATTGTTGTGGGCTTCGGCGTAATCCGGCGCCAGCGCCAGCGCCTTGCGGTACTGGGCAATGGCGTGATCAAGCCGGCCCAGTTCGGCCTGCCGGTTGCCCATCGCCAGGTATGCCGCCGGACTGCCGCGATGGGCCGTCCCCTGTCTGTCGGTCGAATACATCTCTTCCACCCGTCGATCTTCCACCGATCAAGGTTATCCATGCCAAAATACCGGCGAACGACCGCCCGAAACGCCCCTGTTTACCTCAAGGCCGGTCGCCACGCGCCGGCACCCGAAAATCCGCCGCAGGCTGCCGCCCCTTTGATCTCACGCCGCCATCAGCAACAGCCACCAGAATTCGATCCCTCCGGCACCCCGCCGGCTTCGTAACATCCAAAGTTACACCACGACCAGAAAAGATCGTCCAGGGATAACACCGCCGCTTTTTCTGGTCAGACTTCATTCAAGGATCGTCGGCTGACAGAGTAGCAAGCGGCCATGGCCAGGGTAAGATAAGAAAGTGTAATTTAATGCAACAAAGATCAACGGCGTTACCGGGCCTCCGAACAATCGGCAGCACTTTACGACCGGCTGGCCGAGAGTCGGCCCGGCGAGGCCGGGTCGGGACCGCACGGCACCCTTGTTGAGTCGGGTTTTGCCATCTGCGCTTTGCCCCAGTTAAGGTAACGGCCTCTTCGGCATCGAAAGCCCCTGCACGGTCATGGCCTCCCCATCCCACCACCCGTCGCCCGCGAGTTTCCAGGCCTGGCTGCTGGTCGCCGTCAGCTTCGTGGCGCTCAGCGTCACCATGTCGACCCGGGCCTCCCTCGGCCTGGTCATGCCGGTCTGGGCCGACGCCTTCGGCTGGTCACGCGGCTTCATCTCCAGCGGCGGCGCCCTCGCCCTGGTGGTGGTGGCGATTCTGTCTCCCGTCGCCGGCAATCTGGTGGACCGTTACGGGCCGCGGCCTCTGCTCACCGGCGGCCTCGTCTCGGTGGGACTGGGCATGGTGGTGATCTCGACGATGGACCGGCCCTGGCTGTTCCTGCTCGGCTTCGGCGTTCTGGCCGCCATCGGCTTCGGCACTGTCGCCAACCATGTGATCTCGACCGCGGTGTCCCTGGTGTTCGATCACAACCGCGGCCTTGCGGTGGGCATCGCCACCGCCGGTTCCACCGCGGGCCAGTTGCTGGTGATCCCGGTGCTGGCCCTGTTCCTCGGCCATGTCGGCTGGCGCCCGTGCTTTGCCGCCCTGGCCGTCGCGGCCCTGGTGCTGGCGCCGGTGGCGTGGCTGCTGACCCGGCCGGCAACCACCCGGCTGCGCCCCCCGACCGAACCGTTGCCCCAACGCCTCGCCCTGCTGGCCCGCAGCCCGGTGTTCCACGCCCTGTTCTGGAGCTTTACGGTCTGCGGTTTCACCACCAGCGGCGTGATCGAAACCCATCTGCTGCCCTACGCCGTGACCTGCGGCTATCCGCCGCTCAACGGCGCCGAAGCCTATGGCCTGCTCTCGGCCTTCAACATGATCGGCATGGTCACGGCGGGCTGGCTGACCGACCGCTGGCACCGGCCGCGGCTGCTCGCGACCATTTACCTGATGCGCGGCCTGAGTTTCATCCTGCTGCTGTTCATCGCCCGGGACGGCACGCTGCTGGTGGTGTTCGCCGTGATGTTCGGGCTGTTCGACTTTTCCACGGTGCCGGCCACCGCAAGTCTGGTCGCAGCCCATCTGGGCCTGCGCATCATGGGCCTCGCCATGGGGCTGATTGCCGCCGGCCATGCCCTGGGCGCCGCCGCCGGCGCCTTCCTGGGTGGCTGGCTGTTCGACCTGTTCGCGCGTTACGACTGGGTCTGGCTGATCTCCATGGGCCTCGCCCTGTCCGCCGCGATGATGGTCCTGACCATCGCCGAACCGCGCAGCCCGGCCGGCGCGCGCCTCGCCCCGGCGCCGGCCGCCTGATCCCGATATGCCCCAGGATATCACTATTACCTTGATTTTACAGGGCTTTGCCCTGCACCCGCAAGGAGGCGGGCCTCCTCGACCTCCAAAACTCCCGGGTTCAAAGGGCCGACCGGCCCTTTGCGGGTGTGGGCAGAGCCCACAAAACTGCTTGTCACACTCTGACCGCCAACCGCCCTGGAAGCCGCCGCTAGCCCCGCTTCAGATCGTGATCCAGCGCGCACGCGGTATCCAGCAGCAGAATGGCGCCGGCCAGCCGCCCCAGTGTGGTGCGCTGCTCGGCATCCGCGGGCCGCAGGGTCCGATGCAATCCGACCAGCCGCCGCATCAGGCTCCGCCCCGGCAACACCGTCAGCGGCAGATCGGGCACGGCGGAGACGCCGAAACTCCGCTCAATCTCGCGCAGACAGCTCAGCAGATACGCCTGATCGTCGGCGCCGAGTGCCAGCGGATGATCGGGCGCCCGCCGGATCAGACGCTCGGCGGCAAGAGTGGTGATTACCTCGGGCACGGACCGCCTCCCTGGCAGAACGGCCGGTTGCTGCCGACTACAGTGGTTCCCGGAGCCCTCGAGGCCCCCTATCGCTGCTCAACCGCCCCTGGCAGCGCGGCACTCTCGGCCGCGAAGGGATTCGGCGCCGGCGGCGCCGGCAACAGCCCGACCAGGGCCTGGCCCACATAACCGCTGATCACGCCGATGCCGCAGCCATAGACCGCTTCGTGCAGAACGGCGAAGACCGGGAAGGTTCCGAGGGTCACGGTCATCGGCTTGAACCACCCCAGCGTGGTCGCCGCGGACAACGCCACGCCGGTAACCGCGCAATCCAGGACCATCTGCTTCGGCGTCAGCGGCGGCACCTGCGCGGTCTCGGCGATTTCCTTCTGCCCGGCCACCGCGGCACCGGCCGTCAACACGCCCAACCCGATCATCAGGACCGCAATCCCCGTCAGCCGCCTCATGCCCCAGCCTCACTCGCGATGATACCCCGGCCGTCCCTGCGCCGGGCCTGTGCAATGCAAGAATACCCGGTTTCAAAGCCGGACGATAGTCTTCTGCGCGCCTCTTTCCGCGCGCCTCCCCGCCGTCCGCCGGGCGAGGCGCCGGAGCCGCCGGCGACCCGGCCCGGCTTGCGTCGGGCGCCCGCCTGCGCTACGAGGCGGGGGTGACCCTGTCCCGATCCCTCCGGCTCCCGATCGCTGCGCGGCCCGCCATGACCGAATTCGCCGGCTCCCGCCTGACCTGTCTGCGTGGCGAACGTCTGGTCTTCGTCGGCCTGGACTTCCGGCTGGCCGCGGGCGAGGCCCTGGTGCTGACCGGTCCCAACGCCAGCGGCAAGTCCAGCCTGTTGCGGCTGATGGCGCTGTTGTCATGCCCCTGGCGGGGCGAAATCACCTGGGACGGCGCCCCGGTGGCCGAAGACCCCGACCGCCACCGCGCCCGGCTGCGCTATGTCGGTCACCTGGACGCCATCAAGCCGGTGCTGACCGCCGAGGAAAATCTCGGCTTCTGGGCGGCACTCCACCGGAACGCCGGGCCGGAGCGGCAGGCGCGGCAGGCCCTTGAACGCTTCGGCCTGGAACGGCTGGCGGCGGTGCCGGCCCGCTACTTTTCGGCCGGGCAGAAGCGCCGGCTCAACCTCGCCCGGCTGCTGCTGGCGCCGGCGCCGCTCTGGCTGCTCGACGAGCCGACGGTGGGGCTCGACCAGGCCGCGGTGACCCGACTCGGGGAGGTGCTGGCCGGACATCGGGCCGCCGGCGGCATGGTGGTGGCCGCGACCCACACCGACCTGCCGCTGCCCGGCGCCCGCCACCTGCACCTCGACGGCTTCGCCCCGGCCCCGCCCGATCGCGGTCCCGGCCCCGATCGCGGCCCCGGGCATGAGGAGACATGGTCATGACCCGGTTCCGCGGGCTGGTCGGGCGCGACCTGAAACTGGCGTTGCGCCAGGGCTCCGACGCCACTGTCGCCGTCATGTTCTTCGTCCTGGTGGTGGTGCTGTTCCCGTTCGGCATCGGCCCCGAGCCCAACATCCTGGCCCGCATCGCCGCCGGCGTGATCTGGGTCGCGGCGTTGCTGGCCTCGCTCCTGTCCCTGGAGCGGCTGTTCCAGACCGACTTCGAGGACGGTTCCCTGGACCTGATGGCGCTTGGCGGCCTGCCCCTGGAACTGGTGGTGCTGGCCAAGGCCACCGCCCACTGGCTGGTCACCGGTGTCCCGCTGCTGGTGGCGGCGCCGGTGCTGGCGGTGTTGCTGGGCATGAACCGCGACGGCTTCGGGACGCTGGAACTGACCCTGCTGCTTGGCACCCCCAGCCTGAGCCTGACCGGCAGCATCGGCGCCGCGCTGACCCTGGGCGCGCGGCGGGGCGGCGTGCTGATTTCCCTGCTGATCCTGCCGCTGTTCATCCCGGTGCTGATCTTTGGCGCCGCTGCCATCGATTCGGCGCTGGCCGGGCTGAGTGCCAGACCCCACCTGCTGATCCTCGGGGCGCTGCTGGCGGCGGCCCTGCCGCTGGCTTCCGTCGCGAGTGCCGCGGCATTACGTCAGGCCCTGGAACAATGACCGCCGGCGGAACCCGCCCCCTGACCCTGAGCGGCCTGCCGGCGCCGCTGGAATTGCGGGAAAGCGCGCGCGCCCGCCGCATGACGCTGCGACTCGACGCCGCCCGCGGCCTGATTCAGGTGGTGGTGCCCGCCGGCCTGGACGAGGCCGAAGCGATCCGCTTCGTCGGTCGCCATGCCGGTTGGATTCGGGCGCGGCTGGCGGCACTGCCGCCGGCCCGGCCCTTCGTCAACGGCGCCCGCATCCCGGTGCTCGGAACCGACCATGTGATCCGCCACGACTCCGCGTGGCGTGGTCCCGGGTGCCGCCACCAGGGGGAAATCCGGGTCGGCGGCCAACCCGAGCACCTGGCCCGCCGCGTCCGCGACCTGCTGACCGCCGAGGCCCGCCGGTTGCTCGCCGAACGGTCGCGGATCATGGCCGAGGCCCTGGAGACCCGGGTTCGCGGCATCACCGTCCGCGACACGCGCAGCCGCTGGGGCAGTTGTTCGGCCACCGGCAGCCTGTCCTTCTCGTGGCGGCTGATCCTGACCCCCGAGCCGGTGCTGAGCTACGTGGTCGCCCACGAGGTCGCCCACCTCCGGGAAATGAACCACTCGCCGCGGTTCTGGGCGCTGGTCGCCCGCCTGATCCCCGATGCCGCGCCCTCGCGCGCCTGGCTGCGCCGCCATGGCGCCGAGTTGCTGCGTTTCGGCCAATCCCCGGGACCGGCTCCGACCCGGTTCCGGCCCGAAGGTTAACAACAGGGAAATTTTTTCGCGACGCTGCTTTTTCCCCCTTTTCAAGCCCACCCATTCGACGTATGTACCGCTCACTCGCAAGCGCACGTGCCGCTGGCCCGCCCTCGAGCTGTTCGAGCAGTGGTTATGCAACGACGTAACGCGTATCCCCGACCCGTCGTCTGAACAGGACGGCCGACTTGGAGGTTACGATGTTTCATGTTGTTGTCGGTGGGTTCCCGCCGTCCCGTCTCACTCTTCCTTCCGGTCAACACGCTTTCGGTTCCGGTCAAGTGACGCCCGCGTCTGTCAGACAGATAAGTACGGGCGCGAGCGCGTGATTCTTTGCGCGTTCGTGTAAGACGATCAAGCCTGCACACAATTTGACATAACCGCTTTATCCTGGAGACCGGGATGAACGATAAGATTGCGCGCTTCTTTGCGGAGCGACGTCCGGCCACGCCATGCCTTGTTCTTGACCTGGACGTTGTTGAAGAAAACTATACCGCCCTGGCCACAGCATTGCCCGACGCCCGCATTTACTATGCGGTCAAGGCCAATCCGGCCCCCCATATCCTGGAACTGCTGGTCCGGCTGGGCTCGTCGTTCGACACCGCGAGCGTCCAGGAAATCGACATGGTGCTGGCCGCCGGCGCCCGCCCCGACTGCATCTCGTATGGCAACACCATCAAGAAGCAGATCGACATCGCCCGCGCCTACGAGCGCGGAGTGCGCCTGTTCGCCTTCGACAGCATCGCCGAACTGGACAAGATCGCCGCCGCCGCCCCGGGATCGCGGGTCTTTTGCCGCATCCTGACCAGCGGCGAAGGCGCCGAATGGCCGTTGTCGCGCAAATTCGGCTGCGACGTGGCCATGGCCCGCGACCTGCTGCTGCGCGCCGCCGGTAAGGGCGTGGTGCCGTTCGGCATCTCTTTCCATGTCGGCTCCCAGCAGCGCGACCCCAACCAATGGCATGCGGCGCTGGCCGCCACCGCGCAATTGTTCCGCGACCTGGAGGCCGAGGGCGTCGAGCTGAAGATGGTCAATCTCGGCGGCGGCTTCCCCACCCGCTACCGCAGCGATGTGCCCCCGACCGAGGCCTACGGCGCGGCCATCTTCAAGGCCCTGCGCACCCATTTCGGCAACCGGATTCCCGAAACCATCGTCGAGCCGGGCCGGGTCATGGTCGGCAATGCCGGGGTGATCGAAAGCGAAGTGGTGCTGATCGCCCACAAATCCGCCGACGATGATCGCCGCTGGGTCTATCTCGACGTGGGCAAGTTCGGTGGACTGGCCGAAACCATGGACGAAGCCATCCAGTACCCGATCCACAGCCACCGGACCGGCCTTACCGAACGGGTGGTCCTGGCCGGCCCCAGTTGCGACAGCGCCGACGTGCTGTACGAGCGGGCCGATTACCGGCTGCCGGTCGATCTTTGCATCGGCGATCGCCTTCAGATTCATGCCACCGGCGCCTACACCACCACCTACGCCTCGATCGGCTTCAACGGCTTCCCGCCGTTGCAGGAATATTACATCTGAACCGGCCGCGTCATACGCGCCAGGGCATCGCACTTGTCTTGATTTTGCAGGGCTCTGCCCTGCACCCGCGAAGGGGGCTCGCCTCCCTGACCTCATTCACGTCATGGGTTCAAAGGGCCGCCCGGCCCTTTGCGGGTGTGGGCAGAGCCCACGAAAACCCTTTCATTTCAAGGGCTCATCGGTACCTGGCGCCCATGCGGCCGCGCCTCCGGCCAATCGCCTTGGCAGCCCCGGCGGATTTGGCTAGCATGGGCGCTGTCAGGATATGGGGGGCCGGCGGGCATGACCGGAGAAGAGGCGGCCATGCGCCGAAACGTCTGCCGTAACCGGTTGACGGCGGCGGCGCTGGGGATTCTGGTGCTGGTGCTGACGGCGTGCGCCGGACCGAGGGAGAAGGCGCCGGCGTTTGGCCTGGGCTCCGGCACCTACAAGGTGGGCAAGCCCTATCAGGTCGCCGGCATCTGGTATTACCCGGCCGAAGACTACGCCTATGACGAGACCGGCATCGCTTCATGGTACGGCCCGGGCTTTCACCAGGACCGGACGGCCAATGGCGAGATCTTCGACCAGAACCAGATGAGCGCGGCCCACAAGACCTTGCCGATGCCCTCGCTGGTCCGCGTCACCAACCTCGACAACGGCCGTTCCATCGTGGTCCGAATCAACGACCGCGGACCGTTCGTGAACGGACGGATCATCGACATGTCGTGGCGGTGCGCCCAGTTGCTGGGTTTTGACCGGGTCGGCACCGCCAAGGTGCGGGTTCAGATTCTGGCCGGCGAAAGCCGCGCCATCGCCGCCGCCGCCCGGGCCAACACCCAGACCGCTTACGGTGGTGGCGGCGCGGCACCGACGGCAATGGTTGCGGCTTCGGCCGGCCCGATGGCGGTGGAAACCCTGCCGCCGCCCCAGGGCGGCGCCCCGGTTTCCGGCACCACCGTCGGCGGCCGCTTTCTGCCCGCCCCCGAAGTCGCGCAACGCCCGGTGAGCGGGTCCCGCCAAATCTATGTTCAAGCCGGCGCCTTTACCCAGTATAACAATGCCAGCCGGCTGCGGGACAGGGTGGCGACCATCGCGCCCACCACCATCAGCCAGACGCGGGTTGGCCAGACCCGGTTCTTTCGCGTTCGCCTGGGTCCCATCGAGTCGGTCGCGAAGGCCGATGGGATTCTGTCCCAGGTCATTGGAACCGGCACCACCACGGCCCGGTTAGTGGTTGATTGACCTGGGCGGGGACCGTTTGCAATGCGACAGGCGCAGGGGCCATCCCAGGTCGGACCCATCCCAGGTCGGACAAGGGGCAGCCCCCGGTGCCGCCCGCGGTCGGAACCGGTGCCGCCACGCCGACCCGCCGGGCCGGCTCGTTGCAAAGGGATATCAGATGTCTTTCCTCCGCTTCCCGTTCCGATATGGCGTTCGTTCCGCCCTGGTCGCGGCCGTGCTGTTCGCCGGCGCCGTCGTCCCGGCGGTTCCGGCCGCGGCTGCCACCATCGACACCCAGGCTCACAACGTCATTCTGATTGACGCCACCACCAACACGGTTCTGTTCGAAAAGGCCGCCGACCAGCATATGCCGACCTCGTCCATGAGCAAGGTCATGACCATGTTCGCGGTTTTCGAGGCGTTGCGCGCGGGCCGCCTGTCCCTTGACGACACGTTGCAGGTAAGCGAGCACGCCTGGCGGATGCAGGGCTCCAAAATGTTCGTGGAACTGGGGGCCAAGATCAAGGTCGAGGACCTGATCCGCGGCGTGATCATCCAGTCGGGCAACGACGCCGCCATCGTGCTGGCCGAGGCGCTGGCCGGTTCCGAGGATGCCTTCGGCGCCCAGATCACCAAGCGCGCCCACGAGTTGGGCATGAACGACAGCAGCTTCGCCAACGCCACCGGCTGGCCCGCCGACAACCACTATTCCACCTGCCGGGACCTGGCCACCCTGGCCAAAGCCATGATCGACACGTTTCCCGAGTATTACCACTATTTTTCCGAGCGTGAGTTCACCTATCACGGCATCAAGCAGGGTAACCGCAATCCACTGCTTTATCGCAACATGGGGGTGGACGGCCTGAAGACCGGCCATACCGAAATCGCCGGTTTCGGCCTGATCGGCTCTGCGGTCCGCGACGGCCGCCGGCTGATCCTGGTGATCAACGGCCTTCAGAGCATGCAGGCCCGCGCCGACGAGCCGGCCCGGCTGCTCGAATGGGGCTTCCGGGAGTTCAACGTCTACACCCTGTTCAAGCCCGGAGAAACCGTGGACGAACTGCCGGTCTGGCTCGGCCAGACGCCGAGCGTTCCGGCGGTCGCGGCCCAGGGCTTTCAGGTCACCCTGGCCCAGCAGGAGCGACGCGGGCTCAAGGTGACGTTGCAGGCCCAGGTGCCGCTGCCGGCCCCGATTGTCAAGGGCGCCACCGTGGGCAAGCTGGTGATCACCGCGCCCGGCTTCGTCACCCGCGAGGTTCCGCTGGTGGCGGCGGCCGACGTGCCGCGACTGGGCTTTCTCGGCCGGCTGGCCGCCGCCGCGCACCATGTGGTGTTCGGGAGCACGCTGTGATCCGGGCGGGCCGTGTCGTTGAGGCAGGGAGGGGACTTCGCCCCCCCGGGCCCCCCGACCAGGGCTTTGCCCTGGACCGACCAAGGGCGGTGCCCTTGGAACCCTGGACCTGGCCGCCTGACCGGTGACCATGGTCAAGGGGCGGTTCATTACCCTCGAAGGCGGCGAAGGCGCCGGCAAGTCGACCCAGGTCGGCCCGCTGGCGACGGCGTTGCGGGCGCGCGGGCTCGAAGTGGTGACGACCCGCGAGCCCGGCGGTTCGGCGGGGGCCGAGGAGATTCGCCGGCTGCTGGTCACCGGCGGCGCCGGCCGCTGGAGTGCCGTCACCGAGGCGTTCCTGCACTTCGCCGCCCGCCGCGATCACCTGGAACGCACCGTCTGGCCGGCGCTGGACCGCGGCGGCTGGGTGATCTCGGATCGCTTTGCCGACAGCACGCTGGCCTACCAGGGCCATGGCCTTGGTCTGGACCCGACGGTGATCGGCCGGCTGTCGGAGTTGGCCCTGGGCCACTTCGCCCCCGACCTGACCCTGATCCTGGACCTGCCCCTGGAGATTGGCCTGGGGCGGATGCGGGCGCGGGGCGGCGCCGACCGGTACGAGACCATGGAGACCGCTTTCCACCACCGGGTGCGCGAGGGCTTCCTGGAGATTGCCCGGCAGGCCCCGGAGCGGTGTGCGGTGGTCGATGCCGCCGGCTCCGAAACCGCAGTCACCGCGGCGATCCTGTCGGTGGTCTGCGCGCGGTTACGGCCGCCGGGCGGACCATGACCCCCGGGCGGACCATGACCCCCGGGCGGACCACCGGATGAGCACGCCGTCACCGCGGGAAACCTCGGAGCTGTCAGGTCACGAGGGCGCCGAGCGGGTGTTGCGGGCGGCCTGGGACAGCGGCCGGCTGCCCCATGCCTGGCTGATCGGCGGCATCGGCGGCATCGGCAAGGCCACCCTGGCCTTCCGCTTCGCCCGTTTCGCGCTGGCCCGGGAGGGCGACGGCGGAACCGCCGCGGGCGGTGACGGCGGCGGTGGTCCCGGCCTGTTCGGTGCGATGCCGGCGGCGCCGCCCTCCGGCCTGTTTCTCGCGCCCGACCATCCGGTGTTCCGGCGGGTGCGGGCCGGCGGTCATTCCGACCTGCTGACCGTGGAGCGCCGGTTCGACGACAAGCGCGGGCGGATGAAGACCGATATCGCGGTGGACGACGTCCGCGAGGTCACCGCCTTCCTGCGCCGCACCTCGGGCGAAGGCGGCTGGCGGGTGGTGGTGATCGACGGCGTCGACCGCATGAACGCCAGCGGCCACAATGCCCTGCTCAAGATTCTGGAAGAGCCGCCGGCGCGCGCCCTGCTGCTGCTGGTCACCGAGGCGCCGGGCGGTTTGCTGCCGACCATCCGCTCGCGCTGCCGCACCCTGATGCTGGAGCCGCTGAGCGAACCGGTGGTGCGCCAGTTACTCGACCGGCATCGTGCCGAACTGCCCGAAGCCGACCGCGCGGCGCTGGCCCGGCTGGCCGAGGGCAGCATCGGCCATGCCCTGACCCTGGCCGATGCCGACGGCGTGGCCTTGTACCGCCAGATGGTGGCGGTGCTGGCCACCCTGCCCCGGCTGGACCAGCGGGCCGCCCACGCGCTGGCCGAGACGCTGGGGCGCAAAGGCGACGAGGCTTTCGAGACCGCCGCGGGGCTGCTGGTCTGGTGGCTGACCCGGCTGATCCGCAGCGGCGCCCGCGGCACCAAGGTTGCCGAGGTGGTTCCGGGCGAGGCGGCGCTGATCGCCCGGCTGCTCGGCCCGAACGGCCAGGGCGGCCTTGATCGCTGGCTGGAGGTGTGGGAAAAAATCACCCGCTCGTTCGTGCGCGCGGCGTCCGCCAATCTCGATCGCAAACAGGTGGTGTTGAACGCCTTGCTCAGCCTTGAAGCAGCCACATCTTGAGAGGACAGGGGCGGACCATGACGCCGGAAGGGGCAGTCGCGCGCGTGCCAACCAAGATCAGCCGCATAAGACCGGCGAGCGTCAGGAATGACCCATAGGCCGTTGGGGGGCTTTGCCCCTTGCCCCGACCAGGGTTTTGCCCTGGACCCACCAAGGGCCGGTGGCCCTTGGAGCCGTTGACGTCGTGCGGGTCCGGGGGCGACACGCTCCTGGTGGGGGGGGGTGGGGGGCAAGGCTCCCCAACAGGTCATCTTTGTGAGGAAGATGTTATGACCGGCAAGCGGCCGTACTACCTGACGACGCCGATTTATTATGTCAATGACGTGCCTCATCTTGGCCATGCCTATACCACGCTGGCCTGCGATGTCCTGGCGCGCTTCAAGCGCCTGGACGGCTGGGACGTGAAGTTCCTGACCGGCACCGACGAGCACGGCCAGAAGGTCGAGAAGTCGGCGCGGGCCGCCGGCATCGCGCCCCAGGACTTCGCCGATCAGGTATCGCGAAACTTTTCCGATCTGCCGGCGGTGATGAAGTTCACCAACGACGACTTCATCCGCACCACCGAACCGCGCCATCGCCGCGCCTGTCAGGCGCTGTGGCAGGCGCTGGCGGCGGGCGGCCACATCTATCTCGGCTCCTATTCCGGCTGGTACGCGGTGCGCGACGAGGCCTTCTATGGCGAAGACGAGTTGCGCGACGGTCCGGGCGGCAAGAAGCTCGCACCCACCGGCGCCGACTGCGAATGGGTCGAGGAACCCAGCTATTTTTTCAGGCTTTCGGCGTGGCAACAGCCTCTTCTCGATTTTTACGAGAATAATCCCGACTTCATCCTGCCGCCCGGCAAGCGTAACGAGGTGGTGGCGTTCGTCCGTTCCGGCCTGCGCGATCTGTCGATCAGCCGAACCACCTTTGACTGGGGCGTTCCGGTGCCGGGGGACGGGCGGCATATCATGTATGTCTGGCTCGACGCCCTCACCAATTACATTACGGCGGTGGGCTATCCCGACACCGGAACCGGCACCGACTATGCCCGTTACTGGCCGGCCGACCTGCACATGGTCGGCAAGGACATCCTGCGCTTCCATGCCATCTACTGGCCGGCGTTCCTGATGGCGGCNNTCGCCCATGGCTGGTGGACCATCGAGGGCCAGAAGATGTCCAAGTCGCTGGGCAACGTCATCGCCCCGGACGCTCTGGTGGCGACCTACGGTCTTGATGCCACCCGCTATTTCCTGATGCGGGAGGTGCCCTTCGGCAATGACGGCGACTTTTCCCACCGGGCCATGGTCAACCGCATCAACGGCGATCTGGCCAATGATTACGGCAATCTGGTGCAGCGGGTGCTGTCGATGATCGCCAAAAACTGCGGCGCGGCGGTGCCGGGACCGGGACCGCTTGTCGAGGCCGACCGGCGGCTGCTCGACGCCGCTCACGCCTTGCTCGACACCGCACGGGCGGAACTGGCGGTTCAGGCGTTTCACCGCATGCTGGACGCTTTTTGGGCGGTGATCGGCGCCGGCAACCGCTACGTGGACGAGCAGGCGCCGTGGGCGCTGCGCAAGACCGATCCGCCGCGCATGGCCACGGTGCTTTATGTGCTGGCCGAGACCCTCCGCCATCTGGGCATTCTGACCCAGCCGGTGATGCCCGACGCCTCGGCCCGCATCCTTGACCAGTTGGCGGTACCCGACGGGGAACGCGGTTTCGACCGGCTTGGCCCTGCCCACGCCCTGGTTCCGGGCACGCCGTTGCCGCCGCCCCGCGGGGTGTTCCCACGCCATGTCGATGGCGCCGCTACGGAGCCGAGGACGCCGTGATGCTGGTCGACAGCCACTGTCATCTGGACTTTCCCGACTTCGCCCCCGACCTGGACGCGGTGGTCCAGCGCGCCCGCCGGGCCGGGGTCGGCGCCATGGTCTCGATCTGCACCCGTGTCAGCCGCTTCCTGGAGGTTCGGGCGGTGGCCGAGCGTTACCCCGAGGTGGCGTGCTCTCTCGGGGTTCACCCCCACCACGCCGCCGACGAGTTGGAGCAGGCCACCGTCGACCGTCTGGTGGCGTTGGCCGGTCATCCCAAGGTGGTGGGCCTCGGCGAGACCGGGCTCGACTTCTTTTACGAGCACAGCCCCCGCCCGCAGCAGGAGGAAAGCTTCCGCCGCCACCTGCGCGCCTGCCTGGTCACGGGTCTGCCGGCCATCGTCCACAGCCGCGACGCCGACACCGAAACCCTCGACATTCTGGCCGAAGAAGGCGCGGGACGGGGGCTGACCGGCCTGATCCACTGCTTCAGCGGCTCCGCGGCCATGGCCGAGCGGGCGCTGGCGCTGGGCCTGTGCCTGTCGATCTCGGGCATCGTCACCTTCAAGAAGGCGGCGGCGCTGCGCGAGGTGCTGGCCATGATCCCGCCCGACCGCCTGCTGGTCGAAACCGACGCGCCCTATCTCGCCCCGATTCCCCATCGCGGCCGACGCAACGAGCCGGCCTTCGTCGTTCATACCGCCGACATGGTGGCGCGGGTCAAGGGAGTCGAGGCGGCGACGCTGGCCGAACAGACCACCCGTACCTTCTTCCGGCTGTTTCCCAAGGCCGGGGCGCTGTTCGGGAGTCCGGCCGGGGCGGCGCCATGCGCGTAACCATCCTGGGCTGCGGCGGGTCGGCGGGGGTGCCGACCATCGGCAATCATTGGGGCGCCTGCGACCCGGCGGAGCCCCGCAACCGCCGCCGTCGGCCCTCGGTACTGGTCGAGCAGGCCGGCACCACCATTCTGATCGACACCCCGCCGGATCTGCGCGAGCAACTGATCGATGCCCGCGTCAGTCGCCTCGACGCCGTGCTCTACACCCACGAACACGCCGACCATTGCCACGGCATCGACGATCTGCGCGAAATCAACCGCCTGATGCAGGCGCCGATCCCGGTCTACGGTAACCGCGAGACCATCGAGGGCGTGATCGAACGTTTCGGTTACGGCTTCCGGCCATTGTCGGCCAATAACGCCACCTCCTACTACCGGCCGGTGCTCGAGCCCCGGATCGTCGCCGGGACCGAGCCGTTCACGGTGGGCGCGGTGACGGTCACGCCGTTCCTTCAGGACCATGGCTACATGACCACCCTGGGCTACCGTTTCGGCGACTTCGCCTACTCGACCGACGTGGTCCGCCTGGACGAGGCGGCCTTCGCCGCCCTGGCCGGCATCACCGTCTGGGTGGTGGACTGCGTTCGTGAAGAGCCCCATCTGGTCCATTCGCATCTGGCCGGCACGCTGGCCTGGATCGACCGGGTCAAGCCCCGGCGCGCCTGGTTCACCCATATGAACAACAACCTGGACTATCAGACGCTGCTGCGGCGACTGCCGCCGGGGATCGCCCCGGCCCATGACGGGCTGGTGATCGACGTGGATGCCTGCTGACGCCCCCGGCCTCACTCATATCCGCTGCGGCGACGACATCCTTGAGACGCTGCGCGCCTCCGGTCTGCCCGGCACGCCCTTCTGCTGGATGGACCCCTTGTGCGACGGCCCGACCCCCGGCACTCTGGACGAAGACCGCTTCCGCCCGGTACGCGCCACCTGGCTGGCCGGGCGTTACCGCCTTGATCGCGACACCGTGCTGGCGACGCTGACCGCCCAGGACCGGGCGCTGGACGCTGCGGTCGCCGGCGGCGACGAGTTGGTCCTGTGGGTCGAGCACTCCCTGTTCGATCAGTTGATCCTGGTCCGGTTGCTCGACCGGCTGTGGCCGCGGGCGGCCGGGCGGTTGTCGCTGATCGCCCTCGACCGCCATCCGGCCATCGGCCGGTTTGTCGGCCTTGGCCAGTTGGACGCCGGGCAGCTCGCGGCGCTGTTCCCCGGGCGCCGGCGGGTGACCGCGGCGCAGGCGGCACTGGCGGCGCGGACCTGGCGGGCCTTCACCGCCGACACCCCGGAGCCGCTGGAGGCGCTGCTCACCGAGGCCGGCCTTGGCGCCCTGCCCTTCCTGGGTCCCGCCCTCGACCGCCATCGCCGGCAATATCCCTGGCGGCAGGACGGTCTCACCCTGACCGAACGGCGGGCGCTGGCCGCGGTGGCCGCCGGTGCACTGACGGCGCCGGCGGTGTTCGCGTTCCTTCAGGCCCGGGAGCGGGCACCCTGGCAGGCGCCGGCCATGGTCGAAGCCGGCCTGCGCGATCTGGCCGCCGGTCCCACCCCGCTGCTGGTGCTCGACGACGGGTCACCATCGGCCGGACCGCTGGCGCTGACCGACGCCGGCCGGGCGGTGCTGGGGGGCCGCCGGGACGGCCTGGAGCAACGCTCCCGGGACCGCTGGCTGGGTGGGGTCAGGCTCGGCGCGGCCGGCCCGAACTGGCGCTGGGACGACGCCGCGAGGCGGATTTCCGCCCGGCCCGAATGACGCAAGGGGGCTTTGCCCCATGTGCGCTAGGATATCAGTATTGTGTTGATTTTGCAGGGCTCTGCCCTGNNCCATTTCAACGATTCATCGTAACCTAGCGCATATGGGGCTTTGCCCCGTATGACGCAAGGGGGCTTTGCCCCGTAGGCGCCTGGATCGGGCTGCTGTCCCGATTGGCTCTTCCGGAATTCCAGGGTGCCGGGAATTGGTTTGTTTTTAATGAGTTGCGGTTTTCAACCCGGAGAGGCGCCCGAGCACCGCAAGGCAGTAATCACCACGAAGATGAGCCTCGCCGGACTGATCGCTTCAGTCAAGGGGATGGCTGTTGCTCAACCCGCTCCGCCACTTCAGAACAGTTTCGGATCAAGATCGAATCCGCGCCTTTCGCGGGTCCAGGAAAAAACTTCGCCTCTCAACCGAAGATGTTCCTGCCTCCGTCGGGTCTCAGGTCAGTGCCCCCAAAGGCGGTCGCGGTGTGGCGGCGACCGGCCCCGCTGCGTCCCGCGCCGTTCTTTGCTCCAGGTAATGGGCGAAGTCCGTGTCGAATTTCTGCATGTGATGACGCAGAGTGGTGCGGACGTGGGGCCATAGATTGACCCTTGGCTCCTCATCGTTCCTGACGATGGACTTAAGGTAATCGTTGACTTCGCTGACGATGAGCAGGTGGCTGCGATGATGCTCGGAAAGGCCGTCATAGCCGAAGTCAGACATCATATTTTCTTCGATCAGAAAATGAAGTTGCAGTGACCGTTTCAGAGCTTCGAGAGCCTTGATAAGGCCGGCTTTCCCATTCTCCTGCCCCGAGATCATGGCGCTCACGCTATCACCAATCGCCTCAATGTACTGATGATCTTCAGCGTTGGTAGCGACATAGACCGGATTGCTGAACATGCCAAGGCCCAATTCTGGAAGTTAGACTCGACGGAGGTATCGCAACGGACCCTCTTCCACTTTCCGAAATAGATCATGCGCCGCGAAGGACAGCCTGTCCAGGTGTCGAAGCGATATTCGCCTTATGGCCTAAGTCTCTCGACGGGCAGGTGTTGGGGCCATTCGGCGACCGGCGTTTCTTATCATGCTCCCGGGGATGCGGAAACACCCACCCGCCCCTCCCGGCTCCGCGGGAGCGGAAAAAAATAACGACATATCATGATGTTATCTCCCCCTCCGGTAATACCGCCAGGCGTTAAGAATGCCGCATAGGCCGTTGGGGCTCGCCCCTTATGCGCCAGGCTTCGCCCCTTATGCGCCAGGCTTCGCCCCTTATGCGCCAGGATGGTGCACTTGTCTTGATTTTGCAGGGCTCTGCCCTGCACCCGCGAAGGAGGCTCGCCTCCTTGACCTCCTAAGCTCATGGGTTCAAAGGGCCGGCAGGCCCTTATCACATCGACACGCTGAAGCCGACGAAATAGGCATTGATCCGACAGCCTCCGCGGAAATGCCGGCCAGAGTAGTTTCCGAGCCTGTTTCAGCGGGTTTGCTGTCGGGTAAGGTTGCGGGCGATCTGATGGTTGGGCGTTACGGACACGGCGGGCATCGGCATGACCTGTATGTACGGTTGGCGCGGGTCGAGGAGCGTGAGGCGGTGGCCGCGTTCGGATCGCTCCATGAACGCTATCGGCATGAGATCACAGGCTTTGTTCCCCGTCTCGGTGGCGTGAGGCCCCGACCGGCGGAACCGTCAACGAGGTGCCGGATGACCTTGCCAGAGCAGGTGGATCGCCCAACCCATCCCCATGCCGCTCCTGCCGAAGCCGGCGCGAAGGTTCGCGATCCGGTGTGCGGCATGTTGGTCAATCCGGAAGGCGCCAAACACCGGTTGACCCATGGCGGCCACGACTATTTTTTCTGCAGCAATTCCTGTCGCGAGACATTCGCGGCCGATCCCGATGCCTGCCTGCGACCGGCGGCGCCGAAGCGGATCGATCCGCCCGCGGCGCCGTCTGGAAAGGTCCGGTGGACCTGTCCGATGCATCCTCAAATCGTCAAGGACGCGCCCGGCGCCTGTCCGATCTGCGGGATGGCTCTGGAGCNNGCGACGAGCCCAACGCCGAACTCGCCACCATGACCAGGCGTCTCTGGATTGGCGGGTTGCTGTCCGCGCCGATGGTCGTCCTCTTGATGGGAGCGCATTTCCCCGGCCTGACTCTTCATCATTATGTGCCGCCGCAGATCTCGATGTGGATTCAGTTCGCGCTGGGAACGCCGGTGGTGGTGTGGGCTGGATGGCCGTTCTTCGAGCGCGGTTGGGCCTCGGTGCGAAACCGGTCGCTCAACATGTTCAGCCTGGTTGCGCTCGGCGTCGGCACCTCCTACCTCTACAGCCTCGCCGCGACCTTTGCCCCGGGTATCTTCCCGGCCGGGTTACACGAGGAAGGCGGCATCATCCCGGTCTATTACGAAGCTGCGGCCGTCATCACGGTCCTCGTCCTGCTCGGCCAGGTGCTGGNNCTTCGCGTCAGGCCCGGCGACGGCATTCCGGTTGACGGTGTCGTTCTCGAGGGTCGGAGCGCCGTAGACGAATCGATGGTGACCGGAGAATCCATGCCGCCGGGGAAGGAGCCCGGCGCGAGGCTCATCGGCGGCACCATCAACGGGACGGGAAGCCTGGTGATGCGGGCCGAACGGGTCGGCACCGACACGATGCTGTCGCGCATCGTCCATATGGTCGCGGCGGCGCAGCGGTCACGCGCGCCGATTCAGCGGTTGGCCGATGTCGTGGCGTCCCGGTTCGTGCCGGCGGTCGTCGCCGTCGCCGTGGTCGCCTTCGGGGCCTGGATGATCTGGGGGCCGCCGCCGGCTTTCGCCTACGCCATGATTGCGGCGGTGTCCGTCGTCATTATCGCCTGTCCCTGTGCTCTCGGCCTCGCGACGCCGATGTCCA
>PLTC01000105.1 GCA_003165295.1 Rhodospirillales bacterium | reverse complement strand
GGAGAGCAAGAACAATCCCACCAATGACTTCAGCTCCGCCGATGTCATTTTCGACCAATGACCGACACCTGCCCAATATTCAGGGTAACGGTGGTAAACATCGAGCATGTCATCGGCCCGCGGCTCCCGGCGGTCCGGGTCCGCACCAGGCTGAAGCGCAACCCACATCACCGAATCCCCATCACGCGATCCGCCGACGCCCGCGCCCGCCATCCAGGCGGGCACCCTTTTGGAATGGCTCACATTATGCCCGTGCCCGGACGTTCGTCCAGCGATCTCGTCCAGCGATCATGGCGCGGTCGGTGCCGGTGCGAAAAAAAGAGAATCGCGACCATACTTACAGCCGATAACGTTCCTGGCTCTTCCGGGATTCCAGGGTGTTGGGAATTGGCTTGCTTTCAGTGAGTTGAAACTTTCAACCCCGACGCGACGCCCAGGCGCCGCGAGGCCGCTTTTTAACCACGAGCGCATTCGTGGGTTTTCTCGCGATCCTCGAACAAAATCCGGGAGCCGGCTGGGCCGGCATGCTGGGGCAGATTACACCGCCGGCCGACGGCCCCCGGCCGGCTGCGAACGATGGCCGGGGCAAGGACGGGGCTGGGGGAGAGGATAAACTGGCCGTTTTCCGTTGCGCAGGCTCGCGATTCCCTTGACCGGGCGGCGAGTCTGCGCCTGCGCAGGCTCGCGATTCCCTTGACAGGGCGGCGCGACAAGCGGTACAGATCGATAGCGTCGCAGGAGTTGGCGCCAAGACCCGGGGGGAGAAGTCCCCCCGGGTTTTTTTTGCCTCATTGCCCGCCATCAAACCATGAAAGCCCTGTTCCGGTCCGCCGACCTGAACAGGGCTTTTTTCAGTTTTGGAGATCATCCGTCATGAGAATAGCGATCCTGTATGAAAGCTGGCTGACCCATGAAAAGGTCGGCGCCGACGAAATCGCCGTGCTGGCGGTTCTGGCGCTGCACGCCGGCAAAGACGGCGCCTGTTGGCCGAGCCAGCGCCTGCTGGCGCACCTGTTGGGCCGGAGTCGGCCGTGGGTGAACAAGGTTATCCGAACCCTGGTTGCCCTGGACCTGCTCGAAAAGGCCGACCGATCCAGGAACGATGGCGGGCGGCGGACCTCGTGGTACCGGCTGGCCGTCCCCGCCCGGCAGACCTGTTCCACCGATGACACCATCCGTCCCGCCGAAGACACCATCCGTCCCGCCGAAGACATCGCCTGTCGTGACGCCGACAACGGAACAGTCAAACAAGAACTGATAACAGACGCTCTCCCGGCGTCCGCGCCCCGGGCGGTGTCTCCGGTCGTTTCGTTGGCGATGACGCCGACCGCCGACTGGCAACCCGGCGACGACGACCTGTTATTCGCAGTCGAGCGGTTTCCCCACGCCGATCTGACCGCCGCGACCGAAAAGTTCGTCAGCAAATGTCGGGCCAGGGGCTACAGGTACCATGACCTCGGCGCGGCCTGGCGGGTGTGGCTGGCCGAAGACCAGGACGCCCAGGCCCGGGCCGAAAACCCGAAGGCCGCCGCCGCCAAGGGACGGTTTGCGGTCTGGGCCTCCGTTGCTCAACGCGCCAGAACGGGAGGCGGCGATGCCTCGTGACGTCCCCGCGTCCCTGCCCGCCCCTTCGGAGGCCCGAGCCGGAACCGACCGGGCGGCGGCCCTGGTTCCGGTCGGGCATCGGGTGGCCGAACTGCTGAAGCCGGTTCGAACCGTGACGAGATACCGGGACGGTGAATTCGACGGCGTTCAGGAACTCTGGGAGCCCAAACCGCTGAACGCCGCCGATGTTCCGGAGGTGCGCCGGCAACTGGCGTTGGTCGAGGCCGCCATGACCCCGGGCGACTCCGGCGCCGTTTTGGCACGGGTTTACAGTCTGCTGGCCCATTACCGGGGAAACGACCTGCCGAACGCCGTCGAGGCGGCGGTTGCCGCCGACTGGCTCGACGATGTCGGCGGGTTCCCCGAGGACGTGGTCGCCGGCGCCTGCCGGCGCTGGCGTCGCGGACCCAAGATGCGGTACCGCCCCTTGCCCGGGGAAATCCGGGAGATCTGCCTCGACCTGATGGGGCGTTTGCCCGAGGTGGCGTCCCGGTTGAGGCGGCTCCTGGCAACGGTAAAATCGGATCGCCCCGAACCAACCGAAAGCCGGGCGGCCGACGTGCAGGCACGCCTGCGGGCGCTGACCGCAGCCCGGAAAATGCCCTGATCGTGGTCGCCTGACAGGCTCGGGGGGGGGGGGGGGGGGGGGNNGGCGCCAACGCGGGCCAGCCAACGCCAGGCCGCGGCGCGCTCGCAGTCCTGCTTTTCCGCGCCGTCCTGGGGCGTGATGAACTCCGGCGGCAGCGGCAGGACCCGGGCGTGGCCCGGAGCCACCAGGGTTGCACCGGGAAAGGAATGGATGATTTCAGCCTAGTCTTCAGGAGTATAGATGTCCGATGGGTCCCAAACCGCGTTCCGCCCGCCCGTCGATCGCTGGTGTTCAGCCCGCTTCTTTGGGTTTGGCGAAACTTTTGTATTCTTTGCGGAGGGCTCGGCCGACTTATGGCCCGGTTCGGACCGGGCACTAATATTTTTCTCTTCTTCAACCGCCTTCGCGACCGAAGCCGACGGCCTGGCCGCGACCGAACGTCCCGGTGTTTCGGCATTCGAGGCACCTGCCCTCGGTGCCGCGCTCTTCTTCAAGGATACCTTCGACGCCTTCGATTTCGCTGGCCCTGGTTTCGGCCGTACCGCTTCGGTTGAAACCGCATCGGTCGCGTCGTCGGCTTCGGCCAGTTCCAGGCCGAACAGGGCCGAGAGGTCATCGGTTTCCAGCACCTTGCCTGCGGCCGGCCCGGTCTTCGACAACGGCAGCGCCCGATCCAAGCTGGGCACCAGATCCTTTTCATTCACCGAGCGCAGCCGAAACAGCAGCTCCGGCTGCTGATCCAGTCGGGAGCCAACCCCGTACAGCACCGCCGCGATATGCTTGCACATCGACGCCGAGTCCGGGCAGCTGCATTTGAACCTGATCTCCGACGGCTTCGGAAACAGACCGCGATCCTGCCGGCAGAGACGCTCCATGACCGCCTTGGACAAACGGCCCTGCAACAGCTCGACCAGGGACTCGATGCCACCCGAGCAATCCTGACAGATCGACTGCCACTGCGCCTTGGGCACCGCCGCGATGGTGATCGAAACCTTGTAGATCGACGAGCCGCTGACCATCGCGGTCACGGCCAAGGGAGCGATCTGGAGGTCCACCACCGACCCGTTGCGGACATAGGTGCGGCCGCGCGGCAGGCGGTTCTCGTAGTCCCGGTAACTTTCCAGATTGTCGCACCACGCCTTGCCCCAAAAGGTACTGGCGATGGTGCGCCCGGTAACCGTCACCGGGGACACCGGATGGCCCTTCTTGCGCAGCGTCTCCATTTCCTGCGCGGCCTTGCGGCGGCGCTCGGCGACCGGAACGTAGGGCGCCCAACCGCCGCGTCCATAGGACATTGCCGTCAATCCTTCATCGTGGTTGTCAAATCCAGGGCAACCAGCTTCAGCAGGTCCTCGTCCTTCATTTCGGTGAGGTTGATCTCGCCGGAGTCGGCCAATAAGTCGACGGACAGATTTTTCTTCGCTTCGATCAGGGTGTCAATCTTTTCCTCGACGGTGCCGCGACAGACGAATTTATGCACCAGCACATTCTTCTTCTGCCCGATGCGGAACGCCCGGTCGGTCGCCTGGTTTTCGACCGCAGGGTTCCACCAGCGATCGAAATGCACGACATGGGAGGCTGCGGTCAGGTTCAACCCCGACCCGCCGGCCTTCAGCGACAGCACGAAGAACGGGACGGTTTCGTCATCCTGGAAGCTCTGCACCAGGGTCCTGCGGGTCTTGACCGCGGTCTCGCCATGGAGCACCAGACCCGCCCGGCCGAAGACCTGGCCCAGGAATGCCGCCAGCGGGCCGGCCATCTCGCGGAACTGGGTGAACACCAGCATCTTGTCCTGGCGCGAGGCGACCACCTCGGCGATCTCGCGCAGCCGGGCAAATTTGCCGCTGTCGTCCTCGGCCCAGGTGCCGTCGCTCAGCCATTGCGAGGGGTGGTTGCAGATTTGCTTGAGGCGCATCAGGGTCGCCAGGACGATGCCCTTGCGCTGGATGCCCTCCGACTCCCGAAGCGCCTCGGCAAGGTCGGCCACCGTCTGCCCATAGAGCGCCGCTTGCTTGGGGGTCAGCGGGCAGTATGCCTTGACCTCGGTCTTCTCGGGCAGGTCGGCGATCACGGTCTTGTCGGTCTTCATCCGGCGCAGGATGTAGGGCCGCACCAGTTCGCGCAACGGGCCGTAGGGATTGTGCTCCCGCTCGGCCATATCCTTGGTGTAGCGCGTGAACTGCTTGGCCGTGCCGAGCAGACCGGGGTTAATGAAGTCGAAGATCGACCACAGGTCGCCAAGTTGATTCTCGACCGGCGTTCCGGTCAGCGCGATCCGCGCCTGCGCCTTCAGCGCCTTGACCGCAACGGTCTGCCTCGCGCCGGGATTCTTGATCGCCTGGGCCTCGTCCAGGATGACCAGGCGCCATCGGCCTTCGGCCAACGCCGGAATCCGCAGCAATGAGCCATAGCTGGTGATGACCAGATCCACCCCCGCGAACCGATCCGGCGCCAACCGCTTGAGCGCGTCCGCGGTCATCGCCGAGGGATGGATGATCGACGCCTTCAGGCTCGGGGCGAAGCGGTCGATCTCCGAGGCCCAGTTGGCCAGCAGCGAGGCCGGGGCCACCAGCAGGTTGGCCGGCCGAGCCCGGTCGGCATCCTCCCGGCCCTGCACCAGCAGCAGCGACAGCACCTGAATGGTCTTGCCCAGCCCCATGTCGT
>PLTC01000056.1 GCA_003165295.1 Rhodospirillales bacterium | reverse complement strand
CCACCGCCGCCTTTTGCTGGCGCTCGCGGTCGGCCGCCATCTCGCGACGTTCCAGCCCGTTGCGCTTGAAGGTATCCAACGCCGCGGCGAGCCGGCCGATCTCGTCGCCCTGGCCAAGCCCCGGAACCTCGGCGTCGAGGTCGCCGCCGGCCACCGCCGTCATGGCGCGGGTGACGCCGTCGAGAGGCCGCGAGACGCCAACCACGATGACCCACAGCCCCAAAGCCAGGAACACCAGAATGCCGCCGGCCGAAACGCCCCAGAGCAGCGTGGAGGCCTCGTCGTAGGTGCGGTCGGCCCGGTCATTGGCCTTTCCCTGAGTCTCGTCGTTGCGCGTGACGATCTGGGTCAGCAGATCGAGAATCTGGTTGTCGATGGTTGCCCCCGAATGCATGGCCTTGAGCAGGTCGTCGTTCTGATGCTGGTCATAGAGCTGGTCGGCCTTGGTCTCGATGCCGCGATACTGGGCGATCAGATCCTTGATCCTGGCCATCAGGCTGCGGCCTTCGGTGGTGACCAGCGCGTCACTCAACTGGTTCAGGCCGGTGGTCAGCCGCTTGTAGGCGCCATCGGCATCCTTGCGGCCTTGCGCGACGATTTCGGGGGTGGCGTCAGCGCGAATCAGGGTTTCGGTGCTGCGGAACCATGTGACCAGTTCGACCTGGGCGGTGAAGGCCAGCTCGAGCTTGGTGGAGGCTTCGTTGGCTTCGCTGGCGGCCCGATGGATGCTCGACAGGCTGGAAACGCCGACTCCGGCCAGGACCACGGCCAGCGCGGCAAGCATGATCACGGTTCCGATCATTTTGGTTTTCAGGGATATCATGACGGTGATCCTTGGTGATCGAGACGGAGGGCGATCGGGACAGGGGGTAATCGGGGCGGGGGTCGGAGGGCGTTGGGAATCGCGCCGNNCGCCGGACGTGCGGTACCAGGTGGGTGTGGGCAGGGGCGGGGGCGACCAGGGGTGGGGGCGGCGGGATGCGCGGCGATTATAGGAACCGGCGCGCGACGTCGCAAAATAAACAATTGCTTCGCCAATAAATACAGTCCGGTGGCGGGGCTTCCGTCACGGGTCATGGCCCCGCGGGCGGAACGGCGCCAGGGGCCGGAGCCAGGGCAAACCGCGGTCGTTTCAGTGCGTTGCGTCGCTCCAGGCCAACCCTCGGTCACGCTGCGGGCGGGCGACGGAACGTTTGCGTGTGCCGCGGGGGCCGGTGGTGCCGCCGTTCCGCCCGCGACCCCGGAGCGACTCACGGCGGGTCCGGGTCACGGCGGGTCCGGGCAAAAGGCAAGGCGAGGCGACGCACCGGCCGGGATTCGAAGTCGGTTCCAGGAACGCCTGACCTCGGACCATTCCGGCTCATCGGTTCCGGGAGCGGCGCCGGCGGTGGAGTCCGCGGTCGGCGGCCGGTAAAAGACGCGCGGCATATCCGCGGTTAATGACCACTTTTGATTGATACCAAGATCAGGATGATCCAGGAGGTAGGCATAGAGATACAGGAAGTCGCAGAGGAACGGCGCGGCTGCCGCGGCCCCGGTCGCCTCGGGGTTGGGAGCGGGCACGGCCCCGGACACCGCCGGAATCAGCCGCTCCAACTCGTCATGATTGAGATAGCGGTCGTGCTTGGGTTCGGCAGTGGTTGGGTCGACCACGCCGAGACGATGTTTCAGGGCGTTGATTTCACTGACCGCGGCTTCCCTTCTTGCCTCTTCCCGTTGCGCCGCGGCATTCATCAGCGGCAGGCCAATGAAAGGAAAATAGACCAGGGCCGAAAAGATCAGGAAGAGTATCAACTGCCGGCGATCGTGTTTTACCCTGAGGATGATTCCGATATTGACCAGGGCGTAGATGAGGGTGCCGGCGATAATCCAGAGCGTCGTAAACATGGCCGAAGTCCTTCAGGTTCCCGGATCAATGCGGTTGGGCGGTCAACTTTCCGATGGTGCCGGCCATCAGCGCGAGATGTTCGCTGTCCATCGGGAACTGGAGCCGGGTGCCCTTGTCGGCGATGCCGGCGATTCTCGCCCGGATCGGTTGTGCGAAGCCTTCCAGGGTTACGGCCACCTGACTGCCCAGCGGACGGTCGATGATCGCCTCGAGCCAGGCGCCACCCACCGAAATCTGTCGGGCCCGGGTCTGCTGGGCGCGGCCGTCGACGGTCACGGTGGCCCCGATATTGATTTCCAGCCGCTCGAATTCGTTCTTGGTGCCGGCCTCCTTGATGGCCAGCAGGAAGTCCTTGACTTCGACGCTGAGCTTTTCGGATTGGGTGGCCATCGAACCTGACGCCTGGTTGACCTGGAGCGAGGCGTCGCTGGTCTGGTTGGCCGAGGCGCGGACGGCGATCATGCTGTCGGAAATCTGCCCGGCGCCGGTGGCCACGAACTGGATGTTCCGCGAGATGCCTTCGGTGGCGCTCTGCTGTTCGGTGATCGCGGCGGCGATCTCGCCGCTTGACCGGTGGATCTGGTCGATGGTCTGGCTGATGGCGTCGACGGCGGTGACGGTGTCGCCGATGGATTTCTGAATCTCCTGAATTTGTGCGGTGATGTCGACCGTCGCGCGCTGGGTCTGTGCCGAGAGCGTCTTGACCTCGCCCGCCACCACCACGAAACCCCGTCCGGCCTCTCCCGCCCGTGCCGCCTCGATGGTCGCGTTCAGCGCCAGTAAATTGGTCTGGGTCGCGATATTCGAGATGATGCCGATGATGTTGCCGATTTTCTCGGAGGCGCTGCGCAGCAGCGAGACCCGCCGGACCACCTCCCGGGCCTGGGCGGCGCCGCTTTCGGCGACCGATGCCGAGTCATCGATCAATCGGCTGATCTCGTTGATCGAGGCGGTCAGTTCCTCGGAGGCGGCGGCCACCGCGTCGGCGTTGAGCCCGGCCTCGGCGATGGCGTTCATCACGATGTCGATCTGCCGGTTGGTTTCACTGACCACGCTGCGCATGGACTGCGCGGTGTTCGCCATGTCGGCGGAGGCCACCGAGAGCGAGGAAAACACCCCGGAAACGCTCGAGCCGAACATGTCGATCAGCTCTTCGGCCTCCTTCTGGCGCCGCTCCTTGGCCCGGTCCTCGCCGGCCTGGATCGCCTTCAGCATCTCGTTTTCCAGGGCGTGGTCCCGGAAGATCTCCACCGCGCGCGCGATATCGCCGACCTCGTCGCGGTTCTCCAGGGCCGGCACCGGCACCGTCAGGTCACCTTCGGCCAGCAACATCATGGTCGAGGTCATTCCGACGATCGGTCGGATGATGCCGCGCGCGATGACCCAGGCGATCAGACCACCGATCACCAGACTGAACAGCAGGACCCCGATCACCACCTCCATCATCGTGGCCACGGTGTGGTCGACATTGTCCTGAATGTCCTTCAGGCGCTGGCGCATCCGGGACGATAACACCGACGAGGTTTTGATGAAGCCTTCCGCCAGTGCGGGGAGGGTGGTGGTGGCCAGTGTTTTGTAATCGGTGATGATCGGAACCAGCGTGGCAAAGCCCTGGTCGTAGTCGAGGCCGAATTTGGCGATCCGGGACAGCTTCGGTTGCAACGGCTGGGCATCGGGCAGCGCCAGCGCCGCGGCCATCGCCTGATGGAAATGCTCCATGTGGGGCTTGATCTGCCCGGCGTCGCTCAGGGCGCCGCTGACTTCGAATTTGGCGTTTGCGGTCCGCGCCGCCCAAATTTCCTGTTGCGCCTGACCCAACCACGCCGCCAGGTCATAGCTGCCCCCGGCCAGCGCCGTCTTGACCATCGGGGCAAGGCCCAGGGCGACGGCGTCGGCGTTGCTGTCGGTTCCGGTTTCCACCAGCCAGTCCCGCCGTTCCCGGTAATCGACCGCTTTTTTGAATCGGTCGACGTAAAGAGAGAGCTGGCCTTGAAGCTCCGTGAGCGTCGCCCGAAAGTCCTGGTCGGTCAGCGTGGCGCCGCAGCGATCAAACTCGCCTTTGATCTGGTCGATTAAATGGTCGGCTGCCTTCAAATCGTTAGCGGTTCCGGTCGTAATATAGGTGAATATCTGGCCCCGCAATGCGACGATATCGCGCTCGATTTCCTGAATGGTCGAGACATTTCGGGCTTCCCTGATCAGTAAACCCTGTTGGCCCTCAAAGTAATTAACCACGACCAGACCCATGGCGCCGATGCTCAGGATGATAAGCAACATAATGGCGAATCCGGAATATATTCTCGTGCCGATTTTTAAATTACTCATCCTTGGAGACCTCCCGGCGGCGCGTGCAGTTGGCAGCCTAGCATAAGGTGCCGTCGGGTGTTAACCAAGAAAGGGCAGTATCCGACCCGGCAATAATGGGCGTCCGGGTGTGCGCCGCAGCATAATCCGATAGGGCGCGTCGATTTTTTTGCCACCGCCGGTGATCGGCCGGCCTCCGCAAGGGTCCGGGAGCGCGGTTTGAGTGTGACCGGCACCGGGGCTTCTTCGGTTCAAGGTGTGCCTGTTGTTCCGAATCTCCCGTTAAGGGGACGGTTTGTCGCGTCGCCGCCGCCACCGCTTTGTCGCAGCGCGCCGATCGGTTATGATATCATTCGATAAGCTATGAGAGGTATTGCAGAAGGCATCGATCATGCTCGACAGTATCCCCTCCAGCGGCACGCCGAAGCCACCTGTCGCAACCAGCACGGCACCGGCCGGCCGGCACTCGAGCGCGGTACCGAAGGTGCCGGCTGCCACCGTGTCCAGGGAAGCCGTCGTCGTCTCGATCACGACCACGCTGGTCAATGCCGCCGTTGCGGCGCCGGCCTCCGCCCCGTCGGCCCCGTCCGCGCCGTCCATTGAAAGCCAGCCGGCCTTTACCCAGCCGGGATCCGATACCTCGAATCCGGCCGACCAGCAGGCCGAGCGCGGCCTTCAGGCGCTGTCTCAAATGGACGGCGCCAAGGTCAAGGCCGACGGCATCATGAAGGACTTCTTCCGGGAAAAGCTGGATGGGTTGCAAAAGCAGTTGTTGGTGTTGCGCCTGATCGGCACGAACCCGTTGGACATCGCCAAGGGCTCGGTCGGGATCGCCCGGGAGGTCGCCAAGACCGTCCGCGACTATGCCGCCGACACCATCGACCAGAACAATGCCGGGGGTGGCGGCACCGGCGGTTCCGGGAGCACCGACAGTTCGGGGACTTCCAGTGCCGCCGCCACCAGCGCCGGCACCGGCACCGACACGACCACGATCACCGCTCAACAGGCCCGGCAGCAGGCCGGGAAGCTACAGCAGGAAGCGGCAAGCGCACCGCTTGGTTCCGACCCGGGGTTCGGTGATCCGCCGGGCGCGCCGACCGATCCTGACGATCGCTTTTTTTACGACGCTTACCGGTTGTTGGGGCAGGTCAAAAAGACGTTGGTCGACGCCCAGCGTGTCGACATCGGTCTGCACGGCAGCAGTCACGCCCAGGCGTTCAAGAAACTGAATCAACGGGAGACCACCCTCGAGCAGACCGTCACCGACGCCTATGTGGCGATGAAGACCGGTGGCGATCTCAAGGCCGTCGATGCCGCGATCTCTGCCGGTTCCCCCGATTCCGGCGCGTCTTCGGACGTCAACATCCTGGCCTGATCGCCTGGGACACAAGCGCCGCGGTCTTCACGCTGCGATCCCCGCACTCCCAGTCAATCAGCTCCCCGGTGGCGTGGTTGTTTGCAGGAAAGCGACATTATACCCCCTAACTCTCTTCATACTCCCTAACCCTCTTCGTCACGGCCGCTCCGCTCGGCGACTCGAGAGTATCGCTCATCCATTCAGTGGCCACAATCCCCTCTTGCGGCCGTTGCGGCAGCCAGAGCGGGTCAAACCTCCATGTATCTCTACCGAAGACTCTCGGGGGCAAAGCCCCCAATAGGTCATCCTCCACACCCGCTGGTATTACGTGACCACGTCCGGCACGGTGCGGCCGGTGTGGCGGGTGATTCCGGCCAGTTCGGCCGCGGTTGCCGCAAGCTCTGCCAGCGCCACGGTGGCCTCGGTGTCGTGATCGGCCGGGTCGGACCGGTGCCGTTCCAAATAGACCCTGAGGGTGGCGCCGGCGGTGCCGGTGCCCGAAAGCCGATAGACGATTCGCGCCCCGTCCTCGAACACGATCCGCACCCCCTGGCGCTCGCTGCGGCTGCCGTCCACCGGATCCACATAGGCGAAGTCGTCGGCGGCAAGCACCCGGCGCCCGCCAAGGGTGCAACCGGGCAGTTGCTGAAGAAGCGCCCGCAACTCCGCGATCAGGGCGTTTGCACCCGCGGTTTCCACCGCCTCGTAATCATGGCGGCCATAAAAGGTGCGGCCGAAGCGGCGCCAGTGCTCGCGGACGATCCCGGCCACCGACAGCCGCCGGCCGGCCAGCACGTTCAGCCACATCAGCACCGCCCACAGGCCATCCTTTTCCCGGACATGGTCGGAACCGGTGCCGAAGCTCTCCTCGCCGCACAGGCTGATCCGGCCGGCATCCAGCAGCGAACCAAAGAATTTCCAGCCGGTAGGGGTCTCGTAACAGGGAATGCCCAAGGCTGCGGCAACCCGGTCGGCGGCCTGGCTGGTCGGCATCGAACGGGCGATTCCCTTGAGCCCGCCGGCGAAGTGGGGCACATGCCCGGCGTTGGCGGCCAGCACGGCCAGGCTGTCGCTGGGCGAAACGTAGAACTCCCGCCCAAGGATCATGTTACGATCGCCGTCGCCGTCCGAGGCCGCCCCGAAGTCGGGGGCGTCGGGGCCGCTGAGACGTGCCACCAGTTCGGCGGCATGGACCAGATTGGGGTCGGGATGATGGCCGCCGAAATCCTCCAACGGCACCCGGTTGATCACGGTTCCGGGGGCGGCGCCCAGCCGGTGCTCGAGAATCGCCACGGCATAAGGACCGGTCACGGCATGCATGGCGTCGAACACCATGCGAAAGCCGTCGGCGAACAGCCGCCGGATCGCCGGCATGTCGAAAATCCCATCCATGAGAGCGGCGTAGTCGGCGACCGGATCCACGATCTCGACGGTCATGCCGCCCAACCGGATTTCCCCGTCGTGCCGCAGGTCAAGGTCGGGCGCGGCCAGCAGGTGGTAACGGTCGATCCCCCGGGAGCGGGCGTAAAAGCCCTCGGTCAGGGCTTCAGGAGCCGGACCGCCGTTGGCGCCGTTGAATTTGATGCCAAAGTCGCCGTCAGGGCCGCCGGGATTGTGACTGGCCGACAGCACGAAACCGCCGGCCGCGCCCCGCCGGCGGATCAGGTGAGACGCCGCCGGCGTGGACAGGATGCCGCCACGTCCGACCACCGCCCGGGCCACGCCGTTGGCCGCCGCGATCTTCAACAGGGTCTGAATCGCCGTCACATTGTAGTAACGCCCGTCGCCACCCACCACCAACAGCCCGCCCGCCAGCTCCGGCACACAATCAAAGACCGACTGGATAAAATTCTCCAGGTAGTTCGGCTGCCGGAACACCGTCACCGCTTTGCGCAACCCCGAAGTGCCGGGGCGCTGGTCATCGAAGGGCGTGGTGGGGTGCGTATGCACGGTCATGGCGGCTCCTTGACAAACGGGATGGACAAGCGGGATGGACAAGCGGGATGAGGAAGCCTGTGATGGGCAGGGCAGCGGGTGGACCATAGCAGAGGCTGACGCCATCGGCGACGCCGGCCCGCGACACCCCCGGCCCGCGGCTTTGGCGATCTCCGGAGCCGTGCGGTCGCTCGACAGAATCGGGGTTTTGAGGCATATTTTATCGGGGCAGGATGCCGGCCTTTGAACGCCGGCGCCGGTGGGTGCGATCAGGCGTCGGGAACGGTGGGGACGGCACGGCCCCCGGGGGATGCAGCAATGGCCGAAATTCTGGTGGTTGAGGACAATTCAGCGGTACGGTTGGCTTACCGGCTGTTGCTGAAGACCGCAGGCCACAGCGTGACCGAGGCGGTAAACGGCGACGACGCCATTGCCAAGCTGGAGCAGGCGCCCTTCGATCTGGTCATCACCGACCTGTGGATGCCCGGGACCGATGGCTTTCAGGTGATCGCAGAGGCCAAACGTCACCGCCCGGAGACCCCGGTGCTGGCCGTCACCGGCGGCGTTCTGGGGACGGCGGCCCAGGATCCGGCGCGCCGGGCAACCCGCGCCGGTGCCGACGCCGTGATCGAAAAGCCGATGCTGGGAGAAGGCATGCTGTCTGCGGTCAACGCGCTGATCGGCGACGCGGAACGCCGGCCCGCGGCCATCCCGGCGGCATGACCGCCCCGGGGCAAGGAACCCGGAACCTGCGGTCAAAATTCTTGACGCCCTCGGCACCGGACCGGTAAAAAGCGGACCGGCGTGGTGATTTGAACGACCGGCTTGCGGGCTACGCCGTGGAATTGAACCGCTAAAGAGGTCCGAGCCGCTCCCCGGCGCCTCGACTCGATCGGTCGAGGGGCAAGGCGGCCGGCAATCCCGCGATTTCGGCGGGAGCCCGGCAGAAAGGATGGCGGCACCAATGCCCAACAGGACTTTTACCAGAATCAATGCGTTGTTTTCGCGGCCTCAGCGGGCGTCCCTGCGTCCGCAATCGCGGCTGATCCATGGCGGCTCGTTGCGTTCCGGCTTCGATGAAACCAGCGAGGCGATCTTCCAGACCTCGGGTTACGTCTATCGCAGCGCCGAACAGGCCGAGTCGGCCTTTGCCAATGACGGCGAGCGTTACGTCTATTCGCGCTTCCGCAATCCCACCGTTGCCATGTTCGAACAGCGGCTGGCGCTGTACGAAGGCGCCGAGACCGCCTTTGCCACGGCCAGCGGCATGGCCGCGGTGTTCGCGGCGCTGATGAGCCGGCTCAAGGCCGGCGACCGGCTGGTGGTGTCGCGGGCGCTGTTCGGTTCCTGCCTTTACATCGCCAATGATCTGGCGCCGCGCTTTGGCATCGAGACCGTCATCGTCGATGGTACCGACCTTGACCAGTGGCGGGACGCCCTTTCGCGACCCACCGCCATGGTGTTCCTGGAGACCCCGTCCAATCCGACGCTGGAAATCATCGATGTCAAGGCGGTGTGCGACCTGGCCCATACCGTCGGCGCCATCGTGGTCGTGGACAATGTCTTCGCGACGCCGGTGCTGCAACGGCCGTTGTTGCTCGGCGCCGATGTGGTGGTCTATTCGGCGACCAAGCACATCGATGGCCAGGGCCGCTGCCTGGGCGGCATCATCCTGTGCGACAAGGCTTTTGGCGAGATCGTCCATCCGTTCCTGCGCCATACCGGCCCCGCCCTCAGCCCGTTCAACGCCTGGGTGCTGTTGAAGGGGCTGGAGACCATGGAATTGCGGGTCCGGGCCCAGGTGGCCAACGCCGAACGTCTCGCCCGTTTTCTCGAGAGTCACGGGAAGGTTGATCGGGTGCTGTATCCCGGCTTGCCCAGCCATCCCCAATACGATCTGGCCCAGCTTCAAATGGCCGGCGGCGGCCCCCTGATCGCCTTCGACGTCAAGGGCGGCAAGGCCGGGGCGTTCCGCGCGATGAATGCCCTGGAACTGGTCCTGATTTCCAACAATCTCGGCGATTCCAAAAGCCTGATCACCCACCCGGGGACCAGCACCCATCAACGCCTGACCGAAGAGGAACGCCTGCGGGTGGGCATCAGCCCGGGCACGGTGCGGCTCTCTGTGGGGCTTGAGGATGTCGAGGATCTGATGGAAGACTTCGACCGGGCGTTGGCGCTGGTGTAAGACCGGTGAGCGTAAGGAAGGACCCAAGGGGGCTTTGCCCCCTTGAACCCCCACCAGGAACCTGTCGTCCCTGGACCCGCGTGACGTCATGGGGTCCTGGGGCCGGCCGGCCCTTGGTGGGTCCAGCAAAGCCCTGACCGGCGATGGTCGGGCGCATCCCGCCGCAACCCTGGATGACCGCCGAGCCGTCCCGGCGGGTGTTTGAGGCACTGGGAACGGCCCGGTTCATCGGCGGCTGCGTGCGTGATGCGCTGGCCGGGCGGCCGGTTGCCGACATCGACATCGCGACGCCGCTCCGGCCCGAGACGGTAATGGCGCGGCTGGCGGCGGCGGGGATCCGGGCGGTACCGACCGGAATCGCCCACGGCACGGTGACGGCGGTGTTCGCCGGAACCTCCCTCGAAATCACCACCCTGCGCCGGGATCTGGCCTGCGACGGCCGCCATGCCGAGGTGACCTTCACCGATGACTGGCAGGCCGATACCGCCCGCCGTGACCTGACCATCAATGCCCTGTCCTGCGCCGCAGACGGAACGCTTTACGATCCGTTCGGCGGCGTCGCGGATCTGGCCGCCGGACGGGTGCGCTTCATCGGCCGGGCCGAGGACCGCATCCGCGAGGATGTCCTGCGGCTGCTGCGCTTTTTCCGCTTTCACGGTCGCTACGGCCGTCCGCCGCCCGACGAAGAGGCCCTGGCCGCCTGTCGGACACTGGCGCCCCGGCTGCCCGGACTGTCGGGAGAGCGGGTTCGGGCCGAACTGTTCAGGCTGCTGGCCCACGACGGTTGCGCCGCGGTCTGGGACTTGATGGTTTCGGCCTCGGTGATGCCCCACCTGATACCGGCGGCGGTGCGGGTGGATCGCCTGACCGCGTTGGTCAGGCTCGAATCCGCGCTGGAACCCGGCCCGGCCGACCATCGCGTGGCCGACGGTCATATGGCCGGCGATCGGGGGGTAAGGCGGCTGGCGGCACTGCTGGACACCGACCGCGCCGGGGCCGGGGCGGCGGCGCAACGGCTGCGGCTGTCACGGCCCGAGCGGGAGCGGTTGATCGGGCTGGTCGCCCCCACGGTGCCGGTGAACCTTGCCGAGTCGCCGGCCCGGCTGCGCCGGGCGCTGGTGGCGGTCGGGTGCGCCGAACGGTTTCGCGATCTGGTTCTGCTGGCGGCGGCGACGACGCCGGACAAGCCCGAGTCGACCCCCCAAGCCGTGGTTCCGGTGCTGGCCGTGATCGCCCGTTGGACCGCAACGCGCTTCCCGGTGTCCGGCACCGACCTGCTGGCGCTGGGGGTTCCGGCCGGCCCGGCGATCGGGCGGTGGCTGGCCGATCTTGAGGGGTGGTGGGCCGGGCAGGATTTCAGCCCCGATCGTGACGCCTGTCTTGCCGAAATCGCGCAACGACTGGGAGTGTGACCAACGCTCGGGTCTGCCAAAGAATACCCTTTGGAAACATTGGGTCTTTTCCGTCAAGACCGAGCAGCGCGGGCGTCCTTCGTCCGCCTCTCGGGGCAGGACCAAAACCTGCACGGAATCTGTGAAAATTCTGGTGACGCCGTGTCACCTCCGCGCTACACTGGCCCGCAGCAGAAGAAGGGGCCACTTCGGATAACGAGGTCCCTTCAGGCGTCATCGACCGGACTGTCACCGTTCGCAGTCTTAGACGTCTGTCCAAGCGTATACCTCGAAAGTCTTAACTCGTTTGATGCCCCGGTGCAAGCAAAAAAAACACACCAAAAATTAGTGGAGATCCGGCGGCATTGATCGTAGGTTGGAGACACCAAGAAAAAGACCGCAGTGCAAAAAATAAAAAGAAGGCGGGCGCAATAAAAATACATAAAATGCAACCGTACAAAGCACGTCGCGCGGCCTGAGTTTAGGGAGGAATACAGGACGCCAAGGGTGAACCCCGGGGAACCGTATCGGTTAAGTCCATGTGGCTCGGGGGTGAGACCGGAGGCGGGAGGCCAAGGTACTGATTTCGGGTGGCGGCAAGCCGAGATGGTCGGCTTGCCGTCTTTTTTTGGGCATTTGCCTATTGGTCGGGATCGGCGCCGGTCGCCGGATCGAGGTAGCCGGTAAAGCCGGCGGCTTCGGCGACCAGCCAGGGCGGCCGATGTTCCGCGGCTCGGGCGAACACCGGGCAGTCCGGGTGATGCGCCCCGGGCAGGTAGCCGATGCTCATCAGAAATTCGCCGACCACTTCGCCGCCCATGAAGGTAAAGCGTTGCCGGAACAGGGCCAGCCACGCCGCCTTGTCCCGCGGGTGATGACCGGCCAGCCAGGCGGCGAAGGAACCGGATTCGGCGCGCAACGCCACCAGGCGCCGGGCGTTTTCGATGATGGCGTCGATCTTGCGGCGGTTGCGAATGATTCCCGGGTCGCCCAACAGCCTCAGTCGCTCCGCTTCGCCATAGCCCGCCACCCGGTCAATGTCGAAACCGTCGAAGGCCCGATTGAAGGCATCGCGCTTCTTGAGCACGGTCAGCCAGGACAGCCCGGCCTGATTGATCTCCAGCGCCAGCCGTTCGAACAGGACCCGGTCGCAGGAGACCGGAAAGCCGTACTCCCGCTCGTGATAGGGGCCGTGCCAGGGATGGCCGGGAGCATCCCGGCAGTAGACGATTGCCATGACCCGAGGTTACATCACCGGACCGTCGGTGACCAGGGGGACGGTTCAGGAGGCGCAGGACAGAGCTATCATACCTGCGAACCATATGAATGACCTGTGGGGGCTTCGCCCCATAGGCGCCAGGATACGATGAATCGTTGAAAGGGAACAATTTTGTGGGCTCTGCCCACACCCGCAAAGGGCCGGTCGGCCCTTTGAACCCTTTACCAGGCTACCCCGGTTGCCGCCGGCCGACGCTTTTTCGCTTTGCCCGCCGCCGCTCCCCGACCGCTGAGTCCGGCGACGAACCGACGGCGGGGGCGTTGCTGCCGGGGGTGGTGGTTCCAGTCAGAGCCTGGAGCAGGCGCTCCCGGATGCGTGTCAGTTTGGCGTCGTGGGTGACCTTGAGGCCGTAAACGTCGCGGACATAGAAGACGTCGATAACTTTTTCGCCATAGGTCGAAATCTTCGCCGAAGAAATTTGAAGACCGAGATCGGTCAGAGTCCGGGTCACGTCATAGAGCAAACCCGGACGGTCCTTACCATTGACTTCGATCACCGTGTGGTTGGTGCCGGCATTGTTGTCGATCAGGACCCGCGGCGGGACTTTGAACATGCGGGTACGCTGGGGAATCGCGGGCCTGCGTTTGGCCAGTTCCTGAAGCGGCCGGACCTGACCGGCCAGCGTGTGCTCGGTCATCACCGCCAGCCGCGCCAGTTTCTCGCTGCTGTCGAAGGCTCCGCCGGAATGGGCATCCTGAACCGAGAACACATCGAGGGCCTGACCGTTGCGCAGCGTGAAGATTTTGGCATCGACGATGTTGGCCCCGCTCAACGCCAGCGCCCCGGCCAACTGGGAAAACAGGCCGGGGTGATCACCGGTATAGATGGTGACTTCGGTCACGGCGCGGGCGCGGTCGATCCGGGTGTCGAGGGTCAGCGGCTGGCCGTTCTGTTCGGCCTCCCGGATCAGCCGGGCATGGCGGGCCTGGGTTTCAGTGTCCAGAGACAGCCAGTAGTCGGGCGAACCCTGGGCAACCAGCCGCTCGAATTGCGCCTCTCCCCAGTCGGACAACTCGGTGCGCAGGGCCTGTTGGGCCTGGCGGATGCGGCGCTCCCGGCCTTCGGCGGTGACGCCGCCGGCCAGCACCTCCTCGCTGCGGTGATAAAGCTCACCCAACAGCGTCGCCTTCCAGGCATTCCAGCGGCCGGTCCCCACCGCGTTGATGTCGGCGGTGGTGAGCAGCAGCAGCAGCCGCAACCGCTCCGGGGACTGCACCAGCGCGACGAAGTCCTTGACCGTTCTTTCGTCTTCGAAGTCGCGCTTGAACGCGGTGAACGACATGTTGAGGTGGTAGCGCACCAGCCACGACACGGTCTCGGTTTCCTCGGCGCTGAGGCCCAGGCGCGGACACAGCTTTTCCGCGATCCTGGCGCCCAGCACCGAGTGGTCGCCGCCCCGCCCCTTGGCCACGTCATGCAGCAGCAACGCCATATAAAGCGCCCGCCGGGACGCCAGCTTGTGGATGACCTGGGAGGCCAGCGGCAGTTCGGCGCGACTTTGGCCGGTGTCGATCTTGTGCAGGATGCCGATGGCCAGCAGCGTATGCTCGTCCACGGTATAGGCGTGGTACATGTCGTACTGCATCTGCGCCACCACCCGCCCGAAATCGGGTATGAACCGGCCCAGCACCCCGGCTTCGTTCATCCGGCGCAACGCCTGCTCGGGGTCCTTGCGACCGCAGAGAATTTCCAGGAACAGCCGGTTGGCCTCGGGATCGTTGCGCAACCGGGCCACGCCGCCAAGGCAGCGGGTCAGGGTGCGCAGGGCATGGGGATGGATGTCGAGGCCCCGGGCCTGGGCCACATGGAACAGCCGGATCATGTCCACCGGCTGATCCTTGAACTGGCGCTCGTGGATCAGGTTGAGGCGTTCGCCGTCGAGCCGGAAGCCTTCGATCTCCTTGGCCCGGCCAAGGCCGAGCCCCCACATGTTGAACCGCGGCGGTCGCTTGGCATCGGCCTCCAGCGCCGCACAAAAGATGCGGGTCAGATCGCCCACATCCTTGGCGATCAGAAAGTAATGCTTCATGAACCGCTCGACGCTGACCGCACCAGCATGATCGGTGTAGCCCATACGCCGGCCAATCTCGGTCTGGACGTCGAAGGTCAGGCGGTCTTCGGGCCGCCCGGTCAGGTAATGCAGGTGGCAACGCACGGTCCAGAGGAAGTTCTGGGCCTTGGTGAACCGTGTCGCCTCTTCCCGGATCAGCACGCCGCACGTCACCAGATCGTGCAGCGAATCCGCCTGATAGAGGTGCTTGGTGATCCAGATCAGGGTCTGGAGATCGCGCAGGCCGCCCTTGCCCTCCTTGACGTTGGGCTCAAGCACGTAGCGGCTGTCGCCCATCCGGTGATGGCGGTCGTCGCGCTCGGCCAGCTTGGCCACCACAAAAGCCTGGCCGTTGGGCACGATCACTTCCCGGGCCAGCCGCCGCTTCAGGTCGCGCAGCAATTCGCCGTCGCCCGACAGCAGCCGGGTCTCCAGCAGGTTGGTGCGGATGGTGACGTCGGTCCGGGCCTGACGCAGGCAGTCGTCCACCGAGCGCACCGCGTGACCAACCTTCAGACCCAGATCCCACAGCATGTAAAGCATGTACTCGATGATCTGCTCGACCCGCACCGCACGCTTGTAGGGCAGCAGGAACAGCAGATCTATGTCGGACTGCGGGCATAATTCGCCGCGGCCATAGCCACCGGTGGCGGCGATATCGTAAGCCTCGCCGGTGGTCGGGCCGGCGCTGGAAAAAATGGTGTTCTGGGTGAAGTCGGCCAGCGCATGAATCAGGACGTCCATCAACTCGCTGTTGCGACGGACGCATTCTCCGCCCCCGCCGGTGGCTTCGAACTGACGGCGGATTTCCGCCCGGCCGTCGTTCAGTGCCTGCCGCAGCGCCGCCAGCGCCTGGGGCCGCAGGGCGTCGACCTGGCCTTCCCCGTGCTGCTCGGCCAGTTCCTTGAGAATGAGGCCAAGCGCCCGCCGGGTCGGCACCACGGGCGCCACGGGCACCGCCGGCGCTGCCGGCACCGGCTCGGGCACCACCGCCGGATCCGGATCGGCCACGGTGTCCGTGGCGTGCGGAATGAGCATGTTCAGGGTTTCCTCGGTCTGGGTCGCGCGCCCCGGGGGGCAAGGCTCCCTCGAGCCGTTCCCGCCTTCTTGTGATTGGACACAGTTATGACTCAACAATGTTAATGAAGCCTGACTTAAGGCCGTGACCGGCTCCGAAAAGGGGGGCGGGCGAAAACCGCGGTCACCGTGGCGCTGCGCCCGCGCCCTTGTCCTGTTTCCGGTCATCCTTCGGGTCGTCGGGATGGCCCGCCGCCGCCGCCGGCGCCCGGTCGAGTTGGGCGAGCCGCCTCGCCGCGGCCTTGCCGTTGACCGAGTCGGGCTCGCGCCGGATCACCTCGCGCCAGTCCAGCCGCGCCCCGGTGGCATCGCCCGAAAGCGCGTGCAGCGTGCCGCGCAACACCAGCGCCCCGCCGTCGCCGGGCTTGAGCGTCAGCACATGCTCGGTATCGGCCAGCGCCTGGTCAAGCTGGTCCAGCGCCTGCCAGGCTTCGGCCCGATACAGGTAGATGTCGGGCCGGCGGGGGGTGCGCTTCAACACCGCCGACAGGTCCTCGATGGCCTCGCGGTACCGTTTGCCTTCGGCCCGCGCCAGCGCCCGGTCGATCAGCAGGTCGGTGTCGCCGGGCAACCGCTCCAGCGCCGAGGACATCAGCCGCTCGGCCCGGGCGGCATCTCCGGCCCGCAGCCACGACAGACCGGCCCGGTCATAAAGATTCGCCGCCTGCGCCGCGGTCAGGGCGGTGCCGGCGGCCAGCGCCTCGAACGCCTGCCCGGCCGGCGCGAAGTCGCCGTGAAGGAACAGCGCCTCGGCCCGACACAGCCGCGCCGCGTCGCCGCCGCCCTGGTCGAGCCAGGCCTGGGCCGCGGTCAGTGCCTCCGCCGGCGCCTGTTCGGCAAGGCGGGTACAGGCCGGGAAGTCCTTGACGGTGGCGGCCGGGGCCGGGACCGCGGTCAGCATCAGGATCACGGTCAGGAACCCCGGAGCGGCGGGGTTTGCCGGGAAGCGCAGAGCCCCCCGCCAAAGGCCGGCGGCCCCTGGAACCCGGGATTTCTCAAGACTCTTGTTGCGGCTCATGGCGGTCCCTACATCAGTGCCTGACCACCATTGCCTCACGGCGGTTGCCCTTGTCCACCACGAACCTGCCCGGCCGTCTGTTCTGCTTCGGCCTGGGCTACAGCGGGCGGGTGCTGGCCCGCCGTTTGCTTGCGGACGGCTGGGCCGTGGCCGGGACCTGCCGCAGCCAGGGCGGACAGGCGGAACTGGCCGCCCTGGGCATCGAAGCCTTCCGGTTCGAACGCGGCCGGCCGCTGGCTTCGGCCGCGGCGGCACTGGCCGGCACCACCCATCTGCTGGCCGGCATTCCGCCGGACGAGACCGGGGATCCGGTGCTCGACCTTCATGGTGCCGCCGTGGCGGCGCTGATCCCGGCGCCGGCCTGGGCCGGTTACCTGTCGACCACCGGCGTCTACGGCGACACCGGCGGCGCCTGGGTTGACGAGCGCGCGCCGCTGCGGCCGTCGGGCGCCCGGCAGCGGCGGCGGGTCGAGGCCGAACGGGCATGGCTGCGCCTGTGGTCCGAAGACCGGCTGCCGGTTCATGTGTTCCGACTCGCCGGCATCTACGGCCCGGGACGCAGCGCCCTCGATCAGGTGCGGGCCGGCACCGCCCGCCGCATCGACATGCCAGGCCAGGTGTTCGGCCGCATCCATGTGGACGATGTCGCAGCGGTGCTGGCCGCCTCCATCGCCCGGCCCGACCCTGGCGCGGTCTACAATGTCTGCGACGACCGGCCGGCGCCGGCGGCCGAAGTGGTCGGCCACGCCTGCCGGCGGCTGGGCATGACGCCACCGCCGCTGACGCCCCTGGCCGAAGCGAACCTGTCGCCCATGGCCGCGAGCTTTTACCGGGACAACCGCAGGGTACGGAACGACCGGATCAAACGCGATCTGGGCGTGATCCTCCGTCACCCCGACTTCGTCTCGGGGCTCGATCACCAGTTCCTGGCCGAAGAAGGCTCAGCGCCCTTCGGGAAACAACGCGGCCAGCCCCTCGGCGGTGGCGGCTGAGACGCCACGTTCGGTGATCAGGCCGGTGACGAGACGGGCCGGCGTCACGTCGAAGGCGTAATTGCCGACCGGGCTGCCCGCCGGCGTCACGGTGACGGTGGCAAGGCCGCCGTCCCCGGTGCGGCCGGTGATCTCCGACAGTTCGCGACCACAGCGTTCCTCGATGGGAATCTCGCGCACACCGTCCCGCAACCTCCAGTCGATGGAGGGTGACGGCGCCGCCACATAGAACGGCACGTCGTTATCGAACGCCGCCAGCGCCTTCAGGTAGGTGCCGATCTTGTTGCAGACGTCGCCGGTGGCGGTGGTGCGGTCGGTACCGACCAGACACAGGTCAACCTTGCCATGCTGCATCAGGTGGCCACCGACATTATCGGCAATCACCGTATGGGGCACGCCGTGGCGGCCGAGTTCCCAGGCGGTCAGGCTGGCACCCTGGTTGCGCGGGCGGGTTTCGTCAACCCAGACATGAACCGGCAGGCCACGGTCAAAGGCCAGATAAACCGGCGCCAGCGCGGTGCCCCAATCCACCGTGGCCAGCCAGCCGGCGTTGCAGTGGGTCAGGATGTTGATCGGCCGTGCCGGCGTCCGGCCCGCCGCCATTCCCTCAATCAGGGTGCAACCGTGTTCGCCGATCGCCCGGCAGATGGCCACGTCCTCGTCGGCGATGGCCGCGGCCTCGGCATAGGCCGCCTCCGCCCGCGCCGCCGGCGCCAGCGGCGTCAGCCTGGCGGTCATCCGCTCCAGCGCCCAGCGCAGATTGACCGCGGTCGGCCGGGTCGCGAACAGCACCCGGCCCGCCTCGCGCAGAGCCCCATCGTCCGGGGCGACACGCATGGCCAGGGCCATGCCATAGGCGGCGGTGGCCCCGATCAGCGGCGCCCCCCGCACCACCATGGTCCGGATGGCCGCGGCAGCGCCGGCCAGATCCGTGAGCCGGGCCACCGCAAAGGCGTGGGGCAACCGGGTTTGATCGATGACCTCCACCGACCAGCCATCCCCGGCCAGCCAGACGGTCCGGTACGCGCTGCCATCGACTTTCATCCGCCGTCCTCCCGCGTGGTACGGCGGCTTTCTACCACCGAGGCCGCGACGACGGGATGGGTTTGTCCGGCGGCGGCGTAATCAGTTGTGCAGCAGACGTGGCGTCGCCAGCCGCTCGGCGTAGACCCCGCCACCGCCCCGAACCGGCCGGGCGACCGCCGAGGTGCGAAGCGGCGGGCTGTCGGCCCCCTCTTCAAGGATGATCTGGCGCAGCCGTCTCACCAGCAGGTCCATCTCTTCGAGCAGCGGCCGCCCTTCCGAGCGCAGGAAGCCAAAGCCGCGCTTATGGGCGAGCGCGGTCAGTGCCGCCATCTCGGCCTCGGCCTCATCCAGGCGATTCTGCAAACGGGCGATTTCTTGGAAGCGATCTTCGATGATTGGTTGCGGCGTAACCGAACGGTCCTGCCTGTTGCTCAACGCAGTCATGCTGACCCTCTCCTACCCGGCTTCGGGTTAACGTCCGGTGTTGGACGTTTTCACCACGCCGCCGGTTCCTGGAGACGGTACTAGCCCAGGTCACCGGGGCGTACTGTGCTGGCCATCACAGTGGCCGTCCTTCCGATAAAAAGCGACAAAAAAACCGGGATAGAGTGCCGATTTCCGACGCGGTCCGGGGGCGAGGTCTTTGACCGATGGGGCATCGCCCGTTATGCCCCGGGGTCGTGCCGTTGTCTTGATTTTGCAGGGCTCTGCCCCGCACCCGCAAGGAGGCGCGCCTCCTTGACCTCCAAAAACTCAAGGGTTCAAAGGGCCGGCGGGTCCTTTGCGGGTGTGGGCAGAGCCGCGGCGATCTATCCGCGCAACCGCCCCCATCGACATTAGGTACCGGTGCGACGAACCATCTGGTACTGCGAGGGCTTTGGAGGCTTGGCCTGAAAATCCCACACCGGCCAACGGGTTGGTGCGTAATACCGGGTTTCGGTCTTTTCGCCCACGGCCGGCGCGAAGAAGAACTTGACGGCGTAATAAGCGTCCCAGAAGAATTCGCCGGTGCGGATGCCACGCAGAAAGCGACGACAAATGAAGCCAGGATTGGCGAGGATGGCGCGGCGATAGGCATACGCCATCGTCGCCCTGATAGCGTCGTAGCTCAGGTGTTCGTGAGCAAAAAGCGGTGCATCCGTATAAATGAAATAGTCGTCCCAGTTAAACGATCGCACCAAATCCTTACTAACGTATTCGTTGAACATGGCGGTGCCGGGGAAGGCGATGGCAATACCGAATTTCATCATGTCCAGCGGCAGGCGGCGGGCGAATTCGATCGTGTCGGTCATGGAATCCTGGTTATCCGGCGACAGCCCCAGCAAGAAGAACCCGTTGGTGTCGATGGCCGCCTTACGCGCCATGGCGACCGCCTTGCGGCCCTGTTCGATGCTGGCCCGACCACCCTTGCCGAATTCCCGCAACACGCGATCATTACCGGTTTCGAAGCCAAACGAAACGCGGTAGCAGCCGGCGGAGCGCATCGTCTCGAAAAGCCTGTCGTTCGCGCTTTCAACGCGGATGCCGTTGGTACAGCTCCACGCCATATCGATATCGGTTCGCTTGATAGCCTCGCACACGGAGATTGCCCATTCCTGATCCGACGTAAAAATATCATCAGCCAGCATAAATTCTCGAAATCCGAGTGAATGCATCCGCCGCACTTCCTCAGCGCACCGCTCCGGCGACTTCTTGCGATAGCCCAGCGCCATGGTGATTTTGCTGGCGCAGAAATTACATCGGAAAACGCACCCTCGCGAGAATTCTGCCATGGTGACCGGCGGGCGACGACATATCAGCCGCGAGATCTGCATGTATTCCGCCATGTCGTACAGCTCCCAGGCGGGCATGGGCAAGTCATCAAGCGATTCAATGGGCGTGCGGACACCACTGAACCTCACGTCATCGCCCGAACGATAGTACAGACCCGGCACATTCGCCGGGCTTTTACCGTCGCAGATGTCGGCGAAGCTGTAATCGGCCTCGCTAACAAAAAGCAGATCAATCAGACTTTCGCCCATGGTCTCGACCGGCAGCGCAGATGGATGAGGGCCGCCGCCCACCACCAGGATATCGCGCGAGATATCCTTGATCAGAACGCTCATGTCGCGCAATTGGTTCATTAGCGGGGTCGTCGCGGTAATGCCAACGATGTCCGGCGCGTATTTGCGGACCTCATTGTCGATAAACTTCCAATCGTATTGTCGCCAGGAAATATCCAGTATCTTCACTTGGTGACCACGTTCTTTTGCCGTCGCAGCAATCGTGGCAAGGCCCAGAGTCGGATGAATTGGATTTACGATTGCCGCTTTCGCCCCACCATAGCTTGGTTGGTAAGACGGATTTATCAACAAAACCTTGGACATGAACGATCCTGGTGTATATTGCAGCTTCTTTTTGACTGTGGTAGGTCCACGATACGGCGTCGCTTCCGCGAGCAATGGCCTGATGCCATCTCCGCCAAATTAGTCGCGCCGCAGCTTACCCGATCAACCGCCCGATCGTCAAGACGAGGTGTCCGCTATTTTCGGCAGTCTTCCAAATTGCTGTATCGGCAGTGACGATTTGCCCGACCTTCTGCGTTTGATCAAGGACTTGACCGGAACGCGGGACCGCCCCGACCCGAGGTTGGAGAGCGGGAGAGGAGCCGGCCGCACCCTGGCGCCGGAGAACGGTCGCGCCGGGCATAGTCCTGAAACAGGTCTGTGATATGCTGATTTCACGTACCGCCTTGGTGGTACGCAAACGAACTTGTTGCTCAGCGAGTCACCGATCAACAGGCAGAGGTCCCGGGGGCGTCTCGGGGGCGTCTTGGTCTTGCTCAGCCGCCGCCGCCCCGCGTAAACTCGCAGGACATTGGCCGCCGCCACAGTCCGGCGGCTTTCTTTTGCAGGGCGGTGTTTCCATGAAAGAACTGCGCTGTCTCGCTTTCACCGAACTGGAAGTGGCTGCGGCGGTGATCGAACGGCGGCGGAAGTTGCGCGAGGTCCTGCCGGAAGGCTCGATTCAGAAGGTTTCTTATGAAGTGGGGGAAAATGGCGTCTCCGTGACCATTCGGGCGGTCACCGGCGGCGGGCGGGAAAGCGCCATCGTCGTGCCGGAGAACGAAGCGTCGGCGGCGCTGGTCAACTATTGCATGAGCCGCGGCATTCCCATGCCGGCGGTTTCCGACAAGTATCTCCATGTGGTCAATGACGGTCTGACGCTGATCATTACTGTGCGCTTCAACAAGGCGCACAAGGGCGCCTATGTCGGTAGCGAGGACCCGATGGGTCCCGCGGGGGGGCCCGGCGGAAGGATGCGCGGCCTTTAGCACGGCGAAACCGCGGGCGCGCAATCAGCGAAGGGTTGGTTATGGGCGGCCATTTCCGCCGCCAACCCGGCGGCGGCAAGGTCCTGCGCAGCGACGCCCACCGACTTAAAGAGGGTGATCTGGTCACCGGCCGCCAGCGGTTGAACCAGATCGCCGGCGCCGGCCACCGCACCTTCCAGGTCGTCGGTGGCCGCGCCCCGGAAGGCGCCGCGGCGGAAACCGGCGGCAATCTTTTCGGCTTTGTTGAGGTCGCGCCCCCACACCAGCACTTGGCGCAGCGGCAGGACCACCGCGCAGGCTCCGCCCTGCCCCTGCAAGGAGGCCCGCCTGCTTGACCTCGTGACGTCATGGGCTCAAAGTGCCGGCCGACCCTTTGCGGGTGTAGGCAGAGCCCACAAAATCTGACGCACCGGTCTCACACCCGGTACGGAACCACCCGTTCAGCGGGAAATCGCGCGGCAACCCGGGTGCCACGCCCCATCTCACTCTCTATGGTCAGGGTACCGCCATGGAGTTCGATCAAGATACGGGTAATATACAACCCCAACCCGGTCCCCTGCTCGCGACTGGTGTAGGGGCTGCCGACCCGCCCGAACGGCGCCAGAACCCGCTCCAGGTCTTCGGGGGCAATGCCGATCCCGTTATCCTCGACAAAAATCGAGAGCAAACCGTCGGCGTCGCAGGTACAGTTGGTGGTAACGATCCCGCCGGAAAGCGTATACTTGATGGCATTGGTCAGCAGGTTGATCACGATCTGGCGCACCCGCCGATAATCGGCATAAAGCGGGATCATCACCGGCGGCGTCAAATCGCTCAACTGTATCCGCTTTTCGCGGGCCATCTTGCTGACCATCTGCAAGGACGACGAAATCGCCTGGTGGACATCGATAATCTGGCAGTCCAAAGTCACCTTGCCGGCTTCGACCGCGGCAACATCCAGCACGTCATTCACGATGGACAACAGATGCTTGCCCGAATTGTGAATGATTCGGGCATATTCCTGGCAGGTGGCATGGCCCCCGGGCAGGATGTCGTGATCCATCATCTCCGAAAAACCGATGATGGAATTGAGCGGCGTCCGCAATTCATGGCTCATGCAGGCAAGAAAGCTCGACTTGGCCCGGTTGGCCATTTCCGCGGCAATTTTGGCGTCCCGCAGTTCCTCCTCGAATCGCTTGCGATCGGTGATATCCCGCAGCGAGGTCAGCCAGGCGCAATCGTCCCGCCAGTTGATCTCGACCACCCGCATTTCCGCCACCCGCTGCCCGGCGACGTCGATCTCGACCACGCCCCCGCCGACCACGGGAAAGCCGAACTGCTGGTCGACCAGTTCACCGATAGGCCGCCCGAACAGATCCGACGCCGCCGGATTGGCGAACACCACCGTGCCCTCGACATTGACGACCACGATGCCATCGGGATTGGTCGCAATCAAACGGAGCAGACTGCGTTCGGTCCGCTGACGCTGCAACAGGGTGTGAAGCAGTCTTGGAACGATCCGGCGGTCAAGTTTTAACTTGGACAGGTGCTCGGCCTTGTCGCGATAGATAAAGGAATCTGCCGCGAATTCGTTTTCATCCTCACTGAGCACAATGATCGGAATCTCGTCACCGACCACGGGCCGAAGTTGGAATAAAGTCTCGCTGCCATGGCTGTCCGGCAAATTCAGATCAAGAATGACCATATCGAAAGGCTCAGCCTCGGCCACCTTTTTCGCGGCGTCGAGGGTGCATACCCAGTGAACGGCAAAGTCAACGCCCTTGCCATCACTCAAGACTTTTTCGACAAAGCTGGCATCCTCGGGATCATCTTCGACCAACAGCAGCCGGGCTGACTGCGGGATCGTTCTTACCCCCGACTCCAATGCGACCGCCATTACTTCCCCCCGGAGAACATCTTTTGCAGATATTCCCTTTCTTCCCCAAGAGTATAGGTGATACTTCCGGTCAGGATTCCCCCGACACCGTGAAACGTACCCCCAATTTCCATGCCGCGGTCGGTGACCCGGTATTCCCGAATCTGCTTGTCATGCGATGAGCCACGCATCTTGAGCAAGGTGATCGCGCGGTGCATATTGCCCTGAAGTTCGACGTAGCGCAACAGGACAATCGAATCGGTAATCGTCGAGATGTGGGTTTCGGTAATCGATTCACCACCCATCAGCATGGTCGTGGTGTTGGTAAACATCCCGGCGATTTCCCGGTGTTTGATAAAGCTGGTCAGCGCGATAACGAATTCGCGGAACGACTTGATGGTCGACACCCGCTCCAACGCCGACAGGCTGTCGATGGCGATGGCCATCGGCTTGAACTGGTCGATCTCGCGCTGGATCTGGATCAGATGGTCTTCCAGCCCCATAGTCTCGGGGTAGCGGCAGATGATCTTGAGCAGGCCCTGCTGTTCCGAGCGTTCGAAATCGACCCCCCATGAGGTCGCGTTGCGAACCAGTTGTTCGCGATTCTCTTCAAACGCGAACAGGATCACCCGATTGCCGGTCTCGATACCGGCCTTCATGAAATGTGTGACCATCAGAGTCTTGCCGGTACCGGTGGCACCGCTGACCAGAATGATCGAATCGCGAAACACACCGCCCGCGCACATCTTGTCAAATTCGGCATTTCCCGACGAAATCCGAATATTCGAGGATTTTTGTTTGAGTTCGATCGCCGACAGCGGGATGATGGTGACCCCGCTGGTGGGATCAATGGTGAACGGATACTCCCCCTTTTGGTGGGTCGTGCCGCGGAATTTAAGGATTTCGATGGTCCGGCGCCTTTTCTCCTGCTCCAGCGGATTGCGCAGGATGATGACATTGTCGGCCACGAACTCCTCGACCCCGAAGCGGGCGATTTCGCCGTATTCGTGAACCCGCTCGATGGTTATCAGCGAGGTGACGCCAAGATGGCGCATACCCGACACCACCCGGTGTAATTCCCGCCGAACCAGATTGCTGTCCGAGAACTGCGGAAAGATCGCGCCCACCGAATCGAGAATGACCCGCGAGGCCCCGACCTTGCGCACCGCATGCTCGATGCGGGCCAAGAGCGCGGAAAGGTCGTAGGACCCTGCCTCGCAGACCGTCTCTCCGGGCTCGGGCGAGGCATCGACCATGGCCACCCGCCCCTCCGCCAGATATCGACTGATATCCCAACCCAGACTCTCAACGTTCCGGATCAGATCCGCCGGTGCTTCCTCAAAGGTAACGATCACCCCGTTTTCGTTAAACAGGTTGAGGCCGTTGACCAGAAACTGAAGAGCAAAAATGGTCTTTCCGCTGCCGGCGGTGCCCGCCAGCAGAGCGGTCCGCCCCTTGGGAATGCCGCCGTCGGCAATCTGATCAAAACCAGCAATGCCGACCGGCATTTTTCGGACTGTGTCCCTGCCCCCGAGAGTCGTCGTCATAGAATCCCATCCTCGCTATTGCCGGTCTCGAGCGATGCCCGGTCGCTCCGGCCCAACGTCGTGATATCCAGTCCAAGGCCAAACAGCACTTTTCCGCGCTGACTCAAATCACCGATAATTTTTCGGACCGGTCCCGGCGACATTTTTACTAAAGTCGGCGTTGCGAGAATTTTTTCGCGTTCTGCAATTTCGGGATTCTCCAAAATATCTATAACCTCGTATTCGCAAACTCCACTCAGATCGCCTTCACAAAGCCGATACAAATTGGTCACCGCGTGTTGGGAGGCAAGCGAGCGACCGGTAATGAATAATATCAGTTTGCACTTCATTCACGAGCCCTCCCTGCAAATACCCGCCGGGAGCCCGTCCGGTAATATTCCACCAGCATTCCCATCATTTCAAGAGCGAACAATCGACTGTCCGCAGCGTAACTGTAAATTAGATATGGCTCCTCGCTACGACACGTGGGT
>PLTC01000305.1:775-15921 GCA_003165295.1 Rhodospirillales bacterium | reverse complement strand
TCGGTGACCACGCAATCGGCGCCGCTGACCGCCGCCCTGGGGTCGGTGGACACCGACACCCGGGCGCCGTTGGCGTTGGCCCAGGCCACCAGCGCCGGCCGCGGCTGAAGCGAGGCCGGACAGGCCAGCCGCAGCTCGAAACCGAAGCGGGCCGCCACATGAATCCAGCTGTTGGCCACATTGTTGCCGTCGCCGCTCCACGCCANNGTCAGGCCGTTGATCACCGGCACCGAGGCATGGTCACTCAACTCGAGCAGCTTGGCGATGCTGTCGGTACGCAACATGATGGCATCCACATAGCGCGACAGCACCCGGGCGGTGTCGCCCACGGACTCGCCGCGGCCAAGCTGGGTCCCCTGGGCGTCGAGCACCACCACGTCGCCGCCGAGCTGGCGCATGCCGACCTCGAACGAAACCCGGGTGCGGGTCGACGGCTTCTCGAAAATCAGCGCCAGGGTCCGACCCGCCAGCGGCCGACCGGACAACCCGCCGCCGACGGTCCCGCGCTTGTAGGCCAGCCCGCGATCGACGATGGTCCGAAGGGTCGCCGTGTCGAGCTGATCGATGTCGAGAAAATGGCGGACAGGCCGGCTCATGATGCCGCCTCACCTCCGGCCAGGGTTTCGGCCACGCGGCCGAGGATGACCATCGCCTCGTCAATTCCGGTCTCGCCGATCACCAGCGGCGGCAGCAAACGCACCACATTGTCGGCCGCCCCCGCGGTCAGCAGCCCTTCCTGCCGCAGGGCGGCAATCACCGCGGTATTGGCCGGCCGGCATTTCAAACCCCGCATCAGGCCGACCCCCCGGGCCTCGGCGAACACCGTGGGATGGCGCCCGACCAGCGACTCGAGACGGGCGCCGAAGACCTCGCCGGTCGCCGCCGCGCGGGCGAGGAAGCCCGGCTCCAGCACCACATCGAGCACGGCCCCGGCCACCGCCATGGCCAGCGGGTTGCCGCCAAAAGTCGAACCGTGGGAACCCGCGGTCATGGCCGCCGCCGCCCGTTCGGTGGCAAGGCATGCCCCCACCGGAAAGCCGCCGCCAAGGCCCTTGGCCACGCACATCACGTCGGGCGCCACGCCCTCCCGCTGGTAGGCAAACAACGGGCCGGTCCGGCCGATGCCGGTCTGAATCTCGTCAAAGAACAGCAGCAATCCAAATTCATCGGCCAGCGCCCGCAGCGCCCGCAGGTATCCCGCGGGCGGCAGGTGAATGCCCCCCTCGCCCTGAACCGGCTCAACGCAGATCGCCGCGGTCTCGGCGGTAATGGCGGCGCGCACGGCGTCCACGTCGCCGAACGGCACCTGATCGAATCCATCCAGCAACGGCCCGAAGCCCTTGACCAGCTTCTCCTGCCTTGCCGCCGAAATCGCCGCCAGCGTCCGGCCGTGGAAGCCGCCGCCGGCGGTAATGACCCGGTAACGCCCGGGCTGGTCGCCCTCGTGAAAATGCCGGCGGATCACCTTGAGCCCGCACTCCCACGCCTCGGCGCCGGAATTGCAGAAAAATACGGTCTCGGCAAAGGTCTCGCCGATCAGTCGCGCCGCCACCTGCTCCTGACCCGCGACCCGGAACAGGTTGGAGGTATGCCAGACCTTGTGCGCCTGCGCGGTCAATGCCGCAATCAACCGCGGATGGGCGTGGCCCAGCGCGGTCACGGCCACCCCGCTGGCGAAATCCAGATACCGCCGACCGGCGGAATCAAAAAGATACGCCCCCTCGCCCCGTTCGAACACGACGTCGGCACGGGCGTAGGTGGGCATGACCGCGGAAATCACGAAACACTGCTCCCCAAAAAGCCAATCGGCCATCCGGAAGATGGCCGCCGCGAAAAGCGCACACTATCAAGGGTGCCCGGGCCACTGTCAACCGCCCGATGCGGATAAACTTCGGTGACCGCCGCAGCCGCCGCCGTCACCACACCCCCGCGGTCAACATCAGAGTCAGGAACAGGGTGGCGCCGGTGAGGAATTCCGCGACCTCGGAGCCTTGCCTGAGGTGGGGCAGCGCCGAGGGCGTGCGCCAGCCCACGAAGTAGGCCGGGAACAGACCCGCCGGGATCGCCCAGGCCAGGACCGGGTCGACCGCCAGCGCCGGACCCACGATCAGCGCCGCCCGCATCACCGCCACGGTGCTCGAGCCGGCATAATGCCAGACCTCCTTGCGCCAGGCCGGCCACCCGGCATCGTAGGGACCGAACACCGCCGGAAGCCAGCCGGTCAGCGGGGTCTCTTCGCGATATCCCGCGGCTTCGCGCGCCAGGCCGGCACCGCTGCGCTGGTGCGCGGCATGACCGAGCAACTGCCCGGCAAAAGCCGTGCCGGCGACCACCGGCGCCAGCCACCACGCCCCGGCCAGACCGGCCACCAGCACCCCGGTCGGCGCCGCCCACACCAGCCGCGCCCCCTGGGTCCCCAAACCAAGATCCAGGGCACCGCCGCGCTGGCGGTACAGCAGGCCACCGGCCACCGCGGTTCCCGCCGTCACCGGCACCAGCAACGGCGAGACGCAGCCGGGCAGCAGGATCACGATGGCCAGCACCGCGAGGCGCCGGCGGGTCCGGGCAAAGAAACCGGGAGGTAAGGGGAGGCTCATTCGCTGCCGGTTCCTGCCGCCGACCATTCCTGAACCCGGGCCAGATGAGCGTATTCGTCGAAGCGTGGCGCGCGATCGGGCCAGGGGCGCGAGCAATAGGCGGTGGCGGGGTCGTCGAACGCCCAGATCAGCGCCTCCAGGCCGCCATGGGCCTGCTCGGCCAGGGCCGAAGCCTCGCCCCGGACCAGCCGCTCCTCGCCGGCCGGATCGCCGCCGCTCAACCGCCAGAACGCCAGTTCGCCCACCGCCGCCGGCCCCACCCCGGTAAAGCCGCCGGCCGCGGCGATGGCCGCTTCCAGCGGCAGTTGCGGCGAGAAGCCGAGGGCGATATCGCCGGCGGTGGGCAGGACACCGGTCTTGTAATCGATGATGGCCAGCCGGCCGTCGGGCAGCCGGTCGATGCGGTCGGCCTTGGCGGTGAGGGTGAACGGCCCGGCCCGGCCATCCAGTTGGATCCGGCCCGCGATCTCGGTGAACAACGGACGGATCAGCGGCCGGCGGCGCCGCTCCTGATCGACGAACCAGGCGGCGATGCGCTCGAACCGCGGCCACCAGAACGCCCAGACCTCCGGCCGGGCCAGCAGATCGCCGAAGGCGGCGCGGCCATGCTCCAGCAACCGGTCCAGGGCCGCCGCCGGCAGCGCCTCGGGCCAGGCCTTGAGGAACCGGTCCAGCGACTCGTGGATGAACTGACCGCGCTCGGCCGCCCCCGGATCCGCGGCCAGCGGCTCCAGCGGCCGGATTTCAAGAATGTGCCGGGCATAAATGGCGTAGGGATCACGCATCCAGGTCTCGATTTCCGTGACCGACAGTTGCCGCGGTCGCGCCGCCACCGGCGGCCGGGGGGTCGGGGCCGCCACCGGACGCACCGATGCCGGCTCGTCCAGCCGGCGCGCCCAGGCCAGCCACTGGTCCTCCTGCTGGCGCTCCTGGCGGTCCTCGAAACCAAGCGCACGCAACACCGTCTCCAGCCGGGACAGCCAGCGCGACGGCACCGTCGGCGCCCCGTCGACCCGCTCGGCCCGGGTCAGCACCACCTCGGGCGCGGCCGCGGCCTGGGCAAAGTCGTGGGCCGACAGCCCGATCTGGCGCTCGGGAGCGGGCAGGCCGAAGCTCTGGCGCATCGGCCGGGACAACCAGGGATCGGCGGCGGGCTCCGCCGGCCAGCCGCCTTCGTTGAGGCCACCCAGGATCATCAGGTCGTAATGCTGGAGCCGCGCCTCCAGCGGCCCCAGGATGGCCAGCCTGGGATGGCGGCCGTACCGGGGCCGGACCACCCGGTCGGACAGCAGCGACTCGAACAGGCCGGGATAGTCGCCCACCGCCACCGCAGGCATATCCGTGGCGGCCAGCAGCAATTCATTGATGAAGCCGGCCGCGGCCTCGCCATCCTCGTGCCGCCACAACCGGTCGGCGCCCGGGCCGTCCCGGGTGGCGGCCAACGCCTCGGCGAAACCCACATGGGCCTCGACCAGCGTCGCCAGCGGCGCGGCGCCGGCCCCGACCCGGTCCAGGAACGTCGCCGAGAGTCCGCCGAGGCGCTCGAGTCCCGCCGCCACCTGCCGGCGCAGCCGGCCGTCAGGAGCCGCCTCGAGGGCGGCGTGCAGCCCGGCCAGGCCCTCGGCCGGTCGCGGACCGCGCAACGCCAGCCGTTCCAGCCCCCGGGCAAAGGCCCGGCAGCCGGCCGGGGTCTCGCCCACCGCCGCCAGCGGGTGCTTGAGCAGCGCCAGCAACGGCACCGGCGCAAAGCCGTCGACCACCGCCGCCGCGGCCAGCCGCAGGAAGCTGCCGGCGGCGGTATCGGCCAGCGGCCGGCCCCCGGAATCGTCCGCGAGGATGCCCCAGCGACCGAGCGCCGCCGCCACCCGACGGGCCAGACCGCGATCGGGGGTGACCAGCGCCGCGGTGCGGTCGGGCGTCTCCAACGCCCCGCGCAGCATCAGCGCCACCACTTCGGCCTCGTCCTGGGCGGTCGGGCAGTCGACCCGGGTCAGGCCGTCCAGGGCGCGGACATCCAGGCCGGTCAGGCCCCGCCAGTCCTCGGTGGTGGCGGCCGGGCGCAGCACCTCGGCCAGCAGCCGGACCCGCAGCGGCCGCGGCGACCCGGCATCGGCCCGCCACCGCCGGACCTCCCGCCGATCCACCCCCAGCCGCGCCAGCAATTCGGCGAGGGTGTGCTGGGGATGGGTGGCGTCGGCGGCGATCGCCGACCAGCCCCGATCGTCGGTGGCGGTATCGAGGCCGGGCAGCACCAGCACGCCCTGGGGCAGGCCGGCCACCACCGCCAGCAGTTCCCCGGTGGCCGGAATCGAGCCGGTGGAGCCCGCCGCGATCACCGGACCGGCGGGGGGGCGGGCGCGCCACGCCGCGGCCTGGGCCGCCAGCACCCGGTTGCGCCGGTGCGCCGGATCGCTGGCGTCCTCGGCCGCCAGAATCCCCGGCCAGTTCGCGGTGACGATGGTCAGGAAGCCGAGGGTGATCTGCCAGTGCTCGGCGTAATCGGCGGGTACCAGCGCCGCCAGCCGGTCGAAGTCCAGCCGCTGGGTCTCGACCTGATCCAGCAGCCGGGTCAGGTCGGCGGCCAGCCGCACCGCCTGCGGCGCGGTGGCGGCAAGATCGGGAGCGGCCAGAATCGTCCGGGTCAGCAACAGCCGGCGCCGCAACTCGCCGATGGCCGGCGGCAACTCCAGGCTGCCGGCCAGCTCCGGCAGTTCCTCGAGGGCGAGACCAAGGTCCTCGGCGTCCAGGTCGCCCAGCGGCGACAGGGCCGGCAACAGCAGCGGCCGGCCCTCGGACAACCGCAGAAAGGCTTCCCTTAACCCCCGGCAGGCCCTCCGGGTGGGCAGCAGCACCGTCACCCCGGCCAGCGCCAGCGGATCCCGGCCGTAACGGTCGAAGATGCCGAGGGCGAGTTCGTCGACGAAGGAGAAGCCCGCCGGAATGGTAAAGACCGGGGTCGCGCCGGACCGGGGTCCGGGGTCCGCGACCCCGGCGGAGTCCAGGGGCAACGCCCCGGGTCGCCCAAGGTCACGGTTCATCCGGCAAACCACCTTTCGGTGGCCTCCAGGTCCCCCGGCGTCCCCACATGAAACCAGTCGCCGTCATGAACCAGCCCGAACAGCCGGCCCGCCGCCGCCGCCCGGTTCCACACCAGATTGGCCGAGAAGGCGCCATCGGGCGTCTCGACAAAGGCTTCGGGCCGGGTGATGTGGACACCCGCGAAAACCAACGGTGCACTGTCGGCGGTACCCCGGCGGATCGGACGGCTGTCGGCGCCCAGCCGGAAGTCGCCGGGTCCGTGGTAGCCATGGGCGCGGGCCACCGGCATCAGCAGCAGCAAGGCGTCCATCACCGCCGGATCCCAGGCCGCGGCCAGCCGCCGCACCGCCGGAACCGGCCCGTCGAGCCACAGGATGTCGGCATTGGCCACGAGGAACGGCACGCCGGCAAAGTGGGCAAGCGCCGCCTTGACCCCGCCCCCGGTTTCCAGCACCACCGGTTCGGGCGAAACAATGATCGCCGGGCGGGTCCGGCCGGCCAGGTGGGCTGCGATCATGTCGCCCAGGTAATGGCTGTTGACCACCGCGGTCCCGACCCCGGCCGCGGCCAGCCGGTCGAGCGCGTGGTCAAGCAGGGTGCGCCCGGCCACCGACAGCAACGGCTTGGGCCGGGTCAGGGTCAGCGGCCGCATCCGCAGGCCGAGCCCGGCCGCCAGCACCATGGCACACCGGGGCACGCCGCCGCCGCCGGGGGCACCACCTTCGATCACGGTCATTTCTCCTCTTTCCCAACAGTCCGGCCGGCGGCGACCTCGAGGGGCAGATGGTCGTCGAACCAGCGCGCCAGCGGCGCCAGTTCCGGCCGCGCCAGATGTCCCGCCAGATAGCCCCACAACCGCGGCAAATGCACCAGATAGCCGGGTTTGCCCCGACCGGCCAGGCGCAGGAAGACCGCGATCACCCGGGTATGGCGCAGCGCCGCCAGCACCGTCCACCCCGCCGCGAAGGCCGCGGCATCCAGCCCGGGAAACGCCTCGAGGTAGCGTTCCACCAGCGCGGTGGCCAGGGCCGGCGCCAGCGGCCGGCGGGCGTCCTCGATCAACGACACCAGATCGTAGGCGGCCGGGCCGGAACCGGCGTCCTGGACATCGAGCAGACCGCAGGCCCGCAGCCCCGGACGGCCGGGCAGCAGCATCAGATTGCCGGCGTGGAAATCCCGCAGCAACAGCGTCGGCCGGACCAGGGCCGGGGGCAACACCGCCCGCCACGCCGAATCCAGCGCCGAACGCGCGGCAGCGGTCAGCGGCCGTCCGGTGACCGCAGGCGGCACCAGTTCGCCGAACAACCGCGCCTGATCAAGGAACCGGGCGGCATCGAACACCGGCAGCGCCGCCGTCTCCGGCCCCGGGACAAAGGTCCGGTGCAGCGCCACCAGGACGTCCACGGCCAGCGTGTAAAGCGGCGCCGGCGCGGCACCATCGTCCAGCGCCCGCGAGAAGGTCCCGTCTCCAAAGTCTTCGAGCAGCATCAGCCCGGCTTCGGCATCGACGGCGTAAATCTCCGGCGCCGACAGCCCCAGCCGGCGCAACACTCCGGCCACGGTCCCGAACGGCACCAGCTCCCGCTCGGGGTCCGGCGCCTGCATCAGAATCAGCGGCGCCCGCCCGGCGAGGCTCAGACGCTGGTAGCGCCGGGTCGAGGCGTCGCCGGCCAGCGGCATCCGCCCGGCCGTCGCCAGACCCTGGGCGGCCAGGAACCGGTCCACCTCCTCCGGGCGGGCGCAGGGGGCGCTCATGGCCGGCCCCGCAGGTCAAGGCCGGTCAGGTCCAGACCGGCCAATCGGACCCGCCAACGGCCGTGACCGGTCAGCGTCGCCCGCCGGGCCTCGGTCCCGGCGGCGGCGTCCAGGGCCAGGGCGATCTCCAGACGATCGGCGGGCAGCGACGGCCCCAGCCGCTCCGGCCATTCCACCAGCACGATCCCGCCCGCCACCGCCTCCTCCCAGTCCAGTTCGACGACCTCGGCGGCGTCGCTCAGCCGGTAAAGATCGAAGTGCCAGAGCGGACCTTGGGGCGTCTCGTAGCCCTGGACCAGGGTAAAGGTCGGGCTCGGCACCTCTTCGTCGGGATTGCCGGTCAGCACCCGGATCAGCGCCCGGGCCAGCGCGGTCTTCCCGGCGCCCAGCGTCCCCGCCAGCGCCACCACCCCGCCGCCGGCAAGGCCGGGCGCAAGCGTCCGGGCCAGCCGCCGGGTGGCCGCCTCGTCGGGCAGGAAAACAACCAGCGGCTCGGGCATGGGCGGCAAGGGCGGGTGAAGGACGGGGAAAGTGTCGCGGATTCCGCCGGCGGCGGCAAGGGGCGTGTCTCCCGCGGCCACCCGGGACTTTTTGCCGTCACTCCGGGCGCGGCGGCACGCCGAAGAACTCCAGTTGCCAGGTCATTTCGTCGGCGCTCAACGGATAGTTGACGCCGTCCCGGGGGTAAATGAACTGGTTGGAGGGAATCACGCTCATTTCCTTTTGCAGCAGAAACGCCGTCCGCATGGTCAGATCCGCTCGCCACGCCAGCGCCGTGACCGCCCGGCCGCTGTGGGACTGGAGAATCTTGTCGATCAGCAGCGGCGGGATGCCGGCGCGCATGGCCAGCGCCATCCGCGCGAAATCGAACTGCTTCCATGAAAGGGCGTCCTCGAGGGCCTGCTCGGTCAGTTCGCCCTTGCGGAACAGCCGGGCGGCGCGACGATCGACGCTTTCGTCGGGATCGGTGTTCCGCAGCCATTCGATCCGCCGGCGCGCCACCACCACCACCTCGCGCGCCGTGACCGCGTCCAGGTCCTTGCGTCCCCGCAGGTAATCGAGGGCCGCGCGGTCGACGAAGGTGGCGAGGCGCACCGCCAGCCGCCGGGGCAGCATCGGCCGGCGAACCAGCCCCCCCTGCCATTCGGTCCGCTGCCGGGCCTGCTCGACGACATCGGCAAGGACCGGCTCGGGAATCTCGGCACCGTGGTTTTCGAGCAGGAAGCCGGTCGCGGTGACGTCCCCGGCATCGACCAGCGCGTTGGAGAGCGGGCCGGACAGTGCCGGCCGGTTGGCGATGGCGGCCAGTGCCCAGGGCGGCGGCTTGTCGCGCAGAAAGGCCAGCAGGTCCTTGTCGCTCAGGCTCGCGCAGCATCTCAGGATCGGCTCGGCGACCACCGCCTCCACGTCCTGGGCGAGACGCCAGCACACCGAGGGCGGAGCGCACGCCACATCCTTGATGGCGGTGGCCAGCGCCGCCCGAACCACCAGCGTCTCGTCCCGGGCCAGCCGCTCGAGGGCAACGCAGGTCAGATCGAACACCCGGTCCCGCCGGTCGCGACCCAGGGTCGGAAGCAGGCGGGCCAGCCGGCCGGCCAGCGACGCCCGGACCTCGTCGGGACTGGAAAAGTCAATGAATTCGAGATCGCCGTCGCCGTCGTCGACGGCCGGTACCGCCCCCGGTTGGGCTCCCGACGGCCCGGTCTCTTCGAACAGGTAGGAAAGATCCCCGGCATCCACCCCCGACCCCTGGTCACCGCCGCCCTCGCCGCCGGCCCGGCCGCCCGGCGCCGGAAGACGAGGCAAACCGCCTTTCGAACCTGCCATCACCGCCGCACCCCTCACCCAACACCGGAACCGTCATTCCCGATACCGGCCGGCCCGATACCGGCCGGCCCGATACCGGCCGGCCCGATACCGGCCGGCCCGATACCGGCCGGCCCGATACCGGCCGGAAGGCCGGTCCCACGCGGTCGCCGTTGGCGGCAGTCTAATACGGATTCGCAAAAGTTTCGCCAAAGCCGGTTGCCCCGGGAGCCCCCCGGCGGCGCCGGCGGCAGGACTTGGCCACAGAGTTATCCACAGGGCCGGGGCCGGCGCGGCGGGACCGCGACTCGGAGCCCCGAGGCCGCCGAAACAGCCCCGGGCGACGCCATGGACCGGTGCCGGTCGGCCCCCTCCGGCCCGACTCGACGAGAGCCCACCGTTGAAATAACGAACTTTTTCGCCGCAGCGAATGGAACCGAAAGAGTCCAGGAAACCGGCTCCGCGGCTTCCGATTTCGTGTTCTTTATTTGTACGACGGGGACCAACCGATACCGAAGGCGTTCGGCACCGACGGCGAGGCCACGGAAACCCACCGAGTCCCGCACATTGTCCACAAAGTTATCCACAGCGGTCGGGGTCCCGACGCGCCTGGAAAAAGTCTTGACCTTTCGGGAGCGGTTCCAGGATAGAGTCAACCGGTCCGAGTCCCTCTCACCGGCGCAGGGATCATGGTCCAGGCACCCGGCAACCAGGAGCGTTGCCCTTCCCCCGGGAACGGCAAACCCCAGGGCCGACCCATCGTAACGTCAGGATGAGGCCGATCCGCAGCCTGTCGGTCCGGTTGCTGGTGCTGACCGTGGCCTTCGTGATGCTGGCCGAAGTGCTGATTTTCGCGCCTTCCGTCGCCCGTTTCCGGCTGGACTGGCTGAACCAGCGGCTGGCGGAAGCGGCGCTTGCCGCCCAAACCATCGAGGCCGCCCCCCAGGGTATGGTCACCAAGGTCCTCGAGGCCCGGTTGCTGGCCGAGGTCGGCGCCCACCTGATCGACCTGACCCAGCCCGGCGGCCGGGTCTATATGCTGGCGACGCCGATGCCACCGGATCCGGTGGCCAGCTTCGATCTGCGCCTGGCCGGCCCGGCCAGCCTGATCGCCGAAGCCTTCGCCGCCCTGGCCCGAACCCACAGCCGGGTGATTCGCGTCGCCGGCGCGGTGCCCCACGACCCCGCCGCCGTGGTGGTGGTGGTGATTGACGAGGCGCCGATGCGGGACGCCATGGCCGCGTTTGCCGGGCGCATCCTGGCCCTGTCCATTGTGATCTCGCTGTTTACGGCCGGTCTGGTCTATCTCAGTCTGCACCGGCTGCTGGTGCGGCCGATGCGCCGGATTACCGCCGGCATCGCCGCCTTCCGCCGCGACCCCGAGGATGGCGCGGCGGTGCTGATCCCGTCGGGACGATCCGACGAAATCGGTATCGCCGAGCGGGAACTGGCCGAAATGCAGGCCGCGCTTCAGACCGCGTTGCGCCAGAAGACCCGGCTGGCCGCGCTGGGAACCGCCGTGGCCATGATCAACCACGATCTCGGCAATATCCTGGCCACGGCGTCCCTGATTTCCGAACGGCTGGCCCGGAGCGAGGACCCCGAGGTGGTGGGGATCACGCCCCGGTTGATGGACGCCCTTGACCGGGCGGCGGCGCTGTGCCGCCAGACCCTCTCTTTCTGTCGGGACGGCGTGCTGCCCCTGCACTGCGCGCCGGTGGCGCTTCGCGGGCTGGTGGCCCAGGTCGGCACCGAGGTCCTTGCCACCCGCCGGCAGGGCGACCGCGAACGGATGATCACCTGGGACAACCGGGTCGCGGACAACCTCACCCTCTGCGCCGATCCCGGGCAACTCAGCCGCGCCCTGTTCAATCTTGGCCGCAATGCCCTTCAGGCCGGAGCCGGACGGGTCACGGTGGCCGCCGACCGTCGTCCCGGCCATTTGCGCGTCACCGTCGCCGACGACGGCCCCGGCCTCGCCCCCCGGGCCCGCGACCATCTGTTCCTGCCCTTTGTCGGCACCAGCCGCACCGGCGGGACCGGCCTTGGCCTCGCCATCGCCCGCGACGTGGTGCGCGCCCATGGTGGCGACCTGAAACTGGTCGATAGCGGTCCCGGAGGTACGATCTTTGCCCTTGAGCTGCCCGAACGCGCGCTGTTGGCCGGACCCGAACCGTCACCGGGTCGCCCTGGCCGCGACGAATCGGGGTAATCCGGCCTTCTCGCCGGACAATTCTGTTGTCGGCCGCCGGCCCGAGGGGTACCGTTGAGCCCGCACAGAGGCACGCGACATTGGGGAGAGACCGGTCATGAAGTCCACTATCATCAGTGTCTGTGAGGATCTCGGCGCCACCGCCCGGGCCAGGTCCGAGGCACTTGCCGCCCGGGGCCTGTTCATCAGCGGCGTGATGCAACAGAGCTACCGGTTGTGGCTGATCCTGCTGTCCACCGAATTCAGCGAGGCTTTGAAGGCCGCCCAGGACCTTGCCACCTGCAAGACCCCGGCGGAGGTCGCGGAGGTTCAGGCGGCGTGGTTCCAGGCGATGAACGCCCGGGCGATCAGCAGCCTTCAGGGCTCCCTGGAGATCGCCAACTTCCTGATCAGGAACCTTCAGGATGACCTGACCTCATTCGCCACCCCGACCCTCCTTGCGACTCCGTCCGTAACGCCGAGGGCGCTGCCCGCCCTCACGGTACCGCTGGCTCTCGCCGCCCCCGTGGTCATCGAGGTGGCGTCGGCCCCCGTGGTCATCGAGGTGGCGTCGGCCCCCGTGGTCATCGAGGTGGCGTCGGCACCGGCGGCAGGCGCACCGGAACCCGTCGAGCCGCCGCCCGTGGTGGCAGCCCCGGTCATTCCCGAGCCGGTCGCCCCAAAGCCGGCATTAAAGCCAGCCTCGAAGGCCGCATCGGCGCCGGCCGCGACACGCCCGGGAACGTCGAAGCGTCGGGGAAACCGGACGAACGTCGAGTAATGCCGGCGAACGTCAAGAATGATCGTTAGGCCATTCGGGGGCTTCGCCCCATAGGCGCCACGATACGACAGGGCATTGAAAGGAAACAACTTTGTGGGCTCTGCCCACACCCGCAAAGGGCCGGTCGGCCCTTTGAACCCATGATGTCTCGAGGTCATTCATAACGCTCGCCCGCATAAGGCGCCGGGTCACGCCGCTTCGTTCAGCGGCGTATGGCCCTGCACCGAATCCTCGAGCCGACGGCCAAAGCGTTCCGCGGTTTCGGGGTCGAGATCGAACTTGACGTGACACCGGTTGTGTTCGACGCAAAGAACCACCGATCGGAGCGGCTCCCCGAGCCCGGTGATCGTTAGTTGAACCCATTGATCGGTGACCAGCGCGCCAAACTCGCCGACCAGGGTGGCGCCCCCCACCGAGATGTTGCCGGTCCGCACCCGCATCCGCTTGCCGCCCACCTCGACGACGGCGTCCCGTTCCAGGTGGTAGCGGGGCTTGCGGCGGCGGTTGGCTGCCGGCGCCGCGGTGCGGACCACGCGGACCAGAGTCGTCCGCAGTTGCTCGATGGCATCGGCAACCTCGGTGGCGATTCCCGAAACCTCGGTCGCCCGACCTCCGGTGGTCTTCGCCTCATCCGAAACGTCGGTGATCCGGGCCGCCACCTCCTGCGCCGCGGAAAAGGTCTCGCCGACATTGCGCGCGATCTCCAAGGTTGCCGCCCCCTGCTCCTCGATCGCCGCGGCAATCACCGAGGAAATGCCCTCGACATCCTGGATCGCCGTGGTAATGGCGGCGACGGCATCCACCGCATTTCGGGTGGTCCCCTGGATGTCCGCGATCTGCTGGGAAATTTCCTCCGTTGCCTTCGCGGTCTGGGTCGAGAGATTCTTGACCTCGCCCGCAACCACGGCAAAGCCTTTGCCGGCNNATGGTCGCGTTGAGCGCCAGCAGGTTGGTCTGGCTGGCGATGCCGTTGATCAGCCGGGCCACGTCGCCAATGCGAACCACCGCCGTGGCCAGCCGGGCGATGGTTTCGTGCGCACCCCGGGCGGTGGCCACCGCCCGGTTGGTAATGCCGCTGGCGCTGTTGACCTGATGGGCGATCTCGGAAATCGAGGCCGACAATTGGTCCGAGGCCGCGGCCACATTCTGGGCGTTCGCCAGAGCCTGCGCCGCCGCGGTGGCCACGCTCTGGGAATTGGCCCCGACCGCCTGGGCCGACGACACCATGTCCCCGGCGTGCCGCGACATGCGTTCGGTCTGCTCGGCAACACGATCCACCGCCGCCCGGGTTTCGTGCTCGACCTTTTCCGCCATCGCCTCGAGGGCGGCATCCCTTTCCCGTTCGGACTTCTCCCTCATGGCCTCCTGGACCTGACGCAACCGCCGCGACTCCAGCCCGTTATCCTTGAACACCTGAACCGCCGCCGCCATCGCACCGATCTCGTCGCGGGTTCCGGTGTGGGGGACCTCCACCTCATAGTCGCCGGCTGCCATCACCTTCATGGTCTGGGAAATAAGCCGCAACGGGCGCACGACCTTTCGGGAGACGACGTACCCGGAAAAGCCGATACCGAGCACCAGACCGAGGCCGAGCATGGCGGCAAGGCGCATCAGGTCGGCCTCGTACTCGGAATTGACCAGCGCGCCAAGGCGGCTGACCTCGGCGCCATTCTCCGCGGCCAGGGCCTTGATCTGTTCGTTAAGCGCACTGCGTGCCTTGCGGTTGGCGTCGTTATCGCCGAAGGTGCGGGCCTCGGGCAGGGTCGCCTCCCGCGACAGCCGGACCAGTTCGGTTCGAAAGCCGATGAAATCGTCGGTCGCCGTTCGCGCCGCCAGAAAATGCTCCCGACGCACGGCGGGGACCTGCGCCTGCCACGACTCCAGAACCGTGCGCAGGCGATCCAGGGTCTTGAGCAACGGGACCGCGAATTTTTCCGACTCTGCCTTCGATTCCGACATGTAGATTCCCCGGGAATCCATCACCGCCGCCAGAATCAAGCCATTGACCTGCTCCCCGAGCACCGCGCTTTTCGAGGCCAGCGCCATCTCGTCAACGACCTGTTTGTAGGCACGCAGCGTGCTGAGGCCCATCACCCCGACCAGCAGCGCCACCGCGGCCAATATCGCTATGGCGACATGAATTCTTGTGGCAAGTCGCATCGGATTGACACCTATCGCTATGGCGACATGAATTCTTGTGGCAAGTCGCATCGGATTGACACCCTCCCGGAAGCCATCGATTTCGCAGGACTCTGGCCTGCACCCGCAAGGAGGCGGGTCTCCCTGACCTCATGGCGTCATGGGTTCAAAGGGCCGACCGGCCCTTTGCGGGTGTGGGCGGAGCCCACAAAATCACTTCACTTCGGCCTTTACCCCCCGTCAAACGGCCGTCAAGGCCGAAGTATCCCTATGATATCGTGAACTTCGGCCAGATGCGGGATGGCGATGGCGCCGGCCCGCTCGGCACCGCGCCGCAAAATCCGGTCGATTTCGCCGGGATCGGCCATCAGCCGGTTCATCTCGGCGGTAATCGGGGCGACCCGGGCCACCGCCAGCTCCACCAGCTCGTTCTTGAGCACCGAGAACTGGCCGCCGGCAAAACGGGCCAGGGTTTCGGCGCGGGTCTCACCGGCCAGCGCCGCGAAGATCGTCACCAGATTGTCGGCTTCGGGCCGGGAGGCCAGGTCTTCCAGGCCATCGGGTAACGGTTCGGGGTCGGTCTTGGCCTTGCGAATCTTGAGCGCGATGGTGTCGGCGTCGTCGGTCAGATTGATCCGCGAATAGTCCGAGCTATCGGACTTGCTCATCTTTTTGGTGCCGTCGCGCAGCGACATTACTCGAGTCGCCTCGCCCAGGATCAGCGGCTCGGGCAGTGGAAAGCATTCGACCGAATACGCGCGGTTGAACGCGCCGGCGACGTCGCGCGCCAGTTCCAGATGTTGCTTCTGGTCCTCGCCCACCGGCACGCGGGTGGCGT
>PLTC01000305.1:229-757 GCA_003165295.1 Rhodospirillales bacterium | reverse complement strand
GGTCATGCGGTTGAGCCAGCCGAGGGGGGTGTGGCAGGACAGAATCCACGACAGTTCGCTGTGGCCGGTGACCCCGCTCTGGGCAAACAGCACACAACGCCCGGGATCGATACCGGCGGCAATGTAGGCGGCGGTCACTTCCCGGGTGTTGCGGCGCAACGCCGCCGGGTCCTGGGGCACGGTGATGGCGTGCAAATCCACCGCGCAAAAGATGCATTCGTGGGCATCCTGCAACGCCACCCAGTTGCGCAGCGCGCCGAGATAGTTACCAAGATGCAACTGGCTGGTCGGCTGCATGCCGGAAAAAATGCGACCCACGGCGGCTTGTCCTCGTTGCTGTCGCCCGAACCTGCGGGCTGAGTTATCGATAAAAGTTCAATACCACAGGGACCGGCCCCGGGCACGGGCGTTCTCGCCAAACTCGCGTCGTCGTCACCGAGCCGGTTCAATCGTCCGACATTTTCAGGGCGGCGATGAAGGCTGACTGGGGAATTTCCACCTGCCCGAACTGGCGCATGCGCTTCTTGC
>PLTC01000305.1:0-223 GCA_003165295.1 Rhodospirillales bacterium | reverse complement strand
GCCGCCTGGACCGCGATCTTGAACAACTGGCGGGGGATCAACTCCTTGAGCCGTTCGCAGAGCGCCCGACCCCGGCGTTCGGCCTGGCTGCGGTGAACGATCACCGACAGCGCGTCCACCGGTTCGTTGTTGACCAGGATCGCCATCTTGACCAGATCCCCTTCCTGATAGCCGTCCAGGGTGTAGTCAAAGCTGGCGTAGCCGCGGCTGATCGACTTCAGCC
>PLTC01000201.1 GCA_003165295.1 Rhodospirillales bacterium | reverse complement strand
ACCGGCATGTCGAAAGAATGACGCAGGGGGGCCTTGTCCCATAGGCGCCAGGATATCACTATTATCTTGATTTTGCAGGGCTCTGCCCTGCACCCTCAAGGAGGCTCGCCTCCTTGACCTCATTCGCGTCATGGGTTCAAAGGGCCGACCGGCCCTTTGCGGGTGTGGGCGGAGCCCACTTCGGGCTATGCCGGCAAGGCGGCGCCGAGCGCGGCCACCACCCGCCCGACATCGTTTCCGGTCATGCCGGGGTGGAGCGGCAGCGACAGCGTCCGGGCGTAATAGCGTGCGGCGCCCGGCAGCGAAGCCAGGGGGTAGCGGCGCCGGTAGTAGGGCTGCCAGGGCACCGGGAGGTAATGAACCTGGCTGCCGATGCCGGCGGCATGGAGTGCCGCCATCACCGCGTCGCGGCTGGTGCCGAGGGCCTCGAAGTCGATCAGCACCACCTGAAGGTGCCAGGCGGCCGTGACCCCGGGGGTGCCGGCCAGCGGCCGGACCCGTGGCGCCAGCGGGGCCAGCAAGGTGGTGTACTGCTCCACCAGCATGCGGCGACGGGCGGCAAAGGACTCCAGCTTGGCGAGTTGGGACAGGCCGAGCGCACACTGAAGGTCGCTGACCCGATAGTTGAACCCCAACTCGACCATCTCGTAGTACCAGGGATGGCTGCGGCCGTTGGCGGCGAAGGCCTGGCCCGGCTCCAGGAATTCCCCGGCGTCCCGGGTCACACCGTGGGAGCGCAGGCGGGTGAGCCGTCGGGCCAGCGCCGGGTCGTTGGTGGTGACGGCGCCGCCCTCGCCCATGGCGATGGTCTTGACCGGATGGAAGGAAAAGGCGGTGGCGGCCGCCCAGCGGCCATCGCCCACCGCCCCGGCCACTCCGGCCCCCAGATCGTAGCGGCTGCCGACGGCATGACAGGCGTCCTCGATCACCGTCCAGCCGCGGGCGCCGGCCAGTTCGGCCAGCGCCGGCAGGTCGCCGAACTGGCCGGCGAGATGAACCGGCAGCACCGCCCGCACCGGTCCGTCGGCCCGGGCGGCGGCGGCGGCGGCGGTTTCGGCCGTGATCAGGCCGGTATCGGCAGCCACGTCGGCAAACACCACCTCGGCCCCGGCGAGGCGCACGGCGTTGGCCGTGGCCACAAAGGTCACGGCCGGCACCACCACCCAGTCGCCCGGCCCCAGCCCCAACCCCACCACCGCCAAGTGCAGGGCTTCGGTGCCGTTGCCGCAGGCCACCGCATGGCGGGCGCCGGTGGCCGCGGCCAGCGCCGCCTCGAACGCCGGTATCGCCGGACCGGTGGTCAGCGCCCCGCCACGCAGGACCGCGGTCACCGCCGCCACGTCGTCGTCGTCGATCAGGTGGCGGCCGTAGGGCAGAAAGTGCGGTCCTGCGGTCACCCCGGGGTCATCCCGGCTCTTCGGCCAGGACCCGGCGCAGCACCGCCTCATCCAGCCACTGGTCGTTGCGGTCGGAGGTATAGCTGAAGTCCGCCGGGACCGGGTCGAGCGTCGCCGCGCCCAGTTCGGGAACCGCCGGTTCCCAGCCGCGGAACGAGGGCTCGATCACATAATGACCGAAGCTGCGGTCGACGAAGGTATGGGGCGCCTCGCTCTCGGTGATCAGGGCCTCGTGCAGCTTTTCCCCGGGCCGGATGCCCACCACCCGGATCGGCAGGTGCGGCGCCATCACGCGCGCAAGGTCGACCACCCGCATGCTGGGAATCCGCGGCACCAGGATTTCCCCGCCGGTCATGCGGGCAAGGCCGCCCAGCACGAACGCGACCCCCTGGGGCAGGGTAATCCAGAAGCGGGTCATCCGCGGGTCGGTGATCGGCAGGGCGTCGGCGCCCTCGGCGATCAGGCGGCGGAACAGCGGCAGCACGCTGCCCCGGGAACCCAGCACATTGCCGTAGCGCACGATGCCGAAGCGGGTGGGCAGCCGTCCCGAAAGGTTGTTGGCCGCCACGAACACCTTCTCGGCGGCCAGTTTGCTGGCACCATAAAGGTTGATCGGACTCACCGCCTTGTCGGTGGACAGGGCAATCACCCGCCGGACCCGGGCATGGAGCGCCGCCCGCACCACGTTTTCGGCCCCGATGATGTTGGTCTGAATACACTCGAACGGGTTGTACTCGGCGATCGGGACATGCTTCAGGGCGGCGGCATGAACCACATAATCGATGTCCTGCATGGCCATTTCCAGGCGTTGCAGGCTGCGGACATCGCCGATGAAATAACGCAGGAACGGATAGCGCGCGACCGGGAAACGCTGCTCCATCTCGTACTGTTTCATCTCGTCGCGCGAGAACACCACCAGCCGCCGCGGCCGCCAGCGATCGACGATGGCCGCCACCATGGCCTTGCCGAACGACCCGGTGCCCCCGGTGATCAGGATCGCCTTGCCGTCCAGGGACCAGCCGCCCATCGCGCCGGCCGCCATGACGCCCGGGGTGACGCCGGGATTGTGATCGGTCTCGGGCTGCGGCGGTATCGGTTCCGGTTCCATCACCCTGTCTTACCCCACCCTCTCGCCCGGGGCGTTGCCCGACTGCGTCTTTGGCCGGACGGAGCAGGGGCGCTGCCGGCCAAAACAGACGGCCCTAGCGTCCCGAATTGAACATCGGGCCGAACGGGGAGCGGTTGAATGACGAGTAGGGCGTGACCGACATGGACCAGCCGCCGCCCTGCGGGCTGCCGAAGCTGCTGGATGAGCCCCGGCCGCCGCCGTCCTCGGAGCCGCCGGTCATCTGCTCGATCTGCTCGTCGGGATCCGCGAACTGAGTGCTGCCGTCGGGATTGGTCGGTGCGGCTTCCACCGACCAAGCCCACGCCGGCTGTGGCGCCAGGGCCGCTGTGATGACCATGGCGACGACGATTCCGATGACCCGTAACATCCGGTCCTCCCTTGCGATGATCGGCCATCCTACGCACCGGGGGCCGGTGTTGGCAACAGCGTTGGCGGATACAACCCTTGATTGTCCTTGCCGCACGTCAGGGCGGTCCGGCCGGGCCGTCACGTTTTTATTGGACACGGATTGACCGTGGCGCCCGGCGGAAATAGGGTGGGTTCCGAGAAATCCCGGAGGGTGGCGATGACGGCGGCTCTACTTTCCCGTGAGGCGGTCCGGCGGCGGCTGGACTCGGTGGAGGGCGAACCGGGCACCACTGACCGGCAGCGGATCAGGGCGTTGTCCGGGCTTTCTCTCGCCCATGAAAGCGAAAATGACAACGGCCGGACCCGGCTCAGGCGGCGCCCGGTTTCAGCGGCAGGGCCAGCCCGGCGGCCACGAACACCACCCGGTCGGCGCGGGCCGCCACCGCCTGGTTCAGGCGGCCGGCGTGGTCGCGGAAGGCGCGGGCCAGCGGGTTGTCGGGGACGATGCCGAGACCAACCTCGTTGGCCACCAGGATCAACTGGCCCCGGACCGCGTCGCAGGCGGCGATCAGAGCCGCGGTGGCAGCGTCGACGTCGCGGCCGGCTTCCATCAGGTTCGACAGCCACAGGGTCAGGCAGTCCACCAGCAGCGTCGCCTCGGGGGTTCCGGCGTACCGGCGCACCGTTTCGGGCAGCGCCAGCGGTTCTTCCACCGTGGTCCAGGCGTCGGCGCGGCGTTGCCGGTGCTCGCGGATGCGCCGGGCCATCTCGTCGTCCCGGGCCTCGGCGGTGGCCAGGTACAGGCGGGGCGGCGGCCGGCTCAGGGCCAGCGCCTCGGCATGGCGGCTCTTGCCCGAGCGGGCGCCGCCCAGCACCAGGGTAATGCCACCGCCGCTCACGGGTGACCGGCCCCGGGGTGACCGGCCCCGGCCCGGCTTTCCTCGGTGCGGGCAAGGTCGTCCAGCAGGTCCCGGGCCGCTTGGTTGCCGTGGGCGGCGGCGCGGCGGATCAGGGCGAGACCCGTGGCCGGATCGGCATTGATGCCGATGCCGCGCAGTTCCATCACCCCCAGATTCATCTCGGCGGGCGGGTAGCCGGTCCGGGCCGCCTCGCCGTACCAGAAGGCGGCAAGAGTCGGATTGGCGGCGATCCCCGCCCCCAACCGGTACATCTGGCCGATGGCAAAGGCCGCCTCCGGGCTGCCGGCATCGGCCGCC
>PLTC01000065.1 GCA_003165295.1 Rhodospirillales bacterium | reverse complement strand
ATGCCGACCGCGAAGGCGGTGGCCGGCGGCTTCTCCGCGAGACTGGTCGCGAGATGGCCAAGCGCCGTCCCGCTTCCGGTGCGACAAATCACGATGGTCGCGGTGCCGCTGATCACCGAGGTTCCGGCAAACACCGCGTTCGACGCCCCGGCGGGATTTTCGGCACCCGAGGCGGCATCGCCCGCCTGCTTCTCGGCGGGGTAGGGCTCTCCGGTCAAAAGCGCCTGATTGACGAACAGATCGCGGCTTTCAAGCAGCCGCGAGTCGGCGGGAACCAGATCCCCGGCGATCAGTTCGACGATGTCGCCGGGAACCAGCTGGTCGATGGGCAACGACACCCCGGCGCCGTCGCGCCGGACCGTCGCCTGGACCGCGACCGACCGGCGCAACGCCTCCACCGCATTCTGGGCCCGAACCTCCTGGACGAAGTCGAGGGTGATGCTGCTCGTGACGATGGCGATGACGATGATGAAGCTGGCGATATCCCCGCTGGCCGCCGACAGCCCGCTTGCGACCAGCAGGATGATGATCAAGGGATTGCGGAAGCGGGCCAGGAATTGCAGGATCAGCGGCGAGCGTCGGACCGTCGCGGCGTCGTTGGGCCCGTAGCTGCGGAGGCGGGATCGGGCTTCCCCCGACGTGAGCCCGGCCGGAGTGGTGGTCAGGCGGGCGAGAAGGCGCGCCAGCGGTTGCTGCCAGACCTCTTGGGCGCCGGGTTCACCCGTTGCCGTGGGGCCGTCGGCATCGCGTTTTGCACCGGTCACGTTGCCGGCGTCCTGCACTGTGTTCATCGGCTGTCACTCCCGGCAGTTTCAACCCGGCCCGGCGTTACGGCGCGGCATGGCGTCTTACCCAGGCGGCGTACTTCTCCACCCAACTTTGCAGGAACGGCCGACTCGACCGGCCGATGTTGCCGACCTCGTCAAACAAATTTTCCTTCATCTGGATAAAAGCTTCCGGCTGGCCGAGCGTCGGAACGTCAAGGGAGGCAAGAATATTGCGCAAATGCTGCTGTGCGAGCGCGGTGCCGATAATTCCGACCGAAATACCCAATATGCCGGCGGGTTTGCCGGTCCAGGCGCTGTGGCCATAAGGCCGCGAGCCGTGATCGATCGCGTTCTTGAGGACCCCGGGGATCGAGCGATTGTATTCCGGGGTGACAAACAGCAGGCCGCGGGCCGCGGCGATGTCGGCCTTCAGCCGCCTGACCGACTCCGGGGGGCAGGAATCGTCATCCTGATTGTAGAGCGGCAGATCACCGATCGGCACGTCCTTGAAACTAAAGTCGGCCGGCGCCAGTCCGGCGACCGCGCCCGCGAGTTTGCGGTTGAAGGACTCCCGGCGAAGGCTTCCGACGAAAATGGCGATGGGGTATTGAGCCACGGCGCTCTCCTGTTCGCGATTACCGTTCAATCCAGTTCGGTCACGTTGCGCCGCGGTCGCGCCGGACGCCCTGACTCCGGCCCGGGCTTCAGCCTTCGGCGCTTCGGTCCATCGGCACAGACCGGGCTTCATCGGCAAAACAGACGAGAAACAGGCGCTCGTCCTTCCCGGCGTCGGTGACCGGGACCAGGGAAAGGTAAACCTGGACCATCGCGCCATCGCGCCGGACGCGGGCCGTCGACATGATCTTGATAATTTCCGTGTCGGGTCTGGCCGCCCGATGGATCAGACGCTGCAACATGCCCTTGAGTCCGTCGCGGGCAATATCGATTAAATTGGGAGTTATGTCGCCATTTGGCATGTCAAGGTAGTGATGTACCGGTCCAGAACAATATTTCAAATCGCCTCGGCGATCGACCAGCACCGCAGTAGGCGCAAAAAATGCCGACAGTGTACGGTTTGTGGCTTCGGCATAACCGCCTTCCTTCGCGACTGACGGGATGGGTTGGACCTGGCCGGTCCCCGGCCTGCGGGCTTTGACCGGCCCCGACCGGCTGGCAAAGGGCGGCCCTGAGCTTCCATCATCACACATATCCGGCATCCCTCTCGTTTTGAAGCGCGCCACTTTCGGCTCGATTTCCGGCGTTTCGCGTTCATATTCCCAACAAAAGGCCAAATCGCCCTCTGACTGCCTCATGACCGGGTACTCCTGTCCCAACGGTACCCTGCCAATATTGCGCAGTGGCAGGTCGAATCGGAATTTGCTCAACTTTTTATCCGGTCGTTCTTTTTCTTTGCGGGCGGTGGCAGGGTCACGCCCCGGCGCGATCGAAGTGGGCGGCGATCTCGTCGAACAGGGTCCAGACGGCAAGGGCCTCCGCGGCCGTCATCGTCTGGATGGCGTAGCCGACATGGACCAGGACATGGTCGCCGACCCTGATCCGGTCGTCACAGAGCAGCAGCAGGTTGACCTCGCGCTGGACGCCTTTGGCCTCGCAGCAGGCCATGTGGCCCGCCAGGCTGACCACCCGAAAAGGAACCGCAAGACACATGCCCCCGTCTCCGTCATCTCTTGTTCCGGTTGTTGATGGTAGCCGGCGCCGGCTGGCGGCAAAAGCTTCGGAAATTACTTAGCCTGTGCTTTCGTCGTGTGCCGCCGCCGGGGTGCGGACCGGCTTTCTAATGGGTCGTTGCGACCAATGGGTAGATTCCGAGCCTTTTCAATATTGCCGGTTTTTTCATAGTGGGGCTGCAATCCGACGGGGGGGGCGACATCCCGACGGGTGGTCCGATAACGCGATTGGGGAACTCGGCATGGACGACAGGACTGCGGTTCGGGACAAGGGCTGGGCTGGATCGGCGACCGGCGCCACGCGGGAGGTTCTGGTGCTCGGGCTGGGGAATATCCTGCTGGGCGATGACGGCATCGGCGTGCAGGTGGTCCGGCATCTGGCAAACGCCCCCGATACGCCGCCGGGCCTCCGTCCGGTCGACGGCGGCACCCTCGGGTTTCGGCTGCTGGCGGCGCTTATGGATGCCGATGCCGTCATCGTCGTCGATGCCGCGCAAGTTGGCGATCCGGCAGGCACCATCTGTCTTCTGGACCAGCTGGTCCTGGCCGAGCATGTCGGCCGCGGCGGACGCATGAGCGCGCACGAGGCCGGTCTGGTGGATCTGTTGACGCTGGCGCGGCTTGACGGATGGGCGCCGGTGCGTCTGGCGCTCCTGGGCATCCAGCCGCAACGGATCGATTGGGGCGAACAGCTGAGCGGTCCGGTGGCGCGGTCGTTCCCGGCGGCCTGCCGTGCGGTTGTTCGGACGGTCCTGGCGTGGCAGGCGGACCCATGACGCCGCCGGACCCCACCACCGAAACCCTGGGTGCGGCGCTTGCCCGCCACGGCATCGGACGGCGCGGCCTGCTCCGGTTCGCGATGGCCATGGCCGCGAGCCTGGCGCTGCCGCCCTGGGTTGCGCCGGTGATGGCCGCGAACCTGGCCAAAGCAAAGCGATGCCCGGTGATCTGGCTGTCCTTTCAGAATTGTACCGGATGCCTGGAGACGCTGTTGCAGTCCTCGCGGCCGACCATCGACTCGATCCTCTTTGACTTCATTTCCCTCGATTATCAGGAAACTCTGATGGCGGCGGCCGGTTCGGCGGCGGAGGCGACGTTGCGGGACGCGGTGGCCGCCAACAAGGGCGGGTATCTGCTGGCCATCGACGGTTCGATCCCGACCAGGGACGGCGGGGTCTACGCCATGACCGGCGGACGCAGCAACCGCAGCATGCTCGAGACTCTGGCCGCCGACGCCAAGGCGGTGCTGGCCATCGGAACCTGTGCGGCCTACGGCGGCATCCCCAAAGCCTATCCCAATCCCACCGGGGCGGTCGGGGTCGAGGACCTGGTCTCGGGGACGCCGGTGGTCAACATTCCCGGTTGCCCGCCGGTGCCCGATGTGTTGAGCGGCGTGCTGGTCCACTTCATCAGCTTCGGGCGCCTGCCGGCTCTCGACGACCGCGGGCGCCCGCTCGCCTGGTTCGGAACCACCATCCATGACCGGTGTTACCGCCGCGCTTTCTACGACCAGGGCAAATTCGCCCAAAGCTTCGATGACGAAGGCGCCCGGCAGGGCTGGTGCCTGTTCGAACTGGGGTGCAAGGGACCGATCACCCATAACGCCTGTGCCAGTCTCAAATGGAATGGCGGCACCAGCTTTCCCATCGAATCCGGTCATGGCTGCCTCGGCTGCTCGGAACCGGAGTTCTGGGACGCGGGCAGCTTCTACACCTCGCTTTCGGGCGGCAGCCCGACCGGGTGGCGGAATGCCGGCATCGCCGCCGCCGTCGGGCTGGCGGGGGGCGCCGCCGCGGCGCTCTCGGCCCGACGCCGGACCGACACCGATGGAGAGGAGATGCCGCCATGACCCTGCTGGAGTTCGCCCGCGGTCCCGCCCTCCAGGCGTCCGCCCTGATCATGATCGCCGGGATCGCCTGGCGGCTGGCGGGGATTCTGTTGCTGCGCCGGCGGCCCCGGTATGCCGCGTCGCGGCATTCGGCGGCGGGACGGATGGGCCGGGGCGCGTTCCTGATCCTGTCCCGCCTGATTCCGCGCCCGACGTTCCGGCCCCGGATCGCGGTCGGCGTGATGCTGAGCGCGGTCTTCCATCTCGGGCTGGCCGTGGTCGTCTTCGGCGGGGCGCCGCACATCCTGCTGATCCATCAGGCCACCGGGCTGACCTGGCCCAACCTGCCCAAGGGCCTGGTGGTCATCGCGAGCGGTCTCACCCTGGCCGCCATGATCGCCTTGATGGCCAGGCGCCTCACGCATCCGGTGCTGCGGCTGCTGTCGACGGCCGATGATCATGTGAGTTGGCTGCTGGTGTTCCTGCCGGTTCTGACCGGCATCCTGCTGTCGGGCGAAACCATCGGCGACTACGGCAGCCTGCTGACCCTGCATATCCTGAGCGTGGAGGCACTGATGATCTGGCTGCCCTTCGGCAAGCTGATGCACACCGTGTTGGTGTTTGCCGGCCGCTGGACCATGGGTGTGAATTTCGCCCGCAAGGGTGCCGCCACATGAGCGGCGCCCCGACGCCGGCGGCGTCCCCGGCTC
>PLTC01000094.1 GCA_003165295.1 Rhodospirillales bacterium | reverse complement strand
ACTCGAACTTGTCAACGGCCTTCATCAGGCCGATGTTGCCCTCTTGAATGAGATCAAGGAACTGCAAGCCGCGGTTGGTGTATTTCTTGGCAATGGAGATCACCAGCCGCAGATTGGCCTCGACCATTTCCTTCTTGGCCCGGCTCGCCTCCTTCTCGCCCTTCTGCACCGTGGAGACGATGCGGCGGAATTCGCCGATGGGCAGCCGGACCTCCTCGGCGATGCCGGCGATGCCCTCGCGCAACCGGGCCGCTTCCTCGCCGTGCTTCTCGAACATCCGTTGCCAGCCCTTGCCCGGCAACTGGCGCACCCGCTCCAGCCAGTTGGGATCCAGCTCGTAGCCGTAATAGTGGGTCAGAAAGTCCTCGCGCTTGATCTTGCAGTCGGTGGCCAGCCGCAACAGCTTGCCCTCGTGGCTGGTCAACCGGCGATTGAGGCTGTAAAGCTGCTCGACGAGCTGTTCGATGCGGCCGTTGTTGAGGCGCACCTGATTGACCAGCTCGATCATCTCGCCCTTGAGCCGCTCGTACTTCTTGTCCGACTGGCGGCTGGGGTCCTCGCCCTTCTGAATCGCCGAAAGCCGGCTTTCGTGGAGCTTGTGCAGCTTTTCATAGGTGGCCGCGATGGCCGCGAAGGTTTCCAGCACCTGCGGCTTGAGCGCCGCCTCCATCGCCGACAGCGACAGGCTGTTTTCGTCGCTGTCGGGATCGGCCTCGCCCTCAAGGTCGATCTCGGGTTCGGGTTCGGGTTCGGGTTCAGGCCCGGGTTCAGGTTCGGGTGGCTCGGCGGCCTCGGCGGCCGGCACCTCACCCTCGCCTTCCGGTTCCGTTTCGCCTTCCGCGGCGGCGGCAGCGGCGGCGACAGCGGGCACGGCGACGGCCTCGACCGGCACCATCTCTTCCCCGCCCTCGACCACCGCCGGTCCGAACGGCACCGTACCATAGGTGGCATCCAGGTCGATGATGTCGCGCAACAGCATCTGGCCTTCGCCCAGCGCGTCATGCCAGCCGATGATGGCGCGGATGGTCAGCGGCGATTCGCAAATCGCCCCGATCATCATCTCGCGCCCGGCTTCGATGCGCTTGGCGATGGCAATTTCGCCCTCTCGCGACAACAGCTCCACCGAGCCCATNNGCTCGACCGAGCCCATTTCGCGCAGGTACATCCGCACCGGATCGTCGGTGCGGCCGATATCGTCGTCGTCAAGGTTGCCCGAGGTCCGGCCTTCTCCTTCCACCGGGGGTTCGGGCGGCGCCCCCTCTTCGGTCTCCTCGCTCTCGATGACGTTGATCCCCATCTCCGACAGCATGGCCATGGTGTCCTCAATCTGCTCCGAGGACGACTGGTCTTGCGGCAAGGCCGAATTCAACTCATCATAGGTGACGTAACCGCGCTCTTTACCGCGCGCGATCATTTTCTTGACCGCCTGGACCAGTCCGTCCATCAGCGGCCCCTCGCCACCCTCTTCACGATTTTCAGGAACTTCCGCTCTACTCGTCGCTTTCGTGGCCATGCGATCCCTGCCCTCGAATCAACCCTTCGCACCAACAGCACCCACCGTAGATCCATCACGCCAGCGCGCCTCACCCCGGTCGGACGACCCTGCCCCGAACCCGCCGCCGGCCTTGGAATGCGGACCTCCGTGGCATGCGGACCCCCGTCTCACCCGCCCCCGCTACAGAATCCACCCCCGCACTCCTTTTTTTTGCGTGACGAAGCGCCCTTCTGACGCCCCCTCGGTCTGACGCCCCACCCCTCGAGTGACAAAACACGCAGACGCCCGCGGCGATCATCCGCGGAGCGTATGTTCCGTGATTTCCCCCAAAATCGCCGAGAGCCCTCTTGATGCGCGGTTGCCAGCGACAGCGATCGGCAACGTCCCTTATATTGTCACCATACCGGCCTGTGACAATTGGCGATGAACGACGGCAGCGTCAAGCCTGAACTCCTGCGACGACCGGCATCAATCGGGTTCTTCCGAATCAGGATCGGACAAGGCCAGTTCGCCCCGCAGCCTCACCACCCGGGTCAGGTTGTGCAGAGTGCCATCCTGACCCAACCGCTTCCCCGCCTCCACGAGTTCACGACCGATGCGGATGCGGCAGAAAGTCGCGTGGCCGTCGGCCAGCCCGCGCCGGGCCGCGGCGTCGTCGGCGCCGGGCGCGGCAAAGCGATGGCTCTCGTAGGTCCCCGGCGCCAGCAGGTCGTCCAGCAGGTCCTTGAACCCCTGGTTCGCCAGCCACTCCCGCAACGCCGATCCGGCATCGGCCGGACCGACCGCCGCCACCCCATCGGCCCGGGTGATCAGGGCGTGGCGCACCTCGTCAAGCCCGGGGTCGGAGATCTCGGTCAGGGCCAGCACCTCGTGGAACTCCTCCAGCAGGTTCGGGTGATTGATCAGGGTGGCCAGCAACAGCCGGTGCCAGCGATGGCTGGCGTTCCGGGGCGGGCGCGGCGTCGCCGACGCCCCCGTCACCAGGCGGAGGGCGCCCGGCCGGCCCGGCCCCCGGCCCGCCATGGCCGGATGGTCGGGGCGGCGCCGGCTCCGGGACAACTCCCAGAACAGGTCCTGCGCCCGCCGGCTGACCTCGCCCCGGTAGTAGCCCTGGACGGTGCGGTCGGCAATCTGAGCGATCCGGGCCTCCAGCACCGCCTTCAGCCCGGCCTTGGCCTCCGGCGTCTCGAAACGGCGCTCGGCGGTCTCCATCTCCCACAACACGTCCACCAACGACCGCGCCCGGGCCAGCACCGCGCCAAAGGCGGCACCGCCGCGGCTGCGGATCAGGCTGTCGGGGTCGTCGCCCGCGGGCAGGAACGCCACCCGCACCGAGCGGTCGGCGGCCAGCAGCGGCAGCGCCCGCTCCACCGCCCGCCACGCCGCCCGCCGGCCGGCGGCGTCACCGTCAAAGCACAGCACCGGGGTCTTGTCGCGACCGGGAAACAGCTGCCACACCGCCTCCAACTGGGTCTCGGTCAGCGCCGTGCCCAGCGGCGCCACCGCCCCGGCATAACCGGCCCGCACCAGCGCGATCACGTCCATGTAGCCTTCGACCACCACCACCGGTTGGCCTTCGGCCGCCGCCGCCCGTGCCCGGGACAGCCCGTAGAGCAACTGGCCCTTGTGAAACAGCGGCGTCTCGCCGGTGTTGAGATATTTCGGGCCGTCGCCCTCGATCAGCCGGCCGCCAAAGGCCACGATCCGGCCGCGGCGGTCCGAAACCGGGAACAGCACGCGGTGGCGAAAGAAGCTGAACGGGGCGCCGGCGCTCTCCGGCCGCTTGAGCAGCCCGGCTTCCACCATCGCCTCGATCGCGAAACCGGCCCGCTCCAGCGCCGGCCGCAGCGCGCCGCGGTCGGCCGGGGCGTAGCCGAGCCGGAACGCCGCGATGGCCTCCTCATCCAGGCCCCGGCGCCGCAGATAGGCCAGCGCCGCCGCGCCCGCCGGTGTCCGCAACTGTTGCTCGAACCAGCAGGCCGCGGCCTCGATCACCTCGTACAGGCCCTTGCGGTGCTCGTGACGCCGGCGATCCTCGGGCTCGGTGCGCGGCACCGGCAGCCCGGCCGCCGCGGCCAGGGACTCCACCGCCTCGGGAAAGGTCAGGTGGTCGTAACGCATCACGAACCCGACCACGTCGCCGTGGGCGCCGCACCCGAAACAATGGAAAAAGCCCTTCTGGTCGTTAACCGTAAAGCTCGGAGTTTTTTCGTTGTGGAACGGGCATGGCGCCGCAAACTCGCGGCCGGCGCGCACCAGTCGCAGCCGGCGGCCGATCACCTCCGACAACGGCAGGCGCGCCCGCAGTTCTTCAAGGAAAGCCGGAGGAACTGCCATACCCTGTCACATCGCTTCCCTGAAACCGCTCCGGCCCATCCGGCCTGTCCGGCCCCCGCGGATTCCGACGGGCAGGTCCGCACGCCACCAGCCCGCCGCCCCGGATGCCGGCATCCGGGACCGAACCGTCGCGATGCCGGCATCCGGGACCGAACCGTCGCGATGCCGGCATCCGGGACCGAACCGAGGGCAGGCCGCCGTCATCGAACCATATTAAATTCGGCACCAGGGGAGCAAGCCCTCGTCGGCCCGGCTTCCGACCGGGTTCCGGGCGGTCCATCCGCGAGATACCGCTTGACCGGCCACGGGCGGCTGACTATCGATCCAGCGTCGGCGGGCGGTCATGGTCCTGGTGCCATCCGTCCGGGACGCCTCCGAGACGCCGTCGGCCCGGCCCGGCGCAACAAGGTTCTGACATGAACGAGACTGATCCCGCCTTTGCCGCCGCCACCGCGGGGGGCGAGCCGATTGGGGTGACCGGTGTTCTGGTCCTGGCCGATGGTACGGTGATGTGGGGCCGCGGCATCGGCGCCACCGGTGAAGCGGCGGGAGAGGTTTGTTTCAACACCTCAATGACCGGCTACCAGGAGATTCTCACGGATCCCAGCTATGCCGGCCAGATCATCACCTTCNNGCATATCGGCAATGTCGGCACCAACCCCGAAGACGTCGAGACCACCACACCGGCGGCGCGCGGTCTGATCATCCGCACCGACATCACCCCGCCCTCCAACTGGCGGTCGACCCGGCCTCTTGACGCCTGGCTTAAAGCCTATGGACTGGTTGGCCTTTCCGGCCTCGATACCCGGTGCCTGACCCGCCGCATCCGCGACCGCGGCGCCCCCAACGGCGTGATCTGCCACAGCCCCGACGGCAACTTTGACCTGCCGGCCCTGCACGCCCGGGCCGCCGCCTGGCCGGGGCTTCAGGGCATGGACCTGGCCCTGGAGGTCAGTTGCCGCCAGACTTATGCCTGGACCGAAACGCCGTGGCGACTCGGCGAGGGCTATGGTCAGCTCACCCAGCCGCGCTTTCATGTGGTCGCCGTCGACTATGGCGCCAAGCGCAACATCCTGCGCT
>PLTC01000286.1 GCA_003165295.1 Rhodospirillales bacterium | reverse complement strand
CTATCCTAGCGCACATGGGGCGGAGCCCTGCGAAATCAAGGCAGGCTCACAAGGCCCTCGGGCATCAGACGATGCGGCAGGCTTCCTCGAACGCCAGGCGGGGATTGCGCGGCCGTGGCGCGCCACCATCGGTATAGCCGAGATTGACCAGGATGTTGGCGCGGATCCGGCCGTCGGGAAAGAACGCCGCATCCACCAGCCGGGCATCGAAGCCGGACATGGGCCCGGGGGCAAGGCCCAGCAACCGCGCCGCCAGGATGAAATACCCCGCCTGAAGCGTGGCGTTGCGCAGGCCCGTGGTTTCCGCGGCCGTCGGGTTGCCGGCAAACAGCGCCGGTACGTCGGCCTGGGGAAAGAGCCGGGGCAGGTGCTCGAGAAAGCCGGTGTCGGTGCCGAGCACCGCCGTGACCGGTGCCTTCCGGGTCTTGTCGACATTGCCCTTGGACAACGCCGGCAGCAGCCGCTCCCTGGCCTCGGGCGTGGTCACGAACAGCACCCGCAGCGGGCTGCCGTTGAACGCGGTCGGGGCCAGCCGAACCAACTCCCAGAGCCGGTGCAGCACTTCCACCGGTACCGGCCGGTCGGAAAAGCCGGCCGGAGTCCGGGCCGACAGGAACAGCAGGTCGACGGCCCGGTCCAGGTCACCGCCACCGCCGCCGATCGTGTCACCGTTACCCGCGAGAGCGGCATTGTGGTCGGACATTATCATTTTTCCCCTTGATCGTTGGCGGCCGGGCGGCCCAACAGCCGGGCCAGGATACCGCCTTCCAGGGCGGCAAAGCCAGGATGGCCGCGTTCGCGCGGCCGGGGCAGGTCGACGGCCACGTCGGCGACCACCCGCCCGTGGTCGATCATCAGCACCCGGTCAGCCAGTTGCACCGCCTCGGCGACATCGTGGGTCACCAGCACCGCGGTAAACCCGGCGTGCCGCCACACGGTTTCCACCAGTTCCTGCATCTCGATCCGGGTCAGGGCATCAAGCGCGCCCAGCGGCTCGTCGAGCAGCAGCAGCCGCGGCCGGGTCACCAGCGCCCGGGCCAGCGCCACCCGCTGCCGCTGGCCCCCCGACAGCACCGCCGGCCAGTCGTCGGCCCGCCCCTCGAGCCCGACCTCCCGGAGCGCCGCCCGGGCAATCGGCCGCCAGTCGCCGGTCAGGCCCAGGCCGACATTCCCGAGCACCCGCTGCCAGGGCAGCAGCCGGGCGTCCTGGAACATCAGCCGCGTGATGCCCTTGCCCGCGGTCACCGACCGACCATTGATGGCGATTTCGCCGTCATCCGGCCGTTCGAGACCGGCCAGCAGGCGCAGCAGCGTGCTCTTGCCACAGCCGCTGCGCCCGACCACGGCGATGAAGTCGCCCGGCCGGAAGTCCAGAGTCACGCCGCGGAGCACGTCAAGAGCGCCGAAAGCCTTCCGAAGTCCGCGAATCGCCACCGGCGCGCCGCCGCCGGTCTGTTCGCCGGGGAGCGCCACCGCCGGGGCGCGGGCCAGCGGCGCCGGGCGTTCGGACACACCCTCAGTCAGCGCAACCATGGGTCTTGCTCCCGTTGTCGACGGTTATTGATAGGAGGGATGCCAGCGCAGGAATCCCCGTTCAAACAGGCGGGCGACGCTGTCGGCGATCTTGCCCAGCAGGGCATAAAGCAGGATGGCCACCACCACCACGTCGGTCTGGAGAAATTCGCGCGCATTCATCGCCATGTAGCCGATCCCGGACGACGACGAGATGGTTTCGGCCACGATCAGGGTCAGCCACATGATTCCCAGCGCGAAACGCACCCCGACCAGGATCGAGGGCAGCGCCCCGGGCAGGATCACCTGGACAAACAACCGCCAGCCCGAAAGGCCGTAACTCTCCGCCATCTCGATCAGGCCGCGGTCGATGGAGCGGATGCCGTGATAGGTGTTGAGGTAAATCGGGAACATCACCCCCAGCGCGACCAGGAACAGCTTGGCCTCCTCGCCGATGCCGAACCACAGGATGACCAGCGGAATCATCGCCAGATGCGGAATGTTGCGGATCATCTGGACCGAGGTGTCGAACAGCCGGTCGGCCAGGGGCGAAATCCCGTTGACCAGCCCCAACAGGAAGCCGATGGCGCCGCCGACGACGAAGCCGGCCGCGGCCCGGGCGAGGCTGATCCCGAGATGGTGGACCAGTTCGCCCGACAGGATCAGGCTGTAAGCGGCCAGCACCACGTCGACCGGCGCCGGCATCAGCCGGGACGAGATCAGCCCGGCCGAGGCCAGCCCCTGCCAGACCACCAGCGCCGTGACCGGCAGCAGCCAGGGGAGCGCCGCCGCCGCCGCCCGCTGCCGGACCGCCGCGCTCACGAGGCGGCTCCGCCGACCACGCCCCCGATTGCCGGGGGAAACGCCTCGTTGGCCACCACTTCGCCAAACGGGCTGATCAGGTTGGCGCCGGTCACGACCCGGGGCGGTGCCGGCCGGGCCAGCGCCAGCCTGGGGAACGCCAGCTCGGCGAAACGATAGGCTTCCTCCAGGTGCGGATAGCCCGAGAGCACGAAGCTGTCGATGCCCAGCGCGGCGTATTCGTTGAGCCGCGCCACCACGGTTTCGGCACTGCCCACCAGGGCGGTGCCGGCGCCGCCCCGGACCAGCCCGACCCCGGCCCACAGGTTGGGGCTGATTTCCAGGCTGCCGCGGTTGCCCCCGTGGAGCGCCGCCATCCGCTTCTGGCCCTCGGAGTCGAAGCGGGCAAAGATGCGTTGGGCGCGGGCGATGGCCTCTTCGTCCACATGGCGGATCAGCCGCCCGGCATCGGCCCAGGCCTCTTCGTCGGTTTCGCGGACGATGACATGAAGGCGCAGGCCGAAACGCAGCGTGCGGTTGAAACGCGCGGCGCGACGCTTCACGTCTTCGATCTTCTTTGCCACCTCGGCCGGTGGTTCGCCCCAGGTCAGGTAGACGTCGAAGTGCTCGGCCGCGGTCTCGTGTCCGGCCGCCGACGAGCCGCCGAAGAACAGGCTGGGATAAGGCTGCTGTACCGTTGGAAACAACTGGCGGGCGCCGTCAACCTTGAGGAATTTGCCGTCGAGACTGACCTCTTCGCCGGTCAGCAGGCGCTTCCATACCGAAAAGAACTCGGCGGCGTGGGCATAGCGGTCGTCATGGGACAGGAAGATACCGTCACCGGCCAGCTCTTCGGGATCGCCGCCGACCACCACATTGACGTAGAGCCGCCCGCCCGACAGCCGGTCCAGAGTTGCCGTCATGCGCGCGGCCTGGGTCGGCGAAATCGTTGCCGGCCGGACCGCAACCAGGAAGCGCAGATCGCGGGTGGCGTCGATCAGGGACGATGCCACGATCCAGCTGTCCTCGCAGGACCGGCCGGTGGGCACCAGCACCCCGTGATAGCCGAGCTGGTCTGCGGCCACGGCGATTTGTTTGAGGTAACCGTGGTCCACCGCCCGGCTGCCGTAACTGGTGCCGAGGTAACGGCCGTCGCCGTGGATCGGCAGGAACCAGAAGATGTTCATGGAAGCAGATCCTTGGAGGGACAGATACTTGGAGGGAAAGACGGGAAGGCTCTGCCCCCCGTGACCCCTGGCCGGGGGCGCCGACCCTGGCGGTCGGGGGCGGGAGGCAGAGCCCGTCCAGGTCACGGGTGGGGTGTCCACACCACGTCCTGGATCACGATTTTCCTGGGAATCAGGCCGATGGCCTGAAAGGTGTCGGCGATTTTCTGCTGCTCGGTCACCGTCGTCGGATCGAGGGAGCGCAGTCCGTAATTGGAGCGTCTGACCGCAACTTCGACGGTTTCGGCAGGGATGTTGATCAGCGGCGATAATTTTTCCGCGACATCGCGGGGCGACGCCTTCGCCCACTCATCGACCGCCCGCAACGCCTCCAGGGTCTCCCTGATCAGCGTCGGATTGTCCCGGACGTAACTGCGGGTCGCCAGGAAGAACTGATGATTGCTGACGAGGCCGCTGCCGTCGGTCAGGATCCGACCGCCGGTCGCCTGCTGCGCCGCGGCCAGATAGGGGTCCCAGATCGCCCAGGCATCCACCGCGCCGCGTTCGAAGGCGGCACGGCCGTCGGCGGGGGGCAGATAAACCGGCTGAATGTCCTGGTAGCGGAGCCCGGCGGCCTCCAGGGCGCGCACCAGCAGGTAGTGGACGTTCGACCCCTTGTTGAGGGCGACCGTCCGGCCCTTCAGCTCGGCCACGGTGTGGATCGGGCTGTCCTTGGGGACCAGAATCGCCTCGGCCAGCGGAGACGGCGGCTCATAGCCGACATAGAGCAGGGGCGCACCCGCCGCCTGGGCGAACACCGGCGGGGCCTCGCCGGTGGTCCCGAAATCGACGCTGCCGACGTTGAGCGCCTCCAGCAACTGCGGGCCGCCCGGAAATTCGATCCAACTGACCGAGACGCCCTCGGCGGCCAGTTGCCGGTCCAGGGTTCCCCGCGCCTTCAACAAGGTCAGGGTCCCGTATTTCTGATAACCGATCCGCAGTTCTTTGGCCGGGTCGGCCACCGCCGCGCCCGTCGCCACCAACAGCACCCCGGCCACCAGGATGCCCAACCAGCCGCGCTTCATGACCGCTCTCCCCAACCCTGTTCGCGGGCCTCTCGCCGGGCCGAAACCGAAACGGTCAAGGGGCCGCCCGTCGCCCGGCCCGGCGTGAAACAGCGCATAAATCGATTAGACTGGTGATGTGTATCGAAGTCAACGGTAAAATATCTGCCGATGCATACTGATAATACAATATTATTATGTTATTTTTAGGGCGGCCTTTTTTACCGGAGCCTGCCGTAAAAGGTAAGGCCCGGCGCCCCTTGGGGTTCACCCCGACCCGCCGTCCTCCCGCGCCGCCGGGAGGGTCAGGAGGAAGGCGGCCCCGCGCCCGGTGTCCAGCAGTTCGATGGCGCCGCCGTGGACGCCGAGCATGGCGCGGACGATGGCCAGTCCCATGCCGGTACCGCCGGTTTCGCGTCGGGTGGTGAAGAAGGCGTCGAAGATGCGGGCGCGGTTGTTGGCCGAGATGCCGCTGCCATCGTCGGACACGGTCAGCCGCAAACCGCCGGTGCCGTGCGCGCTCTCGATGGTCAGGTGGCGGGCGCCGTGGCGGGCGGCGTTATCGGCAAGGTGGCCGAAAACGATCCGGGCATTGTCCGCCGACAGGTCCAGCATGGGGTCGGGTCCGCCCCGGCTCTCGATGGCGAGCGCGGGGAAGGCGCTGCGAAGCTCCGCGAGCACCATCGCCAACCGGGTGGTCCCGTGGGTCGGTGGGGCCTCGGCGCGGGCCAGCTCGCGCAGGCGCCCGACCAGGGCGGTCAGGCGGCGGGTGTCGGCCAGGATGTTGTCGAGGAAGCGGCGGCGCTCCCCGTCGCTCATCGCGCCCGCGGGCACTCCGACATCGTCGCGCAGCAGTTCGGCCGCGCCCCGGATCCCGGTCAGGGGCGACTTCAGTTCGTGGGAAACATGGGCAACGAAGCCGGTCAGGAAGTCGGAGCGACGGGTCAGCTTTGCCGCCATGGTGAGCAGCCCCTGGGCCAGCACCGCGAATTCCGCGGTGCCGTGATGGTTCAGCGGCCGGATGGCGGTGTGATCGCCGGCCTCGATCGCCCGGATGCGGGCGATCAGTGCCCGCACCGGGCCGGTAATGGCGCGATGGAACAGTAGACCGATCAGCAGGGTGATCAGCGCGACGGAGCCGCCGGCCAGGGCGATCTTCCGGCGTTCCCGGTACAGGTCCTTGAAGACCGAACTCGGCGTGCGCGAGGCGTAGATCACCCCGGCCACATGGCCGCGCACCATCACCGGCATGGCCACGAACACCCGCACGCCGGTCCCGCGGCTGATCGACCGCAGCAGCGGCGGCTCATGGGCCGAGACCCGCAGGCGCACGGCCGAGCGGGGCCGCCCGGTCAGCGCCACCGCGATCTCTTCCACATGGGCCAGCGACTGTCCGATCTCGTCTCGGCCGCCGATGACGGTGCCGGCGGGGTCGAGCAGCCGGAAGCCGGCCAGCGGCACCCGTTGGGTTTCGAGCAGGTCGGGGGTAAGCCGCGCGCCCAGGGCCAGGAAGGCCGCAGAACTGGGCGCCGCCGGCGGCCGCGCCTCGGGCCGGCGCGGCAGGACCGGGTCGGTGGCCAGATCCAGGCGCGGCAGCACCGGCCGGTAGAGGCCGGCGGCGGCGGCGGCCGGCCGCTCGGGTGCCGCGGCGCCGAGCGGCAGATCCGGCGGCAGGTTGGTTTCGATCTCGCGCCGGACCACGGCGGCGAACACCGCGCTCTGACCGATCAGTTCCGCTTCGGTTTCGCGCACCAGATGGGTTTCATAGACGCGAAAAAACAGCAGGCCCAGCAGCGGCAACGCCAGCACCGTGCCCAGCACCGCGGCCATCACCAGACCCAGCCCCGGCCGCCACTTGCCCGCGGCCCGGACCGGGTGGCCGGAGCCAGCGGTCATCGCGTCGTCCCGTTGGCGCCGCGACAGCCGCAGGGGCCAAGGCGGAAGCCGACGCCATGGACCGTCTCGATCGCGTCAGTGCAACCGGCGGCGGCCAGTTTGGCCCGGATGTTGCGGACGTGGCTGTCGACGGTGCGGTCCGAGATCTGGATGGTGCCGCCATGGACGGCGTCGAGGATGTGCTCCCGGTTGAACACCTGTCCCGGGCGCGCCAGCAAAACCGAAAGGATCGCAAATTCAAGCGCGGTCAGCGTAACCTCGACCGTGGCGATCGTGACGCGATGGGCGGCGGGATCGACCGCGAGCGCGCCATGCCGCCGCCGTCCGGTCGCGGGCGTCGCGGCCGGGACGGCGCGGGCGCGCCTGAGGATGACGTTGATCCGCGCGACCAGTTCGCGGGCGCTGAACGGCTTGGTGANNAATCGTCGCCGCCGATTTCCAGGCCGAGCACCCGATCGATCTCGTCGTCCCGGGCCGACAGGAACAGGATCGGCACCTCCGACGACTTGCGAAGCTGCCGGCAAACGTCGAGGCCGTCGGTTTCGGGCATGCCGATGTCAAGAACGATCAGGTCGCAGGGGCTCTGCCGGAAACTGCGCAGCGCCTCGTCACCGTCGCGGGCGACGACGGCCGACATGCCGGCCTTTTCCAGCGCGAAGCAGATGACGGCGCGGATGTTGGGATCGTCGTCAACCACGAGTATGCGATAGGCCGTCATCGGGTGATCCGCCACGGGTCGTTCGGCCGAACCGGCGTCACGGCGCCGATGGTTGCCATATACCGCTTCAGGCGCCAGGCCCGAAAGCTCCAGGTGCGCCAGTTCTTGTGGTCCGCCCTGAAAGCGGTCGCCAACGCGGTCCGGCGCTCGGAGAGCCAATGGGCGTCGTCGCCCGCCGGCAGACGGCGCAGGGCGTCGTCCATGGCCGGAATGGCGGCGGGGCCGAGAGCGGCGAGGTACCCCACGTCGAGGTTTGGGCCTTCGCCGTCGATTTCGGCAGAATGGGCGACATTGTAGCCGGCGATGATGCCGTCACTGTCGACGACGCACCAAAGATAAAACGCCAGCATCACCGACCGGCCATTGGCCGCGACCAGCCAGCCCGCCGGCCGGTGGCACACGATCCGAACCGTGATCAGCACCAGACCGATCACCACCAACATCATCCAGATCATGGCCGCGAGCCGCAATTCGGTCAGCGAACAGGCGGCAACATAGAGTTCGAGCCGCCGGATCGACGAAATCACCAGCAGAATATTCTGCCCGATCCAGACCAGCACCAGCAGCGGAATGAGACGCGAGTGCCCGGCCGGCCCGCCCGGCCGCATGGCCACCAGCACGAAACCGGCGGCGAGCAAGGCGGTCACCACCAGCGGATAGGCGCCGCGGTGGGCATAGGCGGCATAGCTCATGCCGTCGGGCAAGGCCGCCCCGCCCCACAGATAGGCGAGGTCGAGCCCGGTCTGGAGCGCGAACACCCCATTGAAGAGAACCAGCGACCGCACCACCGCAGCCTCCCCCAGGAAGCCGTGGGGATCGGTCGCCGCCGGCGACGCCGCGGGGGGAGCCGGACGGTTGCGGCGGAGCGGCACCGGGATCAGCGGGCGGACGGCGACCAAAATCGACAGCCAGAACAGAATGCGCCAGGGTGAGGCGAGGGCGGCAAGGCGGCCGATATCGATATCGGCGAACCACCCTTCGATCAACGGATTTGCCGAGGCGAAGAGGGCCAGGAACAGCGCGAGGCAGACGATGGGCACGCACCAGTTCGCCAGGACCCGAAGCATCGGGTTGCTCCGGCCGCCGCCGGTTGCGGCCGGGAACAGACGATCCCCGTCCTTCATCAACCGGCAGGGACCGCTCAGCAGCAGGGTGCGGGCCTCGCCCAGCCGGGTCGCCCAGGGCAGCCCGGGTGGTGAGACCAGAATTTGGGCGAAGAGCGCGGTGCCGGAAACGCCAAACAGGATGGAAAGCCCGTTCACATCCTCGATCAACGGCAAAAGACCGGCAACCAGCACCGCCAGCGCCAGGATGCCGTTGCCGCGCCGGCGTCCGATCGGATTGCCGAGCAGCGTGACCACCGCAAGGCCGCTCAGGAACACCACCAGGGACACCCCGACCGGATGACCCCAAAACAGCAGGTCCGCCCCGGCCACGCACAGCACGGCGGCGACCAGGCCGGATCGAGATGGAATCCGGCAGAACCGCACCGGCGGACGCCATAACGTCGTCTGAATTGTGCTCATCGATTTTTTTCTCCCGGAAGGCGATCGGTCACGGTGAACCCTTTTATTCTGGATCCGGCGCCACGGCCGGAAGGAAAGGGAATGATTTTCGCGGGGTCGGGCCGTGGCGGCGTCGCCAGCCACCAGCCGTCTTCAAGCAATCTGCGGGGCAACGCCCGGATCGGGCGCGGGTCGGTTCGCTTCATCCGCCCACGATAGCCGCCCGGTATGCAGGGTGGTTCGGCGAGATGTGCAGAATTCAAGGAATCCTGTGCAGATTTCGTGCAGGCAACCGGCCGGTTCCCGGGACAGGCTCGAGGTGCGAGGCCTGTTGCGCCCTGGTGTGGCGAACGGCTACCCTGCGGTCCAGGGTCGGCGAGGGAACGCGGGGCGGAAATGACCGGGAACGACGACAGACAGTCGGACGCGCTTGCTGGCGACCGGGCGCGGGGTTGCCCAGGACGAGGCGGAAGCCGTGGGCTGGTACCGCAAGGCCGCCGACCAGGGCAATGCCGTCGCACAAAACAACCTGGGGCTCATGCTGGACAACGGGCGTGGGGTGGTCGAGGACGAGGCTGAAGCCGTGGGCTGGTACCGCAAGGCCGCCGAGCAGGGACTCCCGGACGCAAAAGCCAAGCTCAAGCGGCTTGGTCAGTAGCGGGGGCCGTTTCCGGAGTCCAGAAGCGTGGGAATTTGCGCCGGAGCCTCCCGGGTTCCGGGGTGTCGGGAATTTCCCGGGAGCGCGGGCATCCTGCCCGCTTGTTGCCGCAAGATCAGAGGGTTGCCGATCTTCGGGGGGCTTGTGAAGGGCGGGCAGGATGCCCGCGGTCCCGGGAGGCCATGGCTGACCCTTTGTTTCCACGGAAAACAACCGGCATCAGTCCGCGGCCGGCTCGCTTTTCTTCCGGGGCTTGCGCGCCGCGGACAGGGGATGGTGGTCCGACACCGTCTGTTTCAGGCGCTCGCTGGTGACGTGGGTATAGATCTGGGTGGTGCCGATGTCGGCGTGCCCCAGCATCTTTTGGACGCTGCGCAGATCGGCGCCATGGTCGAGCAGATGGGTGGCGAAGGCGTGGCGCAGGACATGGGGGCTGAGCCGCGCCGGATCGATCCCGGCCTTGCCCGCCAGTTCCTTCAGCAGCTGGGCCAGCCGCTGGCGGGTCAGATGGCCTTCGTCGGCGCTGGCCGAGGGAAACAGGAAGCGTTTGGCCCGGGTGACGGCGGCGGCGCTGCCGGTGGGCAGGAACGTGGTACGGACCGCGAGCCAGTCCCGGAGCGCCGCCTGGGCCGGCGGCGACAGCGGGACCATCCGCTCCTTGCCGCCCTTGCCCCGGACGATCAGCCACTCCGCCTTGGCCGGGGCCGCCGACAGCGGCAGGCCGACCAGTTCCGAGACCCGCAGACCGGTGGCGTACAGCAGTTCCAGCACCGCAATCAGCCGCGTCCGCTCCGGCCCCGGTTCGTGTCTGCCCGCGGCCTCGATCAGCGCCTTCACCGTGTCCTCGTCCAGCATCTTGGGCAGCGACCGGCCGCGGGCCGGACTGTCGAGGGCCGAGGCCGGGTCGTCGACCCGCCGGCCCTCGGAACACAGAAAGCGGTAGAACTGGCGAAGCGCCGCCAGCCGTCGGGCCACGGTGGCGGTGGTCGCCCCGATCCCGTGCAGGTGCTCGAAATAGCCGCGCAGATCGTCGGAGCCGGCCGCCACCAGCCCGGCCCCGCGGTTCGCGGCCAGCCAGCCCGCGGTGTCGGCAAGATCGCGCCGATAAGCCTGAAGGGTATTGGCCGCCGCCCCCCGTTCGGCCACCAGCATGTCGAGAAAGGCATCCAGCTCCGGCGGTAGGCCGGCAAAGGAAATCCGGGCGGACCGGCCCATCAGTCGAGCAACGCCACGACCGCTTCCCGGGCGAGACCCCGGGCGTCGGCGGCCAGACCCACCGCGCGCAGGCTGGTCACGACCTGGGCCAGCACCACCGGCGGCAACGTCTGCGGTCCGCCGCCGCCCAGCATGGTCAGCGCCACCAGCACCACCTCGCCCACACGGTGACCGGCGGTCGCGGCGGTGAGCGTCTGCCACAGGGCCGGCGACGGGACCGCGGCGGCGGCAGCGCCGGCGCTTTGGTCGGTGGTCTGGTCGGTGGCCTGAATCCAGGCGTCCTCCTTGACCGGCTCGCCCGCGGCCTGGAGCAGCGCCAGCGCCGCGCG
>PLTC01000012.1 GCA_003165295.1 Rhodospirillales bacterium | reverse complement strand
CCACGAGGGTGGCGTCGTAGGGGTCGGAGTCCAGGTTGGCGATGAACGACCGATCGATCTTCAGCTCGTCCACCGGGAATCGACGCAAGTAGGCGAGAGACGAGTACCCGGTGCCGAAGTCGTCGATGGCCAGCCGCACTCCCAGCGCCTTGAGCCGGCGCAGGGTGTCGACCCCGCGGTCCATGTCGATCATCATCGCGCCTTCGGTCAGTTCCAGTTCCAGGACCTCGGGCGGCAGCCCGGTTTCGTCGAGAACCTCCCGCACCAGCCGGACGATTCGCGAATCGTAGAACTCCCGCGCCGACAGATTGACCGCGATCCCTTCCAGCAACAGCCCCGAGGCCCGCCAGGCCTGAGTCTGCCGGCACGCCTGCCGAAGCGTCAGTTCGCCAAGCTGGGCGATCAGGCCGGCTTCCTCGGCAATCGGAATGAACTCGCCGGGCGGAATCAGTATTCCGGAAGGATGGGTCCAGCGGACCAGCGCCTCGGCACCCACCACCCGCCCGGTCTCAAGGTCGAACTTGGACTGATAGTGCATCACGAATTCGTCGCGCTGGATGGCGTGGCGCAGGTCGTGTTCGATGTCCAGGCGCCGCGACGATTGCTGCTGCATCTCCTCGGAAAACAGGTTGTAGCGGCGGGGGCCGGAGCGTTTGGTGTGGTACATGGCCAGATCGGCGCAGCGGATCAGACCCTCGGCGGTTTCGGCATTGTCGGGATAGAATGCAATGCCGATGCTGGGCAGGCAGAACAATTCCCGTTCCGGCAACTGAAAGGGATCGCTGAAGGAATACAGCAGTTTCTCCGCGAGAAACGACCCGGAAAAGCGGCCGTCGATATTGGGGAAGATCATCACGAATTCGTCGCCGCCATAGCGTCCGACGATATCGGTGGCCCGGCTGGCGCTGCGCAGTCGCCGTCCCACCTGCTTCAGCAGCGCGTCACCGGCCCGGTGACCGAGGGAGTCGTTGATCTGCTTGAAGCGATCGAGGTCGAGAAAGGCCACCGCAATGCGCTTGCTCCCGGGGGCGGCCAGCCGGATCGCCTGATCCAACTGTTCATGCAGAAAACGACGGTTCGGCAGGTTGGTCAGCGCGTCGAAATTGGCCTGATAGCGGATGCGATCCTCCTGCTGCTTGCGCTCGGTAATGTCCGAGCAGGCCAGCACGAAGAATTCGGTCCGGCCGTCGGGATTGCGGACGGTGGTCACCGAGACCCAGGCGGCAAAAGGCTGGTAGTCGGGGCGGACGCATCCCAGTTCGCCGCGCCACTGGCCGGTGTCGTCGGCAAGCCGGCAGATGCGCTCGATCAGGCCCCGTTCCTCGAAGCCGGGCGCGGAAAGCCGGGGCGCCCGGCCGATCAGGTGTTCCCGGTCCTGACCGGTGACGCGGGTAAAGGCCGGGTTGGCGGCGCAGACCGTGAGCGCGCGGTCGATCACCAGAATGCCGTCGGAGACACTCTCGAAGACCGTGGCCAGCAGGCGAATCTGTTCCTCGGATGCCTTGCGTGCCGAGATGTCGGTCACCATGCCTTCGTAATAAATAATATCTCCATTGCGGTCGCGCACGCACCGGGCGTTTTCCTCGATCCAGATCACGCTTCCGTCCTGCCGGTGGACCTGGGCCTCGAAGTCCTTGACGACGCCTTCACCGGCCATGGCCCGGGCAAAGGCTTCGCGTCGCCGCGGGTCCACATAGAGTTGTTTTGCGATGTCGGTCAGGCCGGCAATCAAGTGCGCCGGCCGGTCGTAGCCGTACATCCGGGCCAGGGCCGGATTGACCCGCAAATAGCGGCCATCCACGGTGGTCTGGTAGATGCCCTCCACAGCGTTTTCGAAAATGCTGCGGTAGCGGCCGTCCTCATCCGAAACGAGCGCCGGGTCGCTCCCCGGATCATCGGCGGGCGGGTCCGACAGTCTCTCAACCTTCATTGGTTCGCACCATGACGTGTTTCCGTCCGCTGGCGGTGGCCCCGACCGGTCGATATGACGGCCGGTGCCGGGACTGCGCAAGAAATACGCCACCAGGATGGCGGGTACCAGCGAAGCCCGCGCAGGGCCGCCGTTCTGCCCAACGGGGCGGCATCGGCCTGTTTTCCGGGCTTTGGCGGCGGACTCAGCAGGGATCGGGGCGGATGCCTGCCAGTTTCATCTCGTGCATCAGGCCGAGCACCACGGTCGAAATATCCGGGAATTCGAGCGCCAGCTCGTGACGCTCGCGAACCCGCCGGATCACCCGCGCCCAGGTCCGGCCGCCGCCGGGAACCTCCTCGCACGACAGGGTGATCCGAACGTCGGTGCCCAGCCGCAGCGGCAGGGTGAAGTTGTCCAGCAACAGGCCGCGGGTCGACCAGTTGAGGGTGGTGTATTTCTCGCCATCCAGTTCGATGGTCAGTACCGGGTCCGCATAGCGGATCGCGCGACGCCGCTCCTTGCCGCCGGGGGCCCGGCTGGCGGTATCGCGCAACTCGGTCCGGCGCATCGCCTCGGCCTTGGCCTGCTTGTCGATGCCCCCGTCGGTGGTCAGTTCGATGACCTGCAAGTGTCGGTCGACGCTGCTCCGAAACTCCTCGTCGGCGCCGAACTGGACGGCCAGCGAAATATGCTGCCTGACCTTGCCAAGCAGGTCCTTTCTCGCGTCTTCGTCGCCGTTGTGCAGTCGGCGGTTCAGTTCCGCCATCAAATCGCCGACGCGCCGGGCGTAGGCGTCGCGCAGAATGAACTTGACCGACCGCTGAACCTCCTGCGCCCGCTGGTTGGGAAACTCCTTGATTCTGGTCAGTTCCTGAATCTTGTCGGCGCATCGGCTGAGGTTGTCCAACTGCCCGCCGTCGGCCTGGGCGCGCATCTCTCGAATGACCGCGTCGGCAGAGCGGAGCAGGGTATCCTGCACTTTACGTTTTTCGTCCGCATTCATGGCAGCACCATGATCAACGGGGTAACAGCCCTCGGGAGCTTGAGCGACCATCAAGCGACGTCCGGAAGCCCTACCCGGCAGAATTTTTCAATCAAATTTATCCTTCAATTTACCCGATTCGGACCGCTACCCTTTCAATACAAATAATATACCAAGAAAAAAGTCAGGGAGTCAACGGTGAGCGACTCGAGACCCTTGTTTCCGCGCTGCGAAAACCACGATACGCTGTGACCGTGGCCCGGTTCCGGTCCACGACCGCGTCACCACGACGGCGGAAATCATGAAAAAGGCGCAGGCGGGGATGATCAGTGCTCCTTTGCCGTCCGTGCCAGGGTCTCGACACCCTGTTACGCTGATCCCACCGGCGGCATACTCTGTCATGCGGCGGACCCGGCTCTCCGCATGCCCATGGCCCCGCTTGCCCGTGGTCCGGCAGGGCGAGGGATGCCGGCCGGCGGGCGCGGGGACAAGGGTCAATAGTGGCGAAGCAATCCCACCAGCCGGCCTTGAACCCGCACCCGATCGGCTCCGAAAATCCGGGTTTCGAAGGCCGGATTGGCGGGTTCCAGGGCGATGGCCTGCCCCTTGCGGCGCAACCGCTTCAGCGTCACCTCGTTGTTGTCGATCAGGGCCACCACGATGTGACCGCTTTCGGCGGTGTCGCAGCGCCGGATGATCACGGTGTCGCCGTCCAGAATCCCGGCATCGACCATGGAATCGCCGGCAATCTCCAGGGCGTAATGCTCGCCCTCGGCCAGCAGGCTGGCCGGGATGGCGATGGTCGCGGTGTGGTCGCGCAGGGCCTCGATGGGGGTGCCGGCGGCGATGCGGCCATAAAGCGGCAGCGTGACCGCTTCGACCTCGGCCGCCACCGCACGTCCGGGCAGGATACCGGCAAAGCCGCCCTTGATGACATTGGGTTGGAACCGGGGTGCGGACGGCGCCGCGGGCCGGGTCCCGGTGATCTCGCTGCCGCCGCTGCCGCCGCCGCCGATGCCGTCGGGCAACCGCACCACGTCGAGGGCGCGGGCGCGGTGAGGCAGACGGCGGATGAAGCCGCGCTCTTCCAGCCCGACAATCAGGCGATGAATCCCCGACTTGGACCGCAGACCAAGGGCTTCCTTCATTTCGTCAAAGGAAGGCGATACCCCGCCCTGTTGCAGGCGTTCGTGAATAAAGAGCAACAGCTCTTGCTGCTTTCGGGTCAGCATGTCCAATCCCCCTCTTTCCCGTGACGTTGCCGGCGGGCCACGACGAACAAAAGCAAAACGCTGGCTTATGTTCTAGGTTGGTTCGCGAGCGACGTCAAGCCCCTATCGCGACCCCCGGTTCACGTCGGAACCGGTTTGCATCGCGGTGGTGCCGCCCCTTGCCCGGCCGACCGCGGCCGGCGGCGGCGGGCGCTTTGCCGGATGCGGGGCCCTGGGTCGGGGCAAGGGGTCAGGTGCTGAGGTGGCCGCCGTCGAGCCGCAGAATCTCGACCCGGTCGCCGGTTGCGGCGGCGGGCGCCCCGGGCGGGCGGATGATCAGGCAGTCGGCCGAGGCCAGGGTGCTGAGGATGCCGCTGTCCTGTTGGGCGAACGGGGTGGCGGTGAGGTCGCCGCCGGCGTCCCAGCCCAGGCTGGCCCTCAGATACGCCTGGCGTTCGTCGTTGGCGGGCAGCGGCAGGCCGAGTCGGGCAGTGGGCGGCAGGCCGGCATCGGGCGGTTGCGCCAACAGCACCCGCAGCGCCGGGCGGACGAACAGCAGGGCGGTGATCAGGCTTGACACCGGGTTGCCGGGCAGGCCGAGCAGCGGCACCGAGCCGACCCGGCCGAACAACAGCGGTCGTCCGGGACGCATGGCCACCCGCCAGAAGTCGACGGTTCCGCCCTGACGGCCGAGCACCCGGTGAACCAGATCGTGGTCACCGATGGAGGCGCCGCCGGTGGTGACCAGCAGGTCGGTCCCTTCGGCGGCGGCGGCGCAGGCAAGCAGCGACTCGGCGTTGTCCTGAGCCACCCCCAGATGGACCGGAATGCCGCCGGATGCGGTCACCAGCGCCATCAGCGCGAGGGTGTTGGAGCTGACGATGTGGTGGGCGCCCAGCGGTTCGCCGGGCAGCACCACCTCGTCGCCGGTGGCGAGAATCGCCACCCGGGGCCGGCGTCGGACCGGCAGCCACGGGACATTCATGGCCGCAATCAGGCCCACGTCGCGGGCGGTCAGGGTCTTGCCGGCGGGCAGGCAGATCTGGCCGGCGGTGAAGTCGATGCCGGCCGGGCGGACATGCCGGGCCGCCGGAACCACCTCGGCCACGGTGATATGGCCGTCGGCATCCAGTTGGGCGATTTCCTGGGCCGCCACCGCGTTGGTGCCGGACGGCATGGTGGCGCCGGTGGCGATGCGGACCGCTTCACCGGGATGGACCGCGCCGCGGAAGCCCTGGCCCGCCGCCACTTCGCCGATGACGTGGAGGCGGACCGGCAGGCGCCGTTGGAAGTCGTCGGCGCGCACGGCGTAACCGTCCATGGCCGAGACGTTGTTGGGCGGCTGGGTGGTGCGGGCGACCAGTGGTTCGGCCAGTACCCGGCCCAGGCATTCGGCGACGCTCACGGTTTCTGCGGGCAATGGCGCGAAGGCGGCGGTGACGCGGGCGAGGGCATCGGTGACGGAAATCATGCGGGACCTCTTGTGTTCCAGGACCAGGGTGCCTTGCCCCGGAGATCGTAGCGGAGGTTTTGGTACCAGGGTCAGGGTCGTGGCACGTCCGATCGACGGCGTGGCGCTCCACAGGGTGGCGCTTCGGGCGGGTCGGACCTGCCGCCTTGTTCCGGTGGTGAAATGGCCGGCGCCGCCACCGATACCGCGGTCAGGATTGGCGGGTCAATGCTCCGGGCCGACCGGCGGCGGCGGCCGGTGCAGCAGGGCGCGGGTCGCCGCGGCGACATCGGCGTGGCGCATCAGCGATTCGCCGACCAGAAAGCCGCGGATGCCGGCCGCGGCCAGCCGGGCGAGGTCGCCGGCATCGGCGATGCCGCTTTCGGCGATGGCCAGCCGGTCCTCGGGAATGTGGGGGGCCAGGGTCAGCGAGGTCTCGAGGTCGACGGTCATGGTCCTGAGATTGCGGTTGTTGATCCCGATCATTTCCGAGGCCACGGTGGCGGCGCGTTCCAGCTCGTGGCGATTGTGAACCTCCACCAGCACCGCCATGCCGTATTCGTGGGCGGCGGCGGCCAGCTCGGCGGCCTGGGCGTCGCTCAGGGCGGCCAGGATCAGCAGCACGCAATCGGCGCCCAGCGCCCGGGACTCGGCGATCTGGTAGGGCTCCAGCATGAAATCCTTGCGCAGCACCGGCAGGCCGCAGGTGTCGCGGGCGGCGCGCAGGAAGGAATCGTCGCCCTGGAAGTAGGGCTTGTCGGTGAGCACCGAGAGGCAGGCGGCTCCGCCGGTCTGATAGGCCCGGGCCAGCATCGGCGGATCGAAGTCGGCGCGGATCAATCCCTTGCTGGGGCTGGCGCGCTTGATCTCGGCAATCAGGCCGTAGCCCTCGAGGGTGATGGCCTGCCGGAGGGCGGCGGCAAACCGCCGCACCGGGCCGGCGGTGAGCGCCTGGCGATCGAGTTCCGAGAGGGGGACGGCAGCCTTGCGCTCGGCGACATGGGCGCGCTTGTCGGCGCAGATACGGGCGAGCACGTCGGGTACGGCGTCGGCCATGGCGGCCTCCTGAAGCCGGGGGCGATTGATCCTCGGGTATACACCCGGAGATCGCAGTCGTCACCGGTCACGGCGGCACGGCAGCGGGTCCTGCCGCTGCCGCCGGCGTTCATCACGCCCCGGGACGGAGCGGAAAAGCAGGACTGCGAACGTGCCGCGGCCAAGCGTTGGCTGACCCGCGTTGGTGCTACCCTGGCGCCGTTCCGGCCGGTCTATCTCGGCGACGACCTTTATGCCTGCCAGCCGATTGCCGAGGCGATTCAGGCCAGCGGCGGCGCCTTCATCCTGACCTGCAAGCCAAGCTCGCACAAGACGATCACCGAACATCTTGAAGGCGCCGAACTGACCGAGCACCGTCAAGTCATCCACCAGCCCGGAAAGAAAAGTACCTTCATCTACCGCTGGCTGAATCACGTTCCGTTGCGGGACACCAAAGACG